>JAZRBO010000029.1:0-20157 GCA_045635125.1 Alphaproteobacteria bacterium | reverse complement strand
GCCTCGTTTATTTTCTTTTAATAATCCGCAAGGAGCTTGTCCCGCTTGCTCAGGTTTAGGATTCCGTCAATATGTGGATCCGGATTTAGTTGTTCCTGATACATCTAAAAGTATTAATCAAGGGGCTATTGCACCTTGGAGTCATGGTGATGATATGTTTCAATGGTATGCAGCTGCTTTGCGTGGCATGCAACGTATTTTAAAGGATTTAGACTTAAATAAACCTTGGAAAAATTTACCTAAGGAAATGCAACAAGCAGTTCTTTATGGCTATCATAATGGTACCCGTGATTTTGAAGGTGTCATCCCCAACATGGAACGCCGTTATCTGGAAACAGAATCGGATTGGATGCGGGAAGAAATTTCTAAATATCAAAAGACTCTTCCTTGTGAAGAATGTCATGGCCATAGGTTGCGGTCGGAGGCATTGGCCGTTAAAGTTGGCGCCAAACATATTTCTGAGGCGACTCATATCTCTATCGAGAATGCATTAATATGGTTTAAAGGATTAAATGATACTCTATCGCCTCAAAAGAAAGAAATAGCTTCTCGTATTTTAAAGGAAATCATAGATCGATTAACCTTTTTGGAAAATGTTGGCTTAGGATATTTGGCGTTAGACAGAATGGCGGGGACACTGTCGGGCGGAGAGGCTCAGCGTATTCGCTTAGCCAGTCAGATAGGTTCTGGATTAACAGGTGTCTTGTATGTTTTAGATGAACCATCTATTGGATTACATCAACGGGATAATGATAAACTTTTGGAAACATTATTTCATCTCAGGGATTTGGGGAATACGGTTATTGTTGTTGAACATAATGAAGATGCAATTCGACCGGCGGATTATGTTATTGATATGGGGCCGGGGGCCGGTCGGAACGGTGGGCATATTGTGGCACAGGGAACACCCCGTCAAATTATGAACAATCCGATTTCAACAACGGGTCAATTTTTATCCGGTATGCGTCAGATTCTTGTTCCTAAAATGCGTCGTCAGGGAAACGGTAAATTTTTAACAATTGAGGGTGCAACGGTTAATAATTTGAAAAATGTAACGGTTGATATTCCTTTGGGGACATTCACTTGTGTGACAGGGGTATCCGGTGGTGGTAAGTCGTCCTTGGTTATTGAAACATTGTATAAAGGTTTGAATCAGTTACTGAACAAGTCGAAAGAATCGGCCGGACCTTATAGCAGAATGCGAGGTATGGGATATATTGATAAGATTATCGATATTGATCAAACGCCTATTGGGCGGACACCTCGTTCCAATCCGGCAACTTATACAGGCATGTTTACAATGATTCGAGAATGGTTTGCGGGGCTTCCAGAATCTCAAGTCAGGGGATATAAGCCTGGTCGTTTTTCCTTTAATGTTAAGGGAGGACGATGTGAAGCCTGTTGTGGCGACGGTGTGTTAAAGATAGAAATGCACTTTTTGCCAGATGTGTATGTTGAATGCGATACCTGTCATGGAAAGAGATATAATCGGGAAACCCTAGAGGTTAAATATAAGGATAAATCTATCGCAGATGTTTTGGAAATGACGGTTGATGAGGCCGCAGATTTCTTTAAGAATATTCCCGCTCTTCATGATAAGTGTGCTTTGTTGCAACGGGTTGGCTTAGGTTATATTTCTTTAGGTCAATCAGCTGTTACTTTATCGGGAGGGGAGGCGCAACGGATTAAATTATCTAAAGAGTTGTCTCGTCGTAGTACTGGTAAGACATTGTATATTTTAGATGAACCGACAACAGGTCTTCATTTTGCGGATATTCAAAAATTACTGGAAGTGTTACATGCTCTGGTTGAACAAGGAAATACAGTTGTTGTTATTGAACACAATCTGGATGTCATTAAAACGGCCGATTATATTATTGACATGGGGCCGGAGGGAGGAGATGGCGGCGGTCAGGTGGTTGCAACGGGAACCCCAGAGCAAATCGCTGAAAGTCCTTGTAGTTATACAGGGCAGTATTTAAAGAAGATATTGATGAAATAATTGAATAAACCCGCCCATTACAGGCGGGTTTATTGTGCTTTTTATCGTTCAATTGGTTTATACTTAATCCGATGCGGTTGATCGGCATCTGTTCCTAAACGACGATGTTTGTCCGCTTCATATTCAGCATAGTTTCCTTCGAAAAAGACCACTTGACTGTCGCCTTCAAAAGCTAAAATATGGGTGGCTAAACGATCCAAGAACCATCTGTCGTGAGATGTGATAACTGCACAACCGGGGAAGTCCATTAAAGCTTCTTCCAAAGCCCGCAATGTATCTACATCCAAATCGTTTGTCGGTTCGTCTAATAATAAAACGTTGGCTCCGGATTTGAGCATTTTAGCCATATGAACTCGATTGCGTTCACCACCGGATAAAACGCCGACTTTCTTTTGTTGGTCGGGACCTTTAAAGTTGAATTGAGAGGCATAAGAACGAGAGTTTACTTCCCGTTTTCCGAGGGTTAAAATGTCTAATCCACCGGAAATTTCCTGCCATACGGTTTTATTGGGATCCAAACTGTCACGAGATTGATCCACATAGCCTAATTTTACAGTTTCACCAACGCGGAAAGTACCTTCATCTGGTTGTTCTTGTCCTGTAATGATACGCATTAAGGTTGTTTTTCCGGCTCCGTTTGGTCCGATAACACCAACAATACCACCGGCAGGCAAGTTGAAGCTTAAATCCTCAAAAAGCAATTTATCACCAAATGCTTTTCTTAAATGTTCAGCTTTTAGAACCAAATCACCCAAGCGAGGACCTGGTGGAATAATAATTTGAGCTGTTTCAGGCGCTTTTTCTGTTGATTTTTTCAACAATTCCTCATATGCTGTAATACGAGCTTTTGATTTAGCTTGTCTAGCTTTAGGAGATTGACGAACCCATTCTAACTCTTCGGCCAGAGTTTTTTGGCGGTTGCGTTCGGCATTTTGTTCCTGTTCTAAGCGTTTTTGTTTTTGTTCCAACCAGCTGGTATAGTTTCCTTCATACGGAATACCTTCGCCACGATCCATTTCCAAAATCCATCCGGTTACGTTATCTAAGAAGTAACGATCGTGTGTAATCATAACAACTGTACCGGTATAGTTTTTGAGGTATGTTTGTAACCAAGCAATTGATTCGGCGTCTAAATGGTTTGTCGGTTCATCAAGTAAAAGCATATCAGGCTTGGATAATAAAAGACGGCACAAAGCAACACGTCTTTTTTCACCACCGGATAATTTGGTTACATCGGCATCCCCTGGAGGGCACCGTAAAGCATCCATGGCAATTGCAATGGTTCGTTCAATTTCCCAACCGTTGCATGCATCAATTTTTTCTTGTAATTCGGCTTGTTCTGCCAACAAGGCGTCCATGTCGGCATCGGGATCTGCAAAAGCCATATTGACTTCTTCATACCGTTTCATTAAATCACGGATTTCACCAACACCGTCCATAATATTTTCCATAACGTTTTTAGTCGGATCCAGTTGTGGTTCTTGGGGAAGATAACCAACTTTTACTCCGTCTGCAGCCCATGCTTCACCAACAAAGTCTTGATCTAGTCCGGCCATAATCTTTAATAGAGTGGATTTACCGGCACCATTAGGACCCAAAACACCGATTTTAGCCCCTGGAAAAAAAGAAAGCCAAATATGTTTTAAGACTTCTTTTCCTCCTGGAAATGTTTTGCATAAATCTTTCATAACATAAATATATTGATAGGCGGCCATTTTATATCCTTTCATAACAGATTAATAATGACAGGCATTCTAACCGAATACCCGCTAAAAGTCAACAGTTTCCTTATTTTGTTTAAGCTTTTCCCGTTGATCCGAATCCGCCACCACCCCGGGAAGTGTTAGCATTAACACCGCTTACCTTAATGATTTTAGGGTGTAGAACAGGACAAACAACGGCTTGTGCGATTCTGTCTCCAGGCATAATGGTGAAGTCCTCTTTGCCTAAATTAATGAGAATTGTTTTTAATTCTCCTCGATACCCAAAATCAACTGTTCCAGGCGTGTTAACGACAGAAATTCCGTTTTTAGCAGCTAATCCGGAACGAGGACGCACCTGAATTTCATATCCTATATCGGATCCGAAGGGAAATTCCCCGTCAAATTCGACTTTAATACCGTTAGGGACAATGATGTGTTCTCCCGCCTTTAAAATAATGGGTTCTGTAATAGCAGCCCGTAAATCAAATCCCGAATCATCGGTGTGTTTATAGTCTAAATCTCCCCAATTTGAGTCATAATTTTCTAAATATTCTATTAGTAAATTCATTTTTTTCTCCTTCTGGCCATACTATATCCATGCATGATAAGCCTGTCAACTTAAAAAAAAGGAAGACTGAATATAAAAAAGGTTGATTTTTTCTGTGGAATAGTTATAGTATGTAACATTATTAACGAAAGGAAAGTATGATGTTTATTTCACAAGCTTTTGCCCAAACAGCGGAAACAGCTACAACAGCTCCTTCTGATACCATGGGTATGATGCTACAATTTGCCTTAATTGTTTTGATTGTTTATTTCTTGTTGATTAGACCACAACAAAAGCGTATCAAACAGCATGAGGCTGAATTAAATGCGATTATTAAAGGGACTAAGATTATTGTAGCCGGTATTGTCGGAACGGTTGTTGAGGTTAATGACAATCAGGAACTAACAGTAGAGATTGCTGATGGCGTTCGTATTCGTGTTATGCGCTCTTATGTTTCTCGGGTTGTTTTTGAAACACCGACCTCCAAGGATAAAAAGAAATAAAAGTAAAAGGAGAATAAAATGTTTGGATATTCAAAATTAAAAATAGGGCTGATTTCGGCTGTTGTGGCAGTCGGTCTCTTTTTTGCCTTGCCGAACTTTATGCCTAAAAGCATGTATGATCAATTGCCTCAAGGTATGCGGAAATGGTTTCATCCTGTAACGCTTGGATTAGATTTGCAGGGTGGTTCCTACCTGTTGATGGAGGTTGATACGGATGACTTAGTTCGTGAAAAATTAACGTCTTTGTCTGATTTAACACGCTCAGCTTTACGGGAAGGTAAAATTCGTTTTTCCGGCTTAACGGTTTCTGATGGCAAGATGCAGGTTAAAATTTTAAATACGACACAAGTTGCCGAAGCTCGTGAAATTATCCGAAAACAAGATAATGTTCCTTTGGATATTTCTGTTGATGGAAGTTCATTGAGCGTTGCTTATGCTTCTGAAGCATTAGATCAAATGAAACGTCAAGCAGTTGAACAATCAATTGATATTGTTCGTCGTCGTATTGATGAGCTGGGAACAAAGGAACCACAAATTCAACAACAAGGTATCGATCGTATTGTTATTCAGTTACCTGGTGTTCAAGATCCGTCCGAAATTAAAGCCTTGATGGGTAAAACTGCCAAAATGACTTTCCACTTGGTTGATGAAGAAACTTCTCCTCAGGCAGCTCAGATGGGTAAATTATCTCCGGATTCTATGTTGATGACAGGTGACGAAACAGGATATATCGTACTAAAACGATCAGTTGTTGTTGGTGGGGAAAGCTTAGAGGATGCTCGTCAAACATATGACGAATCTGGTGCTCCGGCGGTTTCATTCAGTTTTAAATCTATGGGGGCTAAAAAATTTGCCAATGCCACACGTGAAAATGTTGGTCGTCGTTTAGCTATTGTCTTGGATGGTAAAGTCATTAGTGCGCCATCTATTAATACGCCGATTACGGGGGGTAAGGGTATTATTACCGGTAACTTCACTGTTCAGGCAGCTAACGATTTAGCTTTATTGCTTCGTTCAGGGGCTTTGCCGGCACCGCTCATTGTAGCAGAAGAGCGTGTCGTTGGTCCGGGACTTGGTGAGGATTCAATTAAGGCCGGAACTATGGCTTGTGTTATTGGTTTGATTGCTGTTTTTGCCTTAATGATTTTCATTTATGGCTTCTTTGGTGTTATTGCCGATTTAACACTTTTAGTCAATGGTGTTTTGTTGCTGGCGTTACTCAGTTTGTTAGGGGCGACATTGACACTTCCGGGATTGGCAGGTATAGCATTGACGATTGCGATGGCTGTTGATGCCAACATCCTGATTTTGGAACGTATGAAAGAAGAACAGGCTGGCGGTGTTAGCATTCCGGTTGAGGTGATGAAAAGAGGCTTTGCTGGTTCATTTTCGGCTATTTTAGATGGTCAGTTAACGACCTTATTTGCAGCCCTTTTCCTGTTTTGGTTAGGTTCAGGTCCAGTTCGTGGTTTTGGTGTCACATTGGGTTTAGGCTTGGCTACGACGATGTTTGCTGCAATTTTTGTTAACAAGTTGTTGTTAATGGCTTGGGTAGCAGTTAAAAAGCCGAAAAAAATTAATGTATAAAGGATGATAATATGAAGAAAATATTTGCAAAACGTCAGTTTAAATTCAACTTTATGGGGCAACGGAAATTAGGGTACCTTTTTTCGGTGGTTCTGCTTATTATCTCCATAGCTTCTTTATCAGTTCGTGGGTTGAACTATGGTATTGATTTTGAAGGCGGTATTTTGGTTGAAGCATCTTCCGAAACGCCAGTCGATATGAAGGAAGTACGTGAAAAATTATCGTTTTTGCGTGACCTTGCCATTCAATCTGCCGGAACGGAAGGTAAAACAATCTTAATTCAGGCAAAGCCGGAAGCTTCTGAGAATGCCAATGATTTGGTCGCTCGTATTAAAGAAGTTTTAGGTGCTGGTTATACTTATGATCAAGTTGAAGTTGTTGGTCCGACAATCGGGAATGAATTAAAGGAAAAAAGCTTGTTAGCATCTATTTTGGCCTTGTTAGCTATTTCCGTTTATATTTGGTTCCGGTTTGAATGGCCGTTTGCTATTGGATGTATGCTGTCTTTGGCACATGATATTATTATAGTATTGGGCTTTTTCTCTCTCTTTTATATCGAATTTGATATGATTGTTGTGGCGGGATTATTATCTTTAGCTGGATACGATTGTAATGATACTATTGTGACTTATGACCGGATTCGGGAAAACCTTCGTAAATTCCGTAAATCGAGCGTTGATGACGTGTTGAATAAAAGTATTAACGAAACATTGTCTCGTACGTTGTTGACAAGCTTAACAACATTGTTTGTTGTTTTGATTCTGTTGTTTATGGGTGGGGCTACATTGCAAGGGTTCTCTATCGCTATGGTTTTGGGTACTGTTTTAGGAACATATTCTTCTATTTATGTGGCTGTTCCATTACTGCGTTATTTTGATATTCGTAGTGTTGGAGAAACAGGGGAAACATCTCCTAAGGCTTAGTAAAGACTTGCTGATTAAAAGGGAAGGGGGCTTGTCCCCCTTTTTCTTATACCGTAAAAAGGACTTGACAAGTATCAATAAAATAGATATAATAAGCACCGTTCGGCTAAAAAGGCTCGTAATTGGCTGCCTTCAGGCTGGTTTTTTAAACTTAATGAAAAGGAAAATAAAATGCCAAAATTGAAAACAAAGAGTTCCGTCAAAAAACGGTTTAAACAAACTGCGACGGGTAAAGTTAAAGGCGGACATGCTTATAAACGCCACCTTCTGATTAATAAATCCACAAAGATGAAACGCAATGCTCGCGGTAGCTATACTGTCTGTGAAGTTGTTGCCAACATCGTTAAGAAATTTATGCACTAAGGAGGTCGACGATGGCAAGAGTAAAACGCGGCACGACAGTTCGTGCAAAACACAATAAAATTTTGAAAATGGCCAAAGGGTATCGTGGTCGTAACTCCAAAGTTTTCACAGTTGCAAAGCAAAAAGTTGAAAAAGGTTTGCAATACGCTTATCGTGATCGTCGGAAGAAGAAAACCGAAATCCGTCAATTGTGGATTGTTCGTATTAATGCGGCAGTTCGTGCAAACGGTATGGTTTACTCCCGTTTCATGAATGGTCTTGCAAAAGCTGGTATTGCCTTAGATCGTAAGATCTTGGCTGATATCGCTTTGAACGATGCTAAAACATTCGCTGATTTAGTTGCTAAAGCCAAAGCTGCTTTGTAATTCATTGATGCAAAAATAAAAAACATCCCGATAATTTTCGGGATGTTTTTTTGTTGAGCTTTATGAAATACCCTTATTCACATAGGGCGCGATAATAAAAGTCATCTGTATGGTCACTATAGAGGGGATAACCATCAGAGAGAGATATCTTGAATGCACGGCAAGAGCCACTGGCTGTCGCTGTCCACCCCTCCCAGGAATTACCATTGCTTGAGATCTCAGGACCAGAAGTGCACCAGCCCCATAAATCTTCTTTTATTTTTACCCAGTCTGCGTCAGTACAATATGGATGGGGATCATTAAATAAACTCATATCATGTGCTTTACAGAAGTTTTGGGCGGCGTGCCATCCCATGCCTTCCTGTGATAGATAGACGGTTCTGCCCCCGAAAGGAAATCCTGTTCCATTATTGTATAGTGTTGCTTCTTCACATGTTCCGCTCAGTTGGGTACATCCTAGTTTGTTCTTGCAATAATACTCTCCTGTTTCTGATCCATTATTACAATCCGCATTTGTTAGACATCCTTCTTCTGTAACGGTTTTAGTCTCTGTCACTGTTACCTCTGTCGCCGTTACTTCCGTTTCCGTCGCTGTTTCGTCAGGCTCTGTCACTGTCTGTTGTGGTGGAGCGCAAAAGTAAACTGTACTTGTAGCAACATTGCTGCTCCAATCTACCTCCAATTGGCACTTTTTGCATGTATTTTCAATTCGATCTTCTGAATCAGATAACTCAGAACCTAAACAAGATACACATCTTATATCATCATTACCATAAGGAGCTACCGCCACCCATGTATATCCACTGCCATCACATTGGGAACATTCTGAGGAATCTGAAACAGATACCGTGTCTCTACTCGAACAATCATAACAATTTCCATTTTTACCACAAATCTGTCCACCACCTGACACTTCCGGCGACACGGTTTCCGTCTCAGTCTCGGTCTCAGTCACGGTCTCAGTCTCAGTCACGGTCTCAGTCACGGTCTCAGTCTCAGTCACGGTCTCAGTCTCGGTCTCAGTCTCGGTCTCAGTCTCGGTCTCAGTTTCGGTCTCAGTTTCTGTTGCCTCAGGAGTCGTTGTCGTCTCTGTCTGTGTCTGGGTCTGCGTCGCCGTTGTTGTTGTTTCGGTTACTGTTGTAACAGTCGTTTCTCCATTTCCGGCATCCGCGCTCTCCAGTGTATTATTAAACGCAAAGGTCAGGATGTTACCGCCGTCAATACAAGAACCGCCATTGACCGCCATTTCCGTCGGCAGAGCCCAATCCGAATCGATGATCATGTCACACACCCGTTCAGGAACTCCTGCAACCTCTAACGCAAACTGGGACGCATTTCCGTTATAATCAGAAATGGGGGAGACACTATATGTTCCTTTAATTAAAGCCCTATCTCCATATTCTGCTAAACTCAAAGTCTGATTCAATACCCGTTGTTGACTGGCGGTAATCGCCCGTTTTCTGAGCTCGTTAATAATCTCATTCGCATTCATTTTATCAACGGCATAGCGATAGCCTGCGACGCCACCAATACTCAAAACACCAACAACTGCCAAAACCCCCAGTATTTCAACCATACTGCGACCGGTTTCGTTTCGTTTCATTCTCATCTGCTCCATTTTATTTTCCTTTCGGTTTGGTTATCAATATACAAAAACCGATGCGTCATGACCATGACACATCGGTTTATTTTGCTTGGCAATACGCTACATGTAGTATAGAAATCCTTGATTTCCGTACAATCACCTACTGTCTTTGCATACATTTTTCCGAGCTTTTTCATGCCCTCAATAAACCATATTTATACATCTTTGTCAATCGGAAAAATATAGAAAAATAAACACCCACATTTGGGTGTTTAAAACCAATAGAAAAAGAATTACGTAATTTCCGTAACAGCCCGAATATTACCATCCCGACTGATCTGCACAACCCGTAGTTTTTCCCGCATTTCTCGCAAAGTTCGCTCTCTGTCTGTTGTCGGATAGCTATGTAAAATTCGCCCCAAAAAGGCTTTATAAGCATCTTCGGCGGAGTCTGCATGAATTGTTGCAAAACAGTTTTCATGCCCCGAGTTCATCAATTCCCACAAAGCACCTGCATTTTGCACGGAAATTTCCCCACCCAAAATAGCATCTGGCGTAAACCGAACAACAAGATCGATAACCTTCTTATAGTCAAAAGCATTTGTCTGCTCCGTACGAGACAAAACAAGGTGTACCCGATTTTTATGAGGCACAATCAATTCCCGAACGTCTTCAATCGTCACGATACGCTTATGGGAATCCAACAACTTAATCATATTATTCAGGAAAGTTGTCTTACCGGTAGCCGTTCCGCCACTGACAAGAATATGATCACCCCGCTTAATCGACAAAACAAGACGATCATATGGATCATCAGGATCTTCCACTCCCTTTAATTTATTAATATGCCGAAGCCGTCCGCCTTCTTCAAGGCCAAACTGACTCATTTTAATATCCAAATCCTCACGATACACACGAATATCTAACGCCACACCACCAGTTAAATCCCCATTATCATACATGACGTTCCGACCGGCAATACCAGTAAAACGGTGTCCCCCTGGCAGAGTTGCATACACGGCTGGGTTACCGCTTTGCGGATCAAAAGCCTGATCATAGGTATTAGCGATGATGTACAAAATATTATTAAGGTATTCCCGCGTTAACTTAGGATCTTCATAAAAATGCCATGGATGAGCATGCCGTCCCCGTAGTCGTAGCCAAACACCGCCAGGGGTATTAACCGTCAAGTCTTCCACATTATCTTGGTTATACCAGTATGACAAAGGACGCAAAGCTGATTCGAGAACACGATACGTATCTGTTACCGATAAAGTCCCCATATTGCCTCCTTTGCCCTGATCCTAGAACATCCGAGCAGATGATTTTTGTGTTGGCATAATCGGTTGAATCATCTGTCTATCTAGATTAGGCCGTTCTGATATAGCCGCTGGTTCTTCAGGAGCTTCCTCGACGGCCACTTCCGCCCCCCTTCCTTCCGGACCAATGATCTCAGCACCATAAATAGGATCAACAGAGACATTTTCCGGCTCATAATATTCACCATCTTCGGCTCCTACCTCAACAGCTTCTCCACCGACAGCCCCAATTTCACCGTTTTCTGCCGCTTCCTTTAACTCACCTGAACGATTTTCTATCCAGTTTCCGCCAGATGTTCCCTGAGCCTGACTGGATTGTCCACCGAAAGCAGCATCATAATCCTGCTCATCTTCGACTTCTGTCCGTAACCACAGATCAGCATTAGAGAAAATTGTCAACCGAGTTCCAGCTGGTACCCAAACAATTGGCTTAATGCTTGTTGCTTCTTCAAGCAGTTGTTCAAACACACCATTCATCGCATCGATAAAACTTGTTCGAGCATCGCTAGCGGCCTGGCTTCGATCGCTTTGTACCTGATCTCCGTTATCCTTTGTTGTAATATCATTATTTGTCGCAGAAATATAAGCTGTTGCTGACGTTAACAATGATGTCATGACAGGTTTCCCATACTTAACAATCATTTGTTCATCCAGATAGGCGGCTACACCACCCCGACCTTGGGCATCACCAGATTGAGCCGAGAACTTAAAGGCCGAACCATCCGGGCGGATTAAACGCTCCCAAGAAATTTCAAGCTTAGCCACATGATTTTCACCACCACTGCCAGAAGCTTTTCCAATAACCCGACTACCGGCAGGAATAATGATATTCCGTCCTTGCTCAGCATAAATATGCCGTTCAACAATTGCTGTAACAGGAATATTGGTGTATCTGGAATCGATAGAGTGAACCAAGACAGCCGGAATAGCCTTATCCTTTAAGATCATACGGGACATATCAACTGGATATGTTGATACAATCTTTTCTTCACCCCAATCCGGATCTTCTTTTTTCTTAGCCCGAGCCAAAGTCCGTCCATCTGGCTTAATGCGAGAGAAGTTCTTCATCTTTTCGCGCATTTGTTGACGACGTTGCGCTAACAATTGTTGCATTTGAGCCATCTGTTCTGGATGTTTTTCAACTTTTTGATCCAGATTAGGGCGAGTCCGGCCTTGGGCATCTCCGCCACCAACCAACAAATGATTGTCTAAGGAATACGGACGACCATCATCCCCCATGTAACCGACAACTGTTCCGGTACTATCTATTAAAGACCCCTTTGGCGTGATTTCGAACACTTTATCCCCGACAAAGATTCTCCGTCCGGAAGAGCCAGCCCCAAAAGCACCTGGTTCAACAGCACCAGGAGTAGAAGGTGGTTCTTCTGTTATAATATCCTTAAATTTGGTATCTGTTCCTCCGTGAGTACCTTTTCTATCATCCTCGTTATTCGTTTCTGGTTCTGGTTCATGGACTGTCGTTTCTCCTGTCGTCGGATCGTTAGACTCACCACCAGGGGTAACCGGAAAAATCGGTTCATCGTTAAGACCGCGTACCTCACCCTTATTATCAATCGTTCCTACAAGCTTTCCTTCGGGATCATAGACTTTTCCACATTTAATGCGATACCAGATTCTTTTGAAAATTCCATCTTTTTTAATTTTAACCTTACCATTGTACTGATAATTTTGACAAGAATCACTACCTGAACTTGCTGTAAACTTACCAATAAGTTTACCATATTTATCATATACATTTCCATCTTTGTCGATACGCCCCATGTAGTTCCCGCTTAGGTCATACATATTACCATTTGCATCAATTGTACCAATTAAGTTACCGTATTTATCATAAATCTTACCGCACTTAATTGTGTATAACAAATTGCCATTTTTATCGTGAACATCACCATTATACTGAGCATTTGGACAAGAAACACCTGAAGAATTTGATTTAAACTTACCAATAAGTTTACCATATTTATCATATACATTTCCATCTTTGTCGATACGCCCCATGTATTTCCCATCCAAGTCATACATATTACCATTTGCATCGATTGTACCAATTAAGTTACCGTATTTATCATAAATCTTACCGCACTTAATTGTGTATAACAAATTGCCATTTTTATCGTGAACATCACCATTATACTGAGCATTTGGACAAGAAACACCTGAAGAATTTGATTTAAGCTTACCGATCAGCTTACCATTTTTATCATACACATTGCCGTTTTCATCGATACGCCCCATGTATTTCCCATCCAAGCCATACATATTACCATTTGCATCGATTGTACCGATCAACTTACCATTTTTATCGTAAACTTTACCACATTCAATTCGATACAACAATTCGCCATTTTTGTCATAAACCTCCCCATTATACTGAGCATTTTCACACTCTGTATCTTGTGTTCCAGTTGGTTTAAACTTACCGATGAGCTTACCGTTTTTATCGTACACATTACCGTTTTTATCGATACGTCCCATGTAATTTCCATCTAAATCAAACATGTTTCCGTCGGCATCAATTGTACCGATTAACTTACCATCCTTGTCATAGACCTTACCACACTTAATTGTGTACAACAAATTACCCTTGTCATCACGTACTTCACCGTTGTACTGAGCATTTTTACATTCAGTATTATCCCATGAAATCGTTCCATCCGGATGAATCTGACCGATCACATCACCATTGTTATCAACGATACGACCGTCCGGCATCACTTGACCAATTTTTTGTCCATCAAAGTTCAGGATATTTCCTTTATCATCGACCAAGCCGATAAAGTTTCCATCAGCATCCCGCAAAACACGAATATCGCTGATTTCATTGCCATTCATATCCAACAAACGGCCATCATCCGTTAAGGTTGCAATTTTGCGACCAGTTACCGGATCAATGATATCACCATTGGGCAATACTTGGAATTGTGGTGTTCCATCCGGAGATTTATACAATCCGTTCCGTCCAAAAGTACCGGCAATTGTTCCGTCTTCATTGAACATCAACTCTTCATCTGGAGAAACAACCCGTCCGATAACATTGCCGTCAAAGTCAACAACGGTTCCTTTTCCGTCACCAAGAACTTTACCGATAGCAACACCATCTTTATTAACGACTGTTCCGTCAAATTTAACCCGTCCAATTGGATTACCGTCTTTATCAAGGACAAGACCACGTTCTAACACATGCCCGATAACATTACCGGCATTATCCACCACAGACCCATCATTACGGGCACATCCGAGGTTAGCCCCTTGCGTATCAACGACGGTAGAATCCGGCAATGTCCGACCAAGGAAATCACCTGTTGGAGACAACACTGCTCCATTTCGAACAGCTCGACCGATTTTTTCACCCGAGGTATTCACCGCCCACTTATCCGGAGTAATACGACCAACAATATTTCCTCGACCATCAATGACTTGACCGTTATAGGATGTTTGACCGACCATCTTACAATCGTTTACAATGAGAGGTTCTGGCACCAAAGCACCCAAAATTTTCAGCTTATGATTTCCCTTAACAGAACCGTTTACAGCAATTGTACCAACGTCTTTACCTGTCACAGACACAACCTTTCCAGCGCCATCCAATCCACCAAGAACTTCTCCTTCGTGACCAGTTGCAGGATTGAAGGAAAGTACAGCACCATCCAACGGCATTTCTTTACCAAGAATCGTTCCATCATCCAACATCCGATAGGCTTTTTTATCGGTTGCATCTAAAATATCACCGCTTACAGTTGTCCGTCCTAAAACAAAGTTTTTATAGCTAAACGGCAACCCTTGTTTGACTGTATGACCAGCATACGGCATTGTTGTAAAGACAGTTCTATCAGCCATACCGACAGCAGTTCCATCGGTCATGATACGGCCCATTAAAACGCCATCTTTCCCGACAATCATACCATCAGCCACAACGGCACCGATATGATATCCATCATCATTAATGGCAACACCCATCGGCATAATACCGCCAGCCCACTTTGTATCTAGGGTTAAAGCCGACCCAAAAGCCATATATTCGGCCAACTTCTTACCATTTTTATCAACAATCAAAGCTGTACCAGAGCTACGACCAATAACCGCACCATTACGATCAATGAAGGTCCCGGCAGGCAAAATAGCACCAGAGATAGCATTATCCGTATTATAGACAACACCCGTTTGTGTTCCCAGAGCATAACCGCCTATTTTACCATCAACAACGGTTTGTCCACTGACAATTCCGCGCCCCATCACTGTCAAACGAGTAGTAATCGGTAATCCTTCCGGAACCAATCCACCAACAACCTTTTTCGTTAAATCAACAACCAATCCGTTAGCCATTACTGTTCCCAACGGTTTATTGTCATTTACATTTGTTACAGCCCCAACTCCGGCCATACCGATAATACGACCTGTAACAGCATCATTTACAACAGGAGACGTTGACATTAACCGACCAACAACATTTCCGTCATTAATGACAAAGGTATGATTCATCACAAGCCCCTGTGTTTGACCTTGGGCATTAACCACCCGGCCGGAACCATCTACGACTCCCATTGGATCAGACAGTTCTGTCACTGCAGCTGTTCCCAAAGGAACATAAGTCCCTACGACATTTCCTTTAACATCGAACACATTACCGTCCAGGGCAACGCGTCCCACAATAGCCTTGCCTTTTTCGACGGCACCGTCATAACGTGTCCACCCAATAACATTTCCATCAGCATCAACGGCAATTCCAGGAACCAATAACCGCCCCATCACGCCAGACTGTCCACCAGCCATAAATCCGGAAGCATTCATCTGCCCCAAACTCTGTCCAGAAGTACCCAATACTTGAGCGTTCGGAGCCACTGGCCCGATATATGTTCCATTATCCGACACGACAACACCACGCGGAATTAAGGAACCTAACACAACGTTATCTGCATCAAAAGCCAATCCAGCCATTGATAAAGTTCCGACACTACCCCCCGTTTTATCGTTTAACTCACCTTTAAATGAGGCCCATCCCATTAATTTACCGGACAGGTCCACATAAGGTCCTATACGAACCAAGCGACCCAAAATTTCGTTTTTATTTCCGATAATTGTTCCAAAAGGAGATACAACTCCGATTTTCCGACCTTTAACGTCATTAACAGTCCCCTGATATGTCATTGCACCAATAACACCGGAAGGTCCAATTGGCAATGAAATATCTGGGAAAATAGCACCTAAAACAACATCGTCTTTGGAAATAGCCAATCCATTCGGCAACATCCGTCCAATAACGGTTTGAGCTGGTGACAAAACTTGTCCCTTCTCATTAACAGTCCCCAATTCCTGTCCAATTGTCGAAAATACTTTTCCTTGCGGAATACGAACACCGATTGTCTGAGCATTCTTATCGATAACAGAACCGTCAGCCTTAATGGCACCGACAGTTTCACCAGCAGATCCAATTAACAAACCTTCGGCATTCATTGTTGCCAAATACTGTCCAGCCATATCCATAAACGGCGTCTTATCTGCAATCAAAGCCCCGATGATTTCGGTTTTTTCTACATTTAAGACAGTAAAGTCTGGTAAGACAACACCAATTCGTTCACCAGCTAAATCAGCAGCGACACCTGTCTTTCGGGTATATCGACCCAAAATTAAACCATCGTTAGAGAAAATAACCCCATCCGGTGGAATAACACCGATAATTTCGCCTTTCTCATTCGTAACCCAACCATTTGGTTGTAAATCACCAACTTTATTGCCATTTGCATCAAAGACTTCATTGCCGACAACCGTCCATCCTGTTAGATTTCCGTTTTCATCCAGAACGACACCGCCTTCGTTCGCCACAACAGAACCGATAACCGTTTTACCATCCAAAGCTGTTACTGTTCCATCCGGATTGACACATCCAATAACCTTACCGGAAGCATCCATCACTTTACCATCTAAACGAACCCGACCAATAACTTTACCGGAAGCATCTACGACTTGACCTTTCATAGCAACTGCACCGATAACTTCTTGCTGACGGTTAACGACTTGTTTTTCCATTGTCACACAACCGACGCTGACGCCAGTCGTGTCAACGACTTGACCATCTAACGTAATTAGTCCCAATAACCGACACCCTTCGGCGACAGCCGTTCCTTTCGGGATAACAACACCGATTAAGCGATTGTTGGCATTAGCAACATAGGCATCAGCCCGTACCCGACCGATAGCTTCAACGGCTGCATTCATAACAGAACCATCTGGATATACCGATCCGATAACACCACATCCCCGACCGATAACGCGGCCTTTTGCCATAACAGCACCAACCGGCTTATTACCAGCCATAACAGACCCATCAGGATTGACACAACCGATGACTTGCCCAGAACCGTTCACGGCTTTTCCTTCCGAATTCACAAATCCCATGACGTCACCTTTTTCATTAATGACAAGGCCTTGTGATACAGCAGAACCGAGCTCATTCATTTTATCATCAACGATAGAGCCATCCAACAATACTTTACCAATGATTTGGCCAAAGCTATCCTTAACCTGACCATTTAAGGCAATACTTCCCAAAGCTTTACAAGAAGCACCAACAGCAACGCCCTGCGGAATAACACCACCGATTAATTCACCTTGTGGGTCAACAGCCAAACCAGTTGGCTTAACACTACCGATAATTTGATTTTTAGCATTTCCAATACTACCATCTGGTAACACGCCACCGATAATATCTCCCGTGAAATTGATAACTAATCCCCAAGGACGTAGCGACCCGATAACAGAACCATCTAAATTAACGACAGAGCCATCGACTAAAGGTCGTCCGACAACTGTGTTTGTCCCATCAATAACCGTTCCATCCGGCAAAGTCTTACCGATAACACGTCCTTTTGAATCCATAACGGACACAACAGGTACTGCAGCACCCAAAATCTTTAAAGAAGAGTCTGCAATCGTATCATCACCCAACAACCGACCGAGTCCTGTTCCATCAGCAGCCAAGACATCCCGTGTTTTAGAGATAGTCCCCATCACTTTGTTGTCGAGGCTCATCGGAATTTTATCCGGCACAACAATACCGATAATATTGCCATTTTCATCTATGATTAAACCATTTTCGGTTACTTTATACCGTTTACCATCGATGGTTACATACCCTTCATCATCAACTTCATGTAACGTTCCATCTAATCCCATAGCCATTTTCTTTTCTACGGCATCTTCGTCTTTACAAGGAGTTTCACAAATGACACAATCCTTTGAATCCGTTGATTGAGCCCGCAACTGTAAAGCTAATGTATTTGCACGGATGACGGCAGGATTATCCTCACGCCAGCGAATATTTAATGTATTTTGAATTTGCCGTAAAGATGTTGGATTCCAAGACACCCGTACCGTACAAGAGGCATTTTCAGCTAATTTTAAATTAGGTGTACACGTACCGCCAAAGACAAAACCGCCTTCCTCAGAATCTTCCATTTCCAACCCGATAAATTCAATCGGCGCATTCTTAGCCGTCAAGGTAACGATGGATTCAGCCTGAGCCCCCAATACGACACCATCCATAATTACTTCCGGAGGAAGGGCTGCTAGTTCGGCCGTTCCACGTGCGAAACCGATACCGGCGCTGTCTCCCAGAGCAGCCTTATCAAAGTCATTCGAGTTCCAATCAATCCCAGATGGCTGTTGTACTTTTTTCTCTCCCCCTGACATCAGTACCAAAGCGACAATAAACAGAACGAGCAACCCCAAACCCATTAACAAAAGTCTGCGGTTACTCTTCTTAGCATATTGCTCGGACGAGCTTAATCTCTCACTCATAGCATGCCCCTATCTTCAATAATAATTAACTGACCTATTGCACCCGAATAACGGAACAAGATACACCCCGACGTCCCAGTTTACGACACAAAGTATCTCCTGTTTTAACGTCCGCCATTGGACCAACACGCAAACGGAACAATTCTCGTACATCACCATCGGCAGTTGTATCAACCGAATAATACGGCTCATACCCCTTTAAAATATCCCCATTTTGAGATACGATATCATTCCATGTCTTTTCCAAATTAGCAATATCGGCATTTGATGCCAACTCAACGGAAATCGTTTCCGTGTCAACCCCAACCGTTGTCGCTCTGTCAAACGTCTGTTGACTTGTTGATCTGGCCGTCATCTGACCTATAACACCACTGATACCAGCATTAGCTTCTTTTGAATGCCGAACGGTTGTCGGAATAGTTGGCAACGGAACCATTACTTCCACCTTTTGTTGCTGCATCATAATGTCATAGGCATCCGTTTCCAAACATTCATCCATACACGGTGCAACAACTGCTGTACCGGTTACATTAACGCCAGCAACTTCGGGAGAAATAACATCCCCCTTCATTGTCATAACCGATTGTTTGCGCATTAACATCGCATCCACATTACTTGTTTCCTGTGTTTGAGATGACGCCTCTTTGCCTGTTGCATCTATCGCGTTCGTAGATACAGCCGCACCGCCTTGTGGATAGTTGTCTGGAAGCGCTGGCGCATTCCAATTACCCACCCGTTCATTAGACCCGCTATAATCCACATATTCCAAACCGGAAGTCGGATCCCGACGCAGTTTCAAACAAATAATCTTTTTACCATTACGCAAAACCAAATCACCCACAGCCTCAACAACAATTAAGCGGCTGTTTGGCCCTCGAGTCCGGAAACCAACCGGCACTTCTGAATCTTGAACGATTAAATTAACAACAGGACGTTGTGTCATTGTCAAAGCCTTCGGGCCTAAATCAATATAGGTAAAGATATTATCACGCCATACATTATCTGGAGCGATATCAACATCATCCGGATTTGGCAAGTACATCTCTATATCGAATCGGAATTGTTCAGGATCAACCGGAATACTACCTAACCAATTTTTAGGTCCTGTCGATGCTGTATTTAAACCGATTTGCGGATTTTGTGCTCCTCCTGGAGTCAAGTTGCCACGTGTCGACCAACCCGGTGTTGAAGAACCATAACCGGAAGTCGCCGCTGCTGTCGCCGTGGCTCCATTAAAATTTCCGAGTTTCCCCCCTTCTGAGACCGGCGTATACCGAGGTCCCACCAACACATCTACAACAGATTGCGTAATTTTATCTGTATTATATGTTTCACTCCGCAAGTAGAAAACATAACGATTACCAGAACGACCAAAAACGATCATATTGCAATCAACGCCGATATAGGCCGGATCCGCATACAACAGAAGAGAATTTGGAGCAGCT
>JAZRBO010000028.1:0-24122 GCA_045635125.1 Alphaproteobacteria bacterium | reverse complement strand
TTACCGCCGAAACGGGAAGCATCGTCATCCCGTAATTCTACGGCTTCATGAGCGCCTGTCGAAGCGCCGCTGGGAACGGCAGCCCGTCCGAAAGAACCGTCTTCCAATGTGACATCAACTTCAACCGTCGGTGTTCCACGGGAATCTAAAATTTCTCTACCTTGAATATCAATAATTTCCGTCATGTTATTTCCTTTCTTTTTTGTGACGTTAAACAAGGGGGAGGGTTTTCCTCACCCTTACCGATATTAAAACTTATTGTGCCTGTTCTTGTTGTATCGGCATAATTGATGCCGGTGTCGTCGTGTTGGCTTGCTTTGCCATGACAACCAAAGATAAGCTGGTAATAATGAAACCGGCAAACAAAAATCCTGTTGTTCGGCTTAAAAAGTTGCCAGCTTGTCGTCCGGTTAAAAAGCTATTGGCGCCTGAACCACCGCCCAGACTACCTAAAGCACCGCCTTCCGAACGTTGAGCCAACACAAAAATAGTGATGGCAATTGCTAATAAAATGTGAATGGCTAAAATAACTGTATGCATGTTCACTCCTTTTTACATTTGTGTTTCGGCAATGGCCCAGAAATCATCAGCTTTCAAACTGGCACCACCGATTAAAGCACCGTCAACGTGGTCAACGGATAATAATTCTTTTGCATTGCTTGGTTTGACAGAACCACCGTATAAGATTCTCATTTTATCAGCAGTTTCTTTTCCAAGTAACTTTGTTAATTCAGTGCGAATAACGGCGTGTACTTCGGCAACATCTGCTGTCGTTGGCACTTTGCCTGTTCCAATCGCCCAAACCGGTTCATAGGCAATAACACAATTTTCCGCCTTAGCAATCATGGGAACAGATCCGTGAATTTGGGTTGTGACAACTTCTAAAGCCTTTCCGGATTCCCGTTCTTCCAATGTTTCCCCAATGCAAATTACAGCCGTTAAACCGGCGCCGATAGCTTTGGCCGCTTTTTCCTGCACAATAATATCGGTTTCACCGTGCATCATCCGTCGTTCTGAGTGTCCGACGATAGCGTGTGATGCCCCTAAATCCCGTACCATTTCTGCAGATACATCACCCGTATAGGCCCCAAAAGAGCTAGGGGCAACCGCTACATCTTGAGCCCCGACACCGATTGTATGGGGCAAATCTGCGATTGATCCCAGCAAACTCATTGGTGGGCAGATTAAAACATCAAACGGTAAGTCCCCTTGTGCTTTTTCAAAAACGGCTTTGGCTAATGCCAGGCCATCAGCTTTCAGGGTGTTCATTTTCCAATTACCGGCAATTAATTTACGACGCATATATGCAACTCCTTTGTTAAAAAAATGATGATTCGTCATACCACATTTTTAAAAAGATTTCAAGCTTAATCACATTGACACCCCCTCTTTTTTCTGTTATCTTATTAAATGAATGAAGCAAAAGGAGGTTCCAATGATCCCAAAAGACCCAAATGATTTGTCAGAGGAAAACATCGGATGGCTCAGAGCCTTTGAAAATGAGCATATATCCGATGATGAATTGAAAAAGGAAGTTGAGGATATATTAGAATCATCCGAAAAGGAAAAACAGGCAAAATCACCGGTCGATACATCGCATTCATCTCCGTTAAAGGAGAAATTGAAGCAGGGGCTCCCTCCACAACAAGAACAGCAGGAAACGTTTGATGATTTGAATCCTAATTTTTCTAAAGGACAGGAAGGAAAACATTTAACACATTATGAGCTTGAAGATTTGGTTGAAATGCCCCGTATCAAAGGGTGGCATAAAAAAATAACAAAGGAACGGGAATAATGCGTCGCCTGTTCATGGCGATGTTGTTTTTGATGATATCCTTGTCGGTGTCAGCTCAATCTTATGGATTGATAGATAGTCGTGCAAAAAACACATCGTGGCAGCAGGCTTCTGACAAACAGGCTTTGGTAACTCATTTAACCCAAAATTTGACTTCAGATAAAAATAAAGCCCGTGCTTTAGCAGCGTGGATTGCTTTTCAAATGCAACGGGATGGGTATCGGCATTCGGTTTTGATAAATGCATCTAACCAAAATCGAGCAGCCCCAGACGCAATCCCAAATGATCCGTTTGTAACACGTATCGGTACCTCCTATGATTTTGCCCGATTATTTCAGGAGTTGGCAACGTTAGCGGGATTAAAGGCCGTTGTCATAGATGGATTTGCCGGAACGGATATTCAGGCTTTTCGTTATCAAAAACCTGTTTATCAAGCCGGAGAAACGTTATATCATATTTGGACAAAGACAAACTATCCTCTGCAACGGTATCAGGCCTCTTGGAATGCGGTTGAGATTAACGGGAAGTGGGAATTGTTAGATACGTATTATATGATAGCCGATACAAAACTGTATGGTGCCGAAACAATTCGGACGGATTTTGCGATGACTTCTTTTTTGAATCAAAGGCACAAAAAACATCCGAGTATTCGTCGCTTGACTTCGGGTAAAGCCATCAATAATGATTATTTTTTGGCAAAGCCTCGATTTTTTGCCAAAACTCATTTTCCGTTAGATTCAAAGTGGCAGTTGTTAGCTGTGCCATTAACGTGGGCTAGCTTTATTAATCAATAATGTCACCAAATTCATCCGGTGTAAATGTGTATAATTCTCCACAAAATTGACAAGCAACGGTGATTTTACCTTCTTGATATAAAGATGTTCGCTCATCTGTCGGCATTTGTCGTAAGAATTTTTCCATTTTTCCCCGATAGCATCGGCATGAAAATGTTGGTGTAACAGGTGTAAAGACAACTAATTGATTAGCGTGAAAGAGACGGAATAAAACATCATCCGGTGTTAGGGTTTCTGAAAACAGTTCGTCATCTTGTACACTTTCAGATAAGACGCCGACTGTTTCCCAAACATCGGATCGTTCTTCTGGGGATACACCAGCTTTGTCCGGCATTTCTTGTAAAAGCAGAAAACGACCATTATTACCCCGCCGGCGCATAACTATTTTTGTTGGAATCTGTTCGGATAATGTAAAATAATCAACCACAGTTTCTGTTAACGAATCCTTTGTGACAGCCACAATACCTTGATAGGGTTCTTGTCCGATAATGCCGACGGAAAACACCATCTGAGCCTGACCGAATAAGTCTGATAAAGTTTGTGCGTCTGTTGGCATTTTATCGGTATTATACACGGCATAGGCGCGTACTTTTTTATCCTGTGTCACATCAACAAATAAAGATGAAACCGGTCCGTTTCCCCGTATTTGAAGAGAGAATAATCCATCATATTTTAATCCGGCGCTGAGAGCAAGAGCCGCTAGAATAGCTTCACCAATAATCGGTTTTAACACATCCGGATATGCTTGTTTTTGGTTGATTTCGGCAATAACGTCGTCGGCAGAGATAAAGACGCCCCGAACTAATCCGTCGTTCAGCATAAATGATTTTACAATATCCATTTGCAATTCCTTTCTGTTCGAGATATTATGAGGTGAGAAAGGCTTTTTGTCAATGGTAAAAGAAATTACAGAAAAACGGTTGCATAATATTACCCTGTATTATCTCACTCGATTTGATGCATCGGCTGGTAAGGTGCGGGCTATGCTCAAACGCCGGCTGATGAAAGCAAAAATGGCAGGAATGGAGATACCGTCGGATGCCGCCCAATGGATAGAAAATGTTGTTTCGGATATGTGTCGACTCGGTTATCTGAATGATTCCCGATATGCTGAAAATAAACTTCGGATCTTAGTTCATCAGGGAAAATCAATTCAATTTATGACACTTAAATTAAAAGAAGACGGTGTCGATGCTGATACGATTCATGCGTTGCTGCGTGATGCATCTGTTTCAGATTTAGAACAAGCCCGTCATTTAGTTGCCCGTAAAAAATTGGGACCATATCGTTTTCCAGAGCAACAACAGATCTGTTATCAAAAGGATTTAGCCACTTTGGCGCGGGCAGGGTTCTCTTATGAAACGGCTCGATCGGCATTATCCTCATTTGAGGAAGATTAAAATTTAACGATGACTGGCATCAGCAACAGAGCGAGCGCAACCACCGCGCATATCAACAAAGCAAGATTTATCCGTTGCATCAAAATAAATGAGGGTTGAACATTGCCCCGTTCGATATGCCCACATCTGATAAGGTGTTTCAGAACGAGCAACAGTCGGTTCACCCATAACCCGTCGAATTTGTTCCGATGTTTTTCCGGTTAGGTAAGCGACTTTTTGATCTGGTGTTTTACGTCGAACTAAGGCTTGATTAATAGTCGAACATCCGACGCACATAAAACACAACAAAATGAGACAAATCTTTTTCATATCGCTATTTTAGCGAAAAAGAATTAAAAATCAAGTTTTTTTAATACATATACCAATATTTTCCCTTTTTCGGGCCTAAAGTTTGAACCGAAATGTCATCCGGACGGATGTAAACAACTCGTGTTTCCCACTGGTATAATGGTAAGATGTGACCTTCTTTGTTTCTTGAAATATTAGGAAGAAAACACACATCAGCCTCAAGACATGATTTATCTGTAAAGGCTATTTTCTTTTTCTTTATCCATATAAAATCAGGCATTTCAGAAGCCGTTCGAGGAGAATCGTCCTCCCCGTTGTGGGATAGCCATAGGCGCGCCGTAAAGTCACTTTCACCTCTTCGCAGAAAAAATAATCTTCCATCATCTTGGCGTATGGCAATTGTTTGACCACCGTCCCCGATGAATATATCTGGTCTTGGGGCGACCATGGCTAAACCAATTCCTACGCCGATAATGACTAGGCCAATTAAGCGAAAATGGGTTCGCATGACGCATAAAGAAATAATGCCAAGCCCTATCGTTAACAAAGCAATTGAGGGAAAACTCGGCCAGTGCGTTATGGAGAAGGGCCAATTCGATATTGATTCGCATACCGTGATAACATAGGAAATTCCCCATCCGGCCATTTTAAAAAGAAGAGTATCTATTCCAAGAGGTATTAACAAAACCGCAAATAATAGTAAGGGCATTACCCAAAATGATAAGATGGCTCCGGTTAACAAGTTTCCGACACCACTATACAGGGCATATGTTTGAAAGTGGTAGATAATAAAAGGGGTCGTTGCTAAACTGACAAGCATATCTACAATTATAAATCCACCAATGAAGGCTAAGGCTTTTCGAAAAAGAGACATCCTTTTGCGTATAAAGACAAAACGATAAATCGGTTGATATAATGTGACTAAGATCAGGACAGCTAGAAAAGATAGTTGAAATCCGATGTTCAAAATCATTTCGGGACGAAATAGTAAAATCAGAATGGCAGCAACGGTAACGGATCGAACGGATAAGGCATTCCTGTCAAATAAAACAGCAATTAAAACAATGGCAATCATGATTAATGATCGAACCGCGGGAATTTGCAATCCAGAAATACTGATATAGCCAACAGAAAATACTAATGCTATGACAGCTGCTATTTTCTGAGGGGATACCCGTTCAACAATAGTGGGAAATAAAGATAATATCCCCCGAATCATCAGAAAAACAAAAGCAGCTAGTAAGCTTAGATGAAATCCGGATACGGATAGAATATGGGTAATACCAGCACTACGGAAAATATCGTATAATCGAGGTGTAATGACTCCTTGCTCTCCAATAATCAATGGTATGGTTATTCGGGCAATTTCATCCGGCAGAATCTCTCGAATCCGATAGCTAATTGTTGTCCGAATATTTTCTATCCAGTGTTTTACAGGAGAAATCGTTTCGGTCTTTTGAAGGGATAATACTTCATCAATTGTGCCGACAGCACCTATTTTTTGAAACCATAAAACACGTCCTTCATGGTAACCATTGGGAACAGTTTGTTTCCCAGGAGGCCTCAGAAAAGAACGAACAACAATGCGCGATCCGACGTTCAATGCCGGTGTTTCCCCATTATATCGTAATTTAATCCGAAGAGGTGTTGTCATGGTCGTTTCGTTTAATAAACGTACATCCGATAAGATAACCTGTTGTTTTCCCATGAGCAGAGAAGCGTCATCAATGACGCCGGACACAATAACGTTATAGAGCGGTTGTTTTAATACAGGTGCTGCAACTGTTTTTCCCCGAATAGCCGCTGCCCCATATCCCAATACAAAAAAGAGGCCGAACAGGATTAGGTATCGACTGATATACCACTTTTTCCATCCTAAAATACCGATTCCAGACAGAATAATGGCACATCCACATATAACGGGAACAGAGGGTGTCACTCCTTCAAAGCAAAGTAAAATACCAGCCATAAAACAAAGGACCGACACCCATCCTAGGTGTCGGTATTCTTCCCGCCATAAAATGTGCCAATCAGGGGAGAAACGCATGTTTATTAGGCCTCAGACAAAATAATCCCCGGAGGCATATCTGCAATGACTTTTCGATTGACTTTTTGTATCATTTTATTGATTAGTTCAAGCCAGACTTTTTCTTTGGCAACCATTGAACTTTGTTCAGGAACGCTCTTTTTTTCAAAACCGCTGACGGTTTGTTTTTGCATTTCTCGCCCATCCTGATAATAAGTCATATCAAGTTGATAGTGTAGCTCATATACGACATTGTCTAATACGTACCAATGATTGGATGGTTTGAGTTCTTGTATCATAGAGGCGTCACGTATTGTAAGAACAAGAGCTGTATTTGTATTGGGGCGATCAGATTTAAATCGATGTTCTGCCCAATTTGTTAAAGCTTGTGACGGCGTAATCGGTATCTTTTTTTCAATGTGTGGCAAAACATCTGATGGGACAACATCTGACTGTACCATGATTGTACCAACGGCAAGGACAATCGGTTTTTCATCCCGATAATCTTTTACATTAAAAGAAGTCATTTGGGGTGATGTGCAAGCCATTAGCCCTAGGCAACATCCGATAATCCATCTCCATCGTTTCATCGTTTAGCCCTCTGCCAGTAAAGCCTTAACTATTTCTCTGTTTTCTTCCTGAAACCGGGAAAGGCGGAGTAATGCCCGTAATTGTGCTTTTTCATACAAGGGTAAAGTTCCTGTATCTAACAAAATATCTTCTTCGTTTTTAGGGAACATTTTGATATAATATCCGTCGGCTTCCCCAGACGCATCTAAGAATTGATTAATGCCATCCGTATAAACCCATTCATTCATTTTGAGTCCTTCCGGCAATTTTCCTGTTTGTTCGTAGATATCAACTTGTTTTGTGATAAAATCAAGAACGGCTTTGGGCACGATTATCGGTGAATAGCCCGCCATATGGTTATAGGCAATAGCTGGTTTTTCAATCAGTCGGCCTTCATGTAGAATCGCATTGTTGCTGACGTTTTCTTGTTCTACACCAGTTAATAAAATTTGTTTTTCGTCAGCAAGGAAAGCTTCTACTAGGCGTTTAATATGTGTATCATCAGCTCGGTTTGATACAATGATGTCGTCCGGAAAAATCATAACCCCGTGCCGATTGGGAGATACGCGATGCGCTAGTCCAAGCACATGTGCCGTTCCAATCGGTTCGGATTGGACCACAAATTTTAAATCCACATCTTCCGGCAAAAAGGTTGCAGCTAATGCATCGGCAATAGCAATTCGGCCTTGTGCCCGTAATTTATCTTCGATGGATTTATCTGTGCCAAGAGCTTCTTTAAATAATTCAATCGTTGCTTGATTTGAGCACACAATTGTAATGTGGCGTCCCCCCATTCGGATAATGTCTTGTAAGACGTGGTCGATGAGGCGACCGTCCCCAAAGGGGAGTAAACTTTTGTGTGCGACACTTTTGGAGTGTGGATAATTTCGCGTACTTTTCCCTCCACACGGAATAATAAATTCAATATGATTCAACATTATTTTCTCCTTTTATCATAATACAACTGTATTGTCGTCCTGGATTGTTCGGATCCCGACGATAACTGTAATAAGAGGTGTCTGTATAGGTGTCTCCGCCGACAGATTCAATAGATATCAGACCCGCCCGCCGTAATCGGTAGCATACATAGGCATCAAAATCAAAATGGATCAGACCATCCGATTCAATTGTAAAAAAACGGTCTTCCGTTACGGGGAATAGAGCACGCATTGTTTTATCTACAACAAAGCTTTCTTTTTGTAAATGAGGGCCGATGGCTGCCCGTATGTTTGTGGCTTGAGCGCCTTTGGTCACAAGATCTAATATAGCGTTTTCTAAGACGCCTTGAAAAGCACCTTTCCAGCCAGCATGGATGGCAGCTATTTGTCGCGTGATGGGGTCCGCTAATAATACAGGGGCGCAATCGGCTGTTTTGACGGTTAGGTTGATGTCGGTCTGTGTCGTTGTATATCCATCAACCATCGGTGTCGAGTCTGGTTTTTCTGTTAGGTATAAAATATCAGCAGAATGTACCTGTTGCATCAATACAGGATGATTAACATGAGCGCTTTCAGCAGCATTATAAAAACCATGCTCCAGCCAGTTTAAATCGGATAAGTTAGACGCTTGCTTCATAGTCATCTCCTTTGCTTATCATCGACTTGCGCCGTTTTCTATTGGCTCGGGCCCGTAATAGTCGCAATGTCATATAATATCCACTGATGGAAAACAAAACAGCCCATGGCAAGCATCCCAATGCCATAGATACGCCCCAGTCTTGTAATAACAGTTTGAAAAACAAAACCCATTTGTCATAAAAATCCAGATCACTCATAAATGTATTCCGAATAATATGAGACAGATTCGTATATCCGCCGATAGAATCGACCTGCCAGCGCATAATTTGTCCCGTTACATAAAAAATGTAGTAAGTCGGAATCATTGTAAACACATTGGTCAACCATGTCCATGCAATCGCTAACGGTAATGAAAAATCCCATTTAAATACCTTACGGGCAGTTATCCAGGTCATAAAAACCAACCACATCTGGATACCGACAAGAGGTGTCATGGCCCAAGCAAGCCCAACAGCAACGCCTTTGGCTTTGTATTCCGGAGGGTGGGGGGAGCGCAACAAAGGAATAACCAATCGCATTCGTATCAATCGCAGACAGCTTTCCCAAATAGAACGGGCTTTTCGCATTAGTATCCCCCTTTTATTTTGCGCATCATCATTTTCGGGGAGCTTCGATTAATTAGCCATAGGCCAAATAAAACCATAGGAATACATAGAATCTGTCCCATAGACAGTTGGCCGGCAACAAAACCTAGGTGGGCGTCCGGCTCTCTGAAAAATTCAATGCCAAAGCGGAAAATGCCGTACAGCACAAAGAATAATCCGGTAATAAAACCTTGACGATTTCGATAGCGATCTCCAAACCACCAAACAAGGTTTAATACAGTAAATAAGACAATACCTTCTAAGCCGGCTTCATACAATTGACTGGGGTGCCGGGGTAGTTCACCTGCGTTTGGGAAGATAACAGCCCAAGGCACATTTTGTGTTACCCGCCCATACAATTCAGCGTTGGCAAAATTGGCTAATCGTCCGAGAAATAAACCAATGGGGGCAACACATACCAAAATATCACCAATGCTTAAAATAGGAATCTGTTTTTTTCGAGCAAACAAAATGGTCGCAAGAATAACACCAATGAGACCACCATGGAAAGACATACCCCCTTGCCAAATAGTTAAAATTTGCAATGGAAATTCGATATAATATCCTAAATTGTAAAATAAAACATATCCCAGTCTGCCGCCGATGATAATGCCGGCTGTCGCCCATAATAGGAAGTCATCTATTTTTAAAACAGTAAAGACGCTTTGTGATGCCCGAGACATTTTGCGCGCTAGTAACCAAGCACCGATCAGGCCGAAAATATAGGCGAGTGAATACCATCTAATCGGGAACCAACCAAGTTGAAACGCAACAGGATCAATATCGGGAAAAGCCAATCCAGAATACATATAACCTCACATTTAATTCTTCTCCTTAAACCTAAGCTAATTTGCTGTAAAAGTCAAATCAAAAAAATGCCTGTAGATGCTGGGTGTTGATAAAAACGGGAAAGAGATGGATCATCGTCAGGGATTGTTGGTGTTTGTTTGTTTTGTTGGGATGTGTGAGGGAGTGGTTGTTTTTTCTTGTTTTATTTTTGCGTGTGTGATAAAATAAAAAGTGTGTTTTGTTAAGTTTTCTTTTTTATATATTGAATTTAAATAACAAAATATGCTTTTAAATAGTACAAATTATTGTTTTGATGAAAAGGAAAAAATATGGCTAAAATTCGTGAAGGTATTAAAAGCACTCTTGCCTCAGTGTCTGGTATTGTAGGTTTGTCTAAGGAAGAAAAGACTGATAATAATTCTATGATGAGGTATAATGATAAAGATGAAAGGACAAGTTTTACTCGTATCAGCAAAAAGCCTTCTTCTAAAAAGCCTTCTTCATCTCAAGGAGGTAATTCTTGGAAAAATGACGCTTTAAAATGGGGGCGTATTATTTTAGCAATGGCTGTTTTGACGGGATATGCTAAAAAAGAGACTCAAGAATCTCAGAATGGTGAGGCGCCAAAGTCTGTTTTGAGTGTTGGTTCTTTGGGTGTGCCTTTGTTTAAAGTCGATATGAATTCCGGAAATAAAGATAGTGACTTTTACGCTCGTCTATTTTTGGCGGATAAGGTGAATCAGGTCGTTGGTGATAAAATTGCCGAATTGTTTGAAAAATCATCTAAAGGAGAAGAATTGCCTGGAACAAATGAGTTCTATCATGAAAATGGTCTGATCTCTTCTAATACGTTTTATAATGAAAATGGGGTAAGAACAATAGAGAAGCACTATGAAAATGGGGGAAAAACAATAGAGGAGTACTATGAAAATGGTCAGCTGAAGAGTAAGGAGGGCGTTGATAAAGATGGGGGAACAACATATGAGGAATACTATGAAAATGGTCGGCTGAAGGGTAAGGCGAATGTTGATAAAGATGGGCGAAAAACATATGTGTCCTACTATGAAAATGGTTGGCTGAAGAGTAAGCAGGGTGTTGATAAAGATGGGGGAACAATATATGAGGAGTACTATGAAAATGGTCAGCTGGAGTATGAGGAAAGTGCTGATAAAGATGGGCGAAAAACATATGTGTCCTACTATGAAAATGGTTGGCTGAAGAGTAAGCAGGGTGTTGATAAAGATGGGGGAAAAACATATGAGGAGTACTATGAAAATGGTCAGCTGATGCGTAAGAGGGATGTTTATAAAGATGGGAAAGAAACATATGAGGAGTACTATGAAAATGGTCAGCTGATGTGTAAGCGGGATGTTGATAAAGATGGGAAAGAAACATATGAGGAGTACTATGAAAACGGTCGGTTAAAGATGAGTGCATACCACGATGAGGCTAAAAACCGAGTTGCTGAGGCGTATTCCAAAGAAGGCGAATTGAGAGTGAAGGTGTACGCAGATGATGAAATATATTTTTATAAAGGTGGGCATATGAATGCAAAGGCAGTTTGTAAAGATGGCGTCGGCAGTTTTGAAGAATACCATAATAATGGAGTATTAAGTTTAAAAGGTGTTGTCGAAGCGGAAGATTTGTATCGGTTGTGCGAAGAGTATTATGTTCAGAGTGATTTGAGCATAGAAGACTTTTATCATGAGGGAAAAATGAGTGGAACCTTTGAACGGTATAATGACGAAGGAACATTAATCGGTCGGGATGTTTATAAAGATGGCGTTCGTGTTTCCTCTGATGGAAAGGATTTGTCACAGAAATTGCAAGTAATGTCTACACCATTAAAGGGAAATAAAAAAAATGGTTTATCACTAAAGCCTATTCAAAATGGTGGACGATAAATATTGTCCTCATTCCAGTCCCCGTTTTTGCGAACGGGGATTTTTTTTGTAACTTTAAAGGTGATTTTGATTGTTAGAGAGTCGTTGCTTTGCATTACTGAGGAAAAAGATAAAAAAATACTTGACATTTAGAGGGAAAAAGGATAAAATGAGTCGTCCGAAAGTTTTGTCGGGATGTTTGTTGTCCCGAAAAATGTAAGAAAAATAGGGGCATAGCTCAACTGGTAGAGCGTCGGTCTCCAAAACCGAAGGTCGTGGGTTCGATCCCTACTGCCCCTGCCAACAAAGAAAAGGAATGAAAAAAATGAAAACATCGCCGGCTTTGTTTGTTCGTCAAGTTAAGCAGGAAGTAGCTAAAATCACTTGGCCGACCCGTGCAGAAGCTATGCAGGGGACAATCGCTGTCATTATGATTTGTGTGATTTTGGCGGCCTTTCTGTTTGTTGTGGATTCTGTGTTTGCCTATGGCATCCGTTTGATTGTAGGAGGTTAAGACAATGGCGGCTCGTTGGTATGTGATTCATACTTATTCCGGTTTTGAAAACAAAGTAGCTGATTTTATTTTGGAGCGGGCAGCTAAAAGAGGCTTGACAGATAAGGTTGAGCGTGTTTTGGTGCCTTCCGAAAATGTTGTTTCTGTTCGGAACGGGGCGCGTTATGAGTTTCAACGGAAATTCTTGCCGGGGTATGTCTTGGTTAAGATGGAAATGACGGAAGAAACTTGGCATTTAATCAGTGGCGTTCCTAAAGTAACAGGTTTCTTGGGCGGTAAGCGTCCTTCTCCAATGACGGATGAAGAGGCTGAACGCATTTTGCGTCAGATGGAAGATGGAACATCGGCTCCTCGTTCGGCTGTTACATATACTGTCGGCGAACAGGTGCGTGTTGTGGATGGTCCGTTTGCTTCTTTTGTCGGAACGGTGGAAGAAGTAGATGCAGAAAAGGAACGTTTAAAAGTATTGGTTTCTATTTTTGGGCGGGCTACGCCGGTCGATTTGGACTACGTTCAAGTCAAAAAGGCTTAGGCGCTAAAAAGGCCCTGAACAAAACCGATTCGTGTTCATGGGCTGTGTAGAAGATGAGCCATCATCGGACTACAAAACTTCAAGACGAGAAATCGTCAGATGAATCGGGTTATTATTTTTGTTAGAGGTTAAAAAATGGCAAAAAAAATTATTGGCTTTATTAAGCTTCAAATCGAAGCCGGTAAGGCAAATCCATCTCCTCCGGTTGGTCCTGCTTTAGGTCAACGGGGTTTAAATATTATGGAATTCTGTAAGGCTTTTAATGCTAAAACGCAGAAAGAAGAACCGGGTTCTCCGATTCCTGTTATCATTACAGCCTATGCAGATCGGACTTTCTCGTTCGTAACTAAATTACCGCCGGTTAGCTACTTAATTAAAAAAGCAGCTAATATTAAGAGCGCTTCCAAAGAACCGGGTCGTAGCAAAGTGGCTAAAATCACAATGGCTCAGGTAAAGGAAATCGCCGAAAAGAAAATGCCGGACATGAACTGTCATACAGTAGAAGCTGCTATGGAAATGGTGGCTGGTCAGGCTCGGTCCATGGGTATTGATGTGGTGGAGTAAGGCTATGAAACAAAGTAAAAGATTAAAAAAAGCTTATGAATCCGTCGATGCAGCTAAAGTTTATGCTTTAGATGAAGCTATTGCCACTGTTAAAGCCGGTGCAACAGCTAAATTCGATGAAACAATTGATATCGCCGTTCGTTTGGGTGTTGATCCACGTCAATCCGATCAAATGATCCGTGGGGCTGTTTCTTTGCCGGCCGGTACGGGTAAAACATTGACGGTGGCTGTGTTCGCTAAAGGTCCAAAAGCTGAAGAAGCTCGTAAAGCTGGCGCCGATATCGTTGGTGATGAAGATTTAATGAATGACATTTTAGCCGGAAATATCAACTTCCAACGCTTAATTGCCACACCAGATATGATGGGTGTTGTTGGTCGTTTGGGTAAGGTATTGGGTCCAAAAGGTTTAATGCCAAATCCAAAGTTGGGAACGGTTACAATGGATGTGACAAATGCTGTTAAAGCTGCTAAAGCTGGTCAGGTACAATTCCGCGTTGATTCTGCAGGCGTTGTCCATGCTGGTATTGGTAAAGCAAGCTTTGATGCGGATAAGTTAGCCGAAAACGTTCGTGCTTTTGTTAAAACATTAGCTGGTATGAAACCAGCAACTTCCTCAGGTGTTTACTTGCGGCAAGTTTCTTTAACAAGTACGCAAGGCGTTGGTGTTAAAGTATCTATTCCGAGCATTGTCGGATAAGAATTAAGTCCTTCTGTCGGTTGTAAGCAATCGGCAGAAGGCAGATATACCTGTCCTAGACTGCGGGTATCTTGCCACGGGGTAAGATTTAAGGGAAAGCATTCCGCCGGCACAGACAGAAATAAATCAGCAATTCCTTTGGGAATGAAGATGATCGTTTCTAGGCAGGATATAAAGTGGGTTTTGAGAAAGAAAACTTTTGATAAACCTGTTGTAGAAACCGAGGGGAGGGGTGACCCAAGCCTCAATTAACGGAGACATATCGTGAAACGTGAAGAAAAACAACAACTGATTTCCGAAATGAAGGACGTGTTTAATTCTTCGTCTTTGGTCGTTGTTGTCTTGAACAAAGGCTTAACAATGGCAGAAACGACAGAATTGCGCAACAATGTCCGGAAAGACGGTGCCAGTTATCGTGTTGCTAAAAACCGTTTGGCTAAATTGGCTCTGGCAGGAACACCGTGCGAATCTATGGCGGATTTGTTGGTTGGCCCGACTGCGATTGCGTATTCGGAAGATGCGATTGCCGCATCCCGCGCTGTCGTGAAAATGGCTAAAGACAATGACCGTTTTGAAGTTGTCGGTGGTATTATGAACGGACAAAAGGTTGATGCTAAAATGATTCATAATTTGGCATCTCTGCCTTCTTTGGACGAATTGCGCGGCAAGATTATTGGCTTGTTGCAAGCTCCTGGCGGACAATTGGCTCGGTTGGCCAAGGCTTATTCCGAAAAGGAAGAAGTTGCTGCCTAAGGCAATTTAACAAATTACAATCTTATTATTAAAAGGAAAATAAAATGACTGATTTAAACAAAATTATTGATGAATTGTCCGCTTTGACAGTTTTAGAAGCTGCTGAGTTGGCTAAAATGTTAGAAGAAAAATGGGGCGTATCTGCTGCTGCTCCGGTTGCTGTAGCTGCTGCTGGTGCTGGCGCTGCTGCTGAAGAAAAAACAGAATTTGATGTTATCTTGGCAGACGGTGGTGCTAACAAGATCGCCGTGATTAAAGAAGTTCGTGCGATCACAGGCTTAGGCTTGAAAGAAGCTAAGGACTTAGTCGAAGGCGCTCCGAAGGAAGTTAAGAAGGGCGTTGCCAAAGATGAAGCCGAAAAATTGAAAAAACAATTAGAAGGCGCTGGCGCTAAAGTTGAATTGAAATAATTCAAACTGTTAATCGTGTGTTGGGTCGCATCAATTTCGTATAAATTGGTGTCGACCCGATACCGGTAAATAAAGACTACATGGGTCCCGGTGCCCTTTCACCGGCCAGATTTTTGATTATTTTATGGGGAAAAACGCATGATCAAACAAGAAACGAATCGTAGAAGAGTTCGTAAAAATTTCGGAAAAATTGAAGCTGTTGCCCAAATGCCGAATCTGATTGGTGTTCAAACAGATTCTTACAATGAATTTCTGCAATGGGGTGTGCCTGTTTCAAAACGTCAGGATTCAGGTCTGCAAGCTGTTTTTAAATCCATCTTTCCGATTCATGATTTTGCCGGTCGTGGTGATTTGGAATTTATTAAGTATGAACTGGATACTCCCAAGTTTGATGTGGATGAATGTTTAAAGCGTAGTTTGACGTATGCTGCTCCGGTTCGGGCGACTTTGCGTTTGGTCGTATGGGATGTTGATGCAACAACCGGTGTGCGCTCTATTCGGGATATTAAAGAGCAAGATGTGTATATGGGCGATTTACCGTTAATGACGGAAAAGGGTACTTTTATCGTTAATGGAACAGAACGGGTTGTTGTTTCCCAAATGCATCGTTCCCCTGGTGTGTTCTTTGATCATGATAATGGTGAAAGCCATTCATCGGGTAAGTTCTTATTTGCTGCTCGCATTATTCCGTATCGGGGATCTTGGATTGATTTTGAATTTGATGCCAAAGATTTATTATATGTACGGATTGACCGCCGTCGGAAGTTGCCGGTTTCTTCATTCCTATATGCATTAGACAGTGATTACACAGCTCAAAAGAGATTAGAAGCTGCCGAAGCTGGTGTCGACATCAATCCGGCCGATGTATACGGTATGAGCAAGGAAGAAATCTTAAACTATTTCTATCAGACTGTTGTTTTCAAAAAGGAGAAAAAGGGTTGGAAAACAGCTTTTGAACCTGCTTTGTTAAAAGGTTTGAAATTAACGCATGACCTTGTTGATGCCAAAACGGGAACGGTTGTGTTTGAAAAAGGACAGAAGTTAATTGCTGCCAAAGCCAACAAGTTGAAAAAAGATGGTTTGGAAGAATATTTGTTGCCGGAAGAAGAATTGTATGGTCGCTTTGTAGCAACGGATATTGTTGATGAAAAAACAGGTGAAGTTGTTTTGGAAGCCGGTGATGAATTGACAGAAGATGATTTTGCCAAATTAAATGAATTAAAAATGAAGGAATTGCCGTTATTGTCCATTGATTATGTAACGGTTGGTCCTTACATTCGTAATACATTGGTTGCTGACAAGAATACAACTCGGGAAGAAGCCTTAATCGATATTTACAAAATTATGCGTCCTGGTGAATTGCCTGTTGTTGAAACGGCAGATGTTTTATTCCGGGGCATGTTCTTTGATTTAGAACGGTATGATTTGTCGGCTGTCGGTCGGGTAAAGATGAATGCTCGTCTTGGTTTCGACAACAATGAAATCCCTGATAGTGTTCGGGTTTTGCGTAAAGAAGACATCTTAAAGATTTTAAAAACATTGGTTGAAATTAAAGATGGTCAAGGGGAAGTTGATGATATTGATAACCTTGGCAACCGCCGTGTTCGGTCTGTTGGTGAGTTGATGGAAAATCAATATCGTTTGGGATTGTTGCGGATGGAACGGATGATTCGGGAACGGATGACATCCAGCGAAATCGATTCCGTTATGCCGTACGATTTAGTTAACGCTAAACCTTTATCAGCTGCTGTTCGTGAATTCTTTGCATCCAGTCAGTTGAGTCAGTTTATGGATCAAAACAATCCGTTAGCCGAAATTACTCACAAACGTCGTTTGTCAGCTTTAGGACCGGGCGGTTTGACTCGGGATCGGGCTGGTATGGAAGTGCGTGACGTTCATCCGACGCATTATGGCCGGATTTGTCCGATTGAATCACCAGAAGGTCAAAACATTGGTTTGATTAACTCTTTAGCTTCATTTGCTCGGATCAACAAGTATGGCTTTATCGAAACGCCGTATCGTAAAGTTGTTGAGGGTAAAGTGACGGATGAAGTGGTTTATTTGTCAGCCATGGAAGAAGCTCGTTACAATATTGCTCAGGCTAATGCAACGTTAGATGATAAGGGTGCCTTTACAGAAGAGTTGGTTACTGCCCGTCGGGCCGGTGAGGTTGTCTTGGTCAAACCGGATGAAGTGGATATGATTGACGTATCCCCGAAACAGGTTGTTTCTGTGGCCGCTTCTTTCATTCCGTTCTTGGAAAATGATGACGCTAACCGTGCTTTGATGGGATCAAACATGCAACGTCAGGGTGTGCCTTTGTTGAAGAATCAGGCTCCGCTTGTTGGTACAGGAATGGAGGCTGTTGCCGCTAAGGATTCTCGGGCTGCTATTACGGCCAAACGTTCCGGTGTGGTGCAACAGGTTGATTCATCCCGTATCGTTATTCGGGCCACGGATGAATTGAGTGCAACGGCTTCTGGCGTGGATATTTACACATTAGAAAAATTCCAACGCTCTAACCAAGGGACTTGTATGACACAACAACCGATTGTTAAAACAGGTGAATTTGTGTCCAAAGGCGATATTATTGCCGACGGTCCGTGTACACAATTGGGTGAATTGGCTTTGGGACGGAATGTGTTGGTTGCTTTCGTGCCTTGGAACGGATACAACTATGAAGACTCTGTTTTGATTTCAGAACGGATTGCCCGTGATGATGTCTTTACATCCATTCACTTGGAAGAATTTGAAGTGACGGCTCGGGATACAAAGTTGGGTCAAGAAGAAATTACCCGTGATATTCCGAACGTAGGTGAAGAAGGCTTGAAGAATTTGGATGAAACGGGCGTTATCTACATTGGCGCTGAAGTGAAAGCCGGTGATATCCTTGTCGGTAAAGTGACACCGAAGGGTGAAACAATTATGACGCCGGAAGAAAAATTATTGCGGACAATCTTTGGTGAAAAAGCTGCCGATGTTCGTGATTCATCTTTGCGGGTGCCTCCGGGAATTTCTGGAACAGTCGTCGATGTACGAGTCTTTACGCGTCGGGGTCTGGAAAAAGATGAACGTGCTTTATCCATTGAACAACAGGAAATCAGCCGTTTGGCCAAAGATCGGGATGATGAAAAAGCCATTATTCAAGGTAGTTTCTATGATCGTATTCGGGGATTGTTGGCTGGTCAGAAGGTATCTAAAGCCGAAGGATTTAAGGCGGGTACAGTTTTGACAGCAGATGCTTTGGCTGCTATTAAAAACTACGATTTGCGTAAAATCAATGTAGCCGATGATCATGTCATGAGTGAAATCGAACAATTGTTGGCAACATTGGATGAAGCCGAAGCTAATTTACAGGCTAAGTTCGAAAACCGTGTTGAAAAATTACAACGGGGTGATGAAATGATGGCTGGCGAATTAAAGAAAATTAAAGTCTTTATCGCTACAAAACGGAAATTACAACCGGGTGATAAAATGTCCGGTCGTCACGGAAACAAAGGTGTGGTTTCCCGTGTGTTGCCTATCGAAGATATGCCTTATACGGAAGACGGAACACCAATGGATATCGTGCTGAATCCGCTCGGTGTGCCTTCTCGTATGAACGTTGGTCAGATTTTGGAAACACACTTGGGCTATGCCTGTCGTGAATTGGGTCGTCAAATCGGCACAATCGTGGATCAGGTTAAAGCTAAAACAGCCGATGTTGATACATTAAAGGCTAAGTTGAAAGAAGTCTATGGTGATCGTGAATATAATAACAAGATTGCCGATATGGATGAATCAACCTTATTGGCAATGACAGAAAACCTGAAAGATGGTCTCCCCATTGCAACACCTGTCTTTGATGGTGCTCATCAGGATGATATCAACAACATGTTGCAGATGGCTGGGTTGAATACATCTGGTCAGGTAACATTGTATGACGGATTAACGGGTGAACCGTTTGATCGACCAGTAACAATCGGATACATGTACATGTTGAAGTTGCACCACATGGTTGACGAAAAGATTCACGCTCGTTCCATCGGTCCGTACAGTTTGGTCACGCAACAACCGTTGGGTGGTAAGGCTCAATTCGGTGGTCAGCGTTTCGGTGAAATGGAAGTGTGGGCTTTGGAAGCTTACGGTGCCGCCTATACATTGCAAGAAATGTTGACGATTAAGTCGGATGACGTTTCCGGTCGTATTAAAGCATACGAAACGATTATTCGTGGCGATAACAATTTCGAATCCGGTATTCCGGAATCCTTCAACGTGTTGGTCAAGGAAATGCGTTCCTTAGGCTTGGATGTTGAATTGAATCAAAACGAAAGCAAATAATATCACAGGGGATAGGAAACCCTATCCTCTTTAACCCAAACAAAAGGTAAAAAAAAGATGAATGAACTGATTACAAACTTTGGTCAAGTAGCAAACCCACAATCTTTTGATGATATTCGGATTTCTATTGCTTCTCCGGAAAAAATTCGGTCCTGGTCATTTGGTGAAGTGACTCGTCCGGAAACAATTAACTATCGGACTTTTAAGCCTGAAAAAGACGGTTTGTTTTGTGCTAAAATCTTTGGTCCAACAAAGGACTATGAATGTTTGTGCGGTAAGTACAAACGGATGAAATACCGCGGTATTACATGTGAAAAGTGCGGTGTTGAAGTTACTTTATCCAAAGTACGTCGTGAACGGATGGGGCACATTGAATTGGCTTGCCCTGTTACGCATATCTGGTTCTTGAAATCGTTACCGAGCCGTATCGGAACGTTGTTGGACATGATGTTGAAAAATTTGGAAGCCGTTCTCTATTTTGAAAAATACATCGTGATTGAGCCAGGTTTAACAGCCTTAAAATTACACGACTTGTTGACAGAAGAACAATATCAACAGGCTTTGGAAGAATATGGTGAAGACGCTTTCCGTGTCGGTATTGGTGCTGAAGCCATCAAGGAAATGTTGGCTCAAATCGATTTGGCTAGTGAAGCGGCTACATTGCGCGCAGATTTGATTGAGACAAAATCAGATATGAAACGCAAGAAAATTGTTAAGAAATTAAAATTAGTTGAAGCGTTCTTAGAATCTGGTTCTCGTCCAGAATGGATGGTGTTGGATGTTTTGCCGGTTATTCCGCCGGAATTACGTCCGTTGGTCCCATTAGATGGTGGTCGGTTTGCAACTTCTGATTTAAATGATTTATATCGCCGTGTGATTAACCGGAACAATCGGTTGAAACGGTTGTTGGAATTGCGGGCTCCGGAAATTATTATCCGTAACGAAAAGCGGATGTTACAGGAAGCTGTTGATGCCTTATTTGATAATGGTCGTCGTGGTCGTGCTGTGGCTGGTGTTAATAAGCGTCCGCTCAAATCTTTAGCTGATATGTTGAAAGGTAAGCAAGGTCGTTTCCGTAAAAACTTGCTCGGTAAACGGGTAGACTATTCCGGTCGTTCCGTGATTACTGTCGGTCCGGAGTTGTTGTTGCATCAGTGCGGATTGCCAAAACGGATGGCTCTTGAATTATTCAAGCCGTTTATTTATGCTAAATTGGAACAATATGGCATGGCATCAACCATTAAAGCCGCAAAGAAGATGGTTGAAAAGGAACGTCCGGAAGTTTGGGATATTTTATCTGAGGTCATCCGCGAACATCCAGTCTTGTTGAACCGTGCTCCAACATTGCACCGTTTGGGTATTCAGGCTTTTGAACCGGTTTTGATTGAAGGTAAAGCCATTCAATTACATCCACTTGTCTGTACAGCCTTTAACGCCGACTTTGACGGTGACCAGATGGCTGTTCACGTTCCGTTGTCCACCGAAGCTCAGTTAGAAGCTCGTGTTTTGATGATGTCAACGAATAATATTTTATCACCGGCTTCTGGTAAACCAATCATCGTGCCGACACAGGACGTTATTTTGGGATTATACTATATGTCCATGGCTTTGGACGGCGAACCAGGGGAAGGGATGGTTTTCTCTTGTCCGCAGGAAATTGAGCACGCTTTGTTTGAAAAAGTTGTCACACTGCATGCTAAAATTAAAGTTCGTTTAACCATTATGGAAGACAACGGTCAAAAGAATACCCGTGTTGTTGAAACAACGCCGGGTCGGATGAAGTTGGCAGCCTTGTTGCCGGATAACAGTAAAATTCCGTTCAGTTTGATGAACCGTTTGATCCGTAAGAAGGAAGTTTCCGATATTATTGATGCGGTTTATCGTTTCTGTGGTCAAAAAGAAACATGTATCTTTGCTGACAGAATTATGAGCTTGGGCTACCGTCAGGCGGCTAAGTCCGGTATCTCTTTCGGTAAGGATGATATGATTGTTCCGACAGCCAAGAAAACATTGTTGGCCGAAACAGAAAAGAAAACAAATGAATTTGAACGGCAATATCAAGATGGTTTGATTACTCGTTTGGAAAAATACAACAAAGTTGTGGATGCTTGGGCTGCTTGTACGGATGCTATTGCCGATGCCATGATGAAAGATATTTCCAAAATTGAACCAGGGAAACCAGTAAACTCCGTCTATATGATGGCTAATTCTGGGGCTCGTGGTTCGGCCGCTCAGATGAGACAGCTCGCCGGTATGCGCGGGTTGATGGCTAAACCGTCCGGTGAAATTATCGAAACGCCTATTCGCTCCAACTTTAAAGAAGGTTTAACCGTTATGGAATACTTTAACTCCACACACGGTGCTCGTAAAGGGTTGGCGGATACCGCTTTGAAAACGGCAAACTCCGGTTATTTGACACGGCGTTTGGTTGACGTGGCGCAAGATGCAATCATTACAGTAGAAGATTGTGGTACGGATAACGGTATTACCATTCAAGCGATTATTGAAGGTGGTGATGTTATTGCTTCAACCGGTGAACGGATTTTGGGTCGGACAGCCGCTGAAGATATTAAAGATCCGATGACGGGCGATGTTATCGTGTCGAAAAATACCTTAATCGATGAAAGCGATGTCGAAAAAATTGATGCCGCCGGCGTTGATTCCGTGAAAATTCGGTCCGTTTTAACATGTGAAGCCGAAGACGGTATTTGTGCCGCTTGTTACGGACGTGATTTGGCTCGTGGAACTGCGGTTAACTTGGGCGAAGTGGTCGGTATTATTGCGGCTCAGTCCATTGGTGAACCGGGAACTCAGCTCACCATGCGGACCTTCCACATCGGTGGTGCGGCGCAACGTGGTGCAGAACAATCCAGTATTGATGCAGATTTTGATGCTAAAATCAAATTGGGGAACTGTAATACCATCAAGAACTCTGCCGGTGATATCATCGTGTTGTCACGTAACTGTGAAATCTCTTTGTTAGATGCTAACAATCGTGAAAAAGCCCGCCATCGGGTACCGTATGGTGGTAAGTTGTTGGTCGAAAATGGTCAACAGATTCTTAAAGGAACACGCTTGGCAGAATGGGATCCGTATACAACCCCCATCATCGTCGACAAAGCTGGTAAGATTAAATTTGAAGATTTAATCGACGGTGAAACAATTCGTCACGTGGTTGATGAAGCAACAGGTTTGACATCTACTGTGGTTATGGATTGGCGCCAACAATCTGCTAAACACAATCGGAAGCCACATATTGCTTTGTTGGATGAAAAAGGAAAAGTCTTTAAGTCATCTAGCGGGGCAGAGGCTCGGTACTATTTGGCCGCTGATGCCGTTGTGACAGTCAGCAACGGACAAGAAGTCATGCCAGGGGATGTGTTGGCACGCTTGCCTCGTGAATCAACAAAAACACGGGATATTACGGGTGGTTTGCCTCGGGTTGCGGAATTGTTTGAAGCTCGTCGTCCGAAGGATGCCGCGATCATTTCCGAAATCGATGGTCGTGTCGAATATGGTCCGGACTTTAAGACAAAACGGCGGGTATTCGTTATTGCCGAAAATGAAGAGGACAAACGTGAATATTTGATTCCAAAGGGTCGTTCCGTTGCCGTTCATGAAGGTGATATCGTTCAAAAAGGTGACTTAATTGTAGAAGGTGCTTTGGTGCCACATGACATCTTACGTATTTTGGGTGTTGAAGCCTTGGCTCACTACATGATTCGTGAAGTACAGGCCGTTTACCGCTTACAAGGTGTGCGGATTAACGATAAGCACATCGAAGTCATTGTGCGTCAGATGATGCGTAAGATGGAAGTGGTTGATCCGGGTGATACAACCTTATTGGCTGGCGAACAGGTTGATAAAGATACATTGGTTATCGAAAACGTTAAGGCCTTGAAAGCCGGTGGTCGAGAAGCCAAGGTGGAACCGGTCTTGCTCGGTATTACAAAGGCCAGCTTGCAGACAAGTTCTTTCATTTCTGCGGCCTCCTTCCAAGAAACAACTCGTGTGTTGACGGAAGCTGCTGTTGCCGGTAAGAGAGATATCTTACACGGATTGAAGGAAAACGTTATCGTTGGTCGCTTAATTCCGGCTGGAACAGGTGCTCAAATGCAACGCTTACGGCAAATTGCCGCCGAACGGGATAAAGAAGTGATCGATGTTCGGAATAAAGAAACGGAAAATATGGTCGGTTAAGATCAATGATATTCCAAGTGCCCCATTCGTTAGAGTGGGGCATTTTTTATGGTTAGAAAGAGTATCTTTTGAAAGAAATTGACAAAAATCAAAATAGATGTTATATTATAGAGCATAATGATGTGTCAGAAAGGATGATTATGAAAAAGGATATCAATAAAAAACGGGTTAAACGCTCTCCGGAAGAAATTGCTTTAATCAAAATGATGAATAGTGTAGCTGATGGAAAGCATGATATCATGTGGGCAATTATATTGCGAAAAGCAATACAACATGGGGTGGATGTTAATGTTGTAGCTAAAGATGGAACAACTCCTTTAATGTTGGCTATTAAAATGCATAATTTCTTCGTTGTTGATGAGTTGCTTCAAGCTGGGGCTAAAGTGGATGTTCAGGATAAGAAAGGGCATACACCCCTCTGGCATG
>JAZRBO010000027.1:0-12218 GCA_045635125.1 Alphaproteobacteria bacterium | reverse complement strand
TTAAGCTTTTTAGTGTTTGAGAGGTACCATTTTCCAGACTAATTTGTGCTGTACAATAGGAAAAATTACGCATGGTTGGGCGGATGCTGTCGGCGCTTGTGACAACTAATCGCAGATTGCCACTGTCCATTTCTGGTTTTTCCGTCTCTGTAAATGCTTCTGTCCCCATGTTTTGTGCTTGGGTATTTCTAGTTTTTTCTAAATTAGCAGAACCTAAAGCAGGAGATTGGATGGTAGGTGCCGGTTGTTGAGATACATTTGTGTCGCGTTTTTCTAATTCAGGAAATAAAGCGTTTTGAGCAGAAGCTGAACAAATTCCACAGATAATAATAAATGTTGATAAAAGTAGTTTCATGATTTTATCCTCTCTTTACATTAATGATAAATAGGCGTATACTAACACGGTCTCAATTTAGTTTAATGAAAGAAAATAAAAATGGCAACCTTTTTTTTCTGTGGTATTGGTGGAATTGGTATGAGTGCGATTGCTTTGTGTTTAAGGCAGGCAGGTCATACCGTCTTAGGATCGGATAGATCTTTTGATAAAGGGGAAGGTAATACAGTTCGGCAGTTGTTGTTGGAGGCTGGTATTCAATTGTTTCCTCAGGATGGAAGCGGTGTTTCGTCTGGTGTAAATACGGTTGTTGTGTCAACGGCGGTAGAAGAAAGCATTCCCGATGTTCGGGCTGCTCGAAATGTGGGTATTCCCATTCGGCGGCGGGCAGAGGTTTTGGCGGATATTTTGCATGCGCATACAGGAATAGCTGTCGGTGGGACAAGTGGCAAGACAACGATTACGGCAATGATTGGGCATATCTTATATGAAGCAGGGCAAGATCCCTTAATGGTCAATGGTGGTATATCAGTAAACACATATCATGGGCGTCCGGCTTCAAATGTTATTTTAGGGGATGGAAATGTATGCGTGGCCGAAGCAGACGAATCGGATGGTTCTATTGATTTATATACACCGGCTGTTGCATTAGTTTCAAATGTCAGTCTTGATCATAAACCGATACCAGAGATTACTCCGTTATTTGAATCATTTTTAAACAGGGCTTCTTTGGCGGGGGTCATTAATGCCGACGATGCAATTATCAAGCAGATGCATATTTCACAACCTAAACTTGTTTCTTTTTCGGCTTCGGGAGGGCCGGCAGATTTTCGGGCAACAGATATTCAAATACATCCGGCGGGTATTTCATTTTGTGTCAATGGAGAGACTGCTCACCTAAACATGATTGGATTGCATAATGTTGAAAATGCGTTGGCTGCTATTGCCGTCTGTTCGGTTGTCGGTGTGTCAGTTGCGGATTCTGTACGGGCTTTGGCTTCTTTTCAAGGGACTGGGCGACGCATGCAGATTGTCGGTACGGCAAATGGTGTAACGGTTTATGACGACTATGCACATAATCCTGCTAAGATTCAGGCCGCTTTGCGCGCTTTAAAATCTTATGAAGGGCGTATTTTTGCTGTATTTCAACCACATGGGTTTGCACCAACTCGGTTAATGAAAGGTACGCTAATTCAGATGTTGTTGGAAGAGTTGAATGGTCAGGTTGAATGGATTATGCCCGATATTTATTATGCCGGAGGAACAACCGTTAAAGATATTTCCAGTCACGATATTGTTTTACCATTACAGCAAGCCGGTAAAAAGGCCTATTATTTACCGACGCGTTCGGAAATTGTTTCGTTTTTGACGGAACATGCCGTGTCTGGGGATCGAATCGTTATTATGGGAGGGCGAGATAATACTTTGACACAATTGGCTGAAACAATCGTGCAATCTATAGGAGAACAAAAATGACCATTGCATTATTGTCTCCATCTTCGCCGACGGTAGACGCTGATTCAAGATTATCCGATTTAGTGTCACGGACTGCTGATTTTTGTGGTGATAAAGTTATTATGATGCCTCATGCAGGGGATAGTAATCGGTTTTTAGCAGGAACGGATGTCGATCGGGCTTCTGACATTATGAGTGCTTTTATGGATTCTAATATAACGTCTATAATGACTATTCGGGGAGGATATGGTTCTGTTCGGTTATTGGATAAAATCGATTATGATATTATTCGTCGGAATCCCAAGCCTTTTTGGGGATTCAGTGATGCAACAGCCTTGCAAACAGCTCTCTATGTTATGGCAGGCATAACTGGTTATACGGGATTTCAGGCTGGATTTTTACAGGCATCTGTCCGTGACGATTTGAAGCAATCTTGTTTATCTGCGATGAGGGGAAAACAAATTGAACAAAACGGATTGGCTTGTATGACAAAAGGTGTGGCAACAGGGGTTTGTATCGGTGGAACGTTGAGTGTTTTATGTGGTCTTTTGGGAACACCCTATTGGCCGGATATGGCTGGTAAAATCCTTGTTTTGGAAGAGGTAGGGGAGGAACCCTATGTCGTTGACAGACTGTTGACACAATTACGCTTAGCGGGTGTTTGGGATAAAGTGGTCGGTGTGGCCTTGGGGGATTTTACGGATTGTATTGCTAAAGATACTGCCGACGGTTGTGTGGAGGATGTTTTATCGGAACATTTTGATGGAATGGACAAACCGGTTATTCGAATTCCGTATGGACATCGGACGGGAAAAATGGTTGTTCCTATCGGAAAAATGGTCATGATTGATGCGGATAAAGGTACATTTAAGGAGTTATAATGCAAACGGAATTATTGTCACCGGCTGGCGATATTGAAGCAGCCTACAGTGCTTTTTATTTTGGAGCAGATGCTGTCTATTTGGGGTTGCGTCAGTTTTCAGCACGAGCGGAAGCCGTTAATTTTTCGCCGGAAGAATTAGATGAAATAACAGCATTTGCACATAGTCACGGAAAAAAGGTTTATGTTGCCGTTAATACGGTTATGCAGGAATCCGAATTACCAGCACTTTTAGAGACATTAGCTGTTTGTGAAAAATATCGGGTTGATGCTGTTATTGTTCAAGATTGGGGCGTCGCTCGTTTGGTTAAGCGAGAGTTTCCTTCTTTGGTGTTGCATGCAAGTACTCAAATGGCGGTTCATAATTTGGCAGGTGCTTTGGCCATGAAACGGATGGGATTTTCTCGAGTCGTGTTGGCTCGCGAGTTATCGTTATCTGAAATTCGTCATATTCAAGCCGAGTCAGGATTGGAAATCGAAGTGTTTATCCATGGCGCTTTGTGTTATTCTTATAGTGGACTTTGTTTGTTTTCATCCTTGACGACAGGGCGTAGTGCAAATCGGGGAAAATGTGTTTATTCTTGTCGAGACACATTTCGGTTAAATGATCGTCAATATCATCCTTTTTCAATGAAAGATCTGGCGTTGGAAAAAGAGGTTTTAAAGCTTTCAGGATTATCTTTAAAAATTGAAGGGCGTAAGAAAACAGCCCTTTATGTCGGTGCGGTAACAGACTATTATCGTCGTATTTTGGATACAGGAAAAGTAGATGTCGGATTGACAGATAACTTAAAACAAATTTTTGCCCGTCCTTGGACACATCTTCATTTTCGGGGAAAAAATAAAGCAGTTGTTGAACCGGACTTCGTTGGCCACAGAGGGTTGTTAATCGGGACGGTTGATCGGATTTTTAATAATACCATAACATTTCGGACGAATCGTCCTGTTGCTCGATATGACGGAATTCAGATTGATGTACAAGGAACAGAAAAACCATTCGGATTTTCGGCCGAAAATTTAACCGTTTCTGGTAAAAATGTTTTTGAAGTAGACGCTGGACAGATTGTCACTTTGACATTACCATCAAATCACCCTTTTATCAATAAAGGAAGCCCTGTTTATCTATCGTCTTCAACACGTGTTAAGGGGGCGTATCCTTATACAAAACCCCGTCCGGGAGCTTTTAAAAACAGAGTAAAATTGGATGTGGATGTTTTTGTTGAATCGACCGGTGTGATGGCGTGCACCGAAGGCGCTGGCGTAACAATAAATAATTCTTTTAGTCCTGCACAAAACCCTCAAAAAACACAAGAAGCAGCCGAAAAAGCTTTTTCTAAAACGGGAGACACTCCCTTTGTTTTAGGGGAATTGCGTCTTCACAACGATAGCGGTTTGTTTGTGCCAGCATCGGTGATGAATGAACTGCGGCGCCAGTTGTATGAATCTATTGTTTTGCCAGAACGAGTTCCTAAATTGCCACCGACAGATTCCAGAATATCTGAAACAATAACGCCCCAGTGGAGCGTTAAAACGGATGATTTATCGTTGGCTAAGCAATTAAATCCAGATTCATATGATGAGCTTATTTTTGTTATAACAGCCCAGACAAAGCCATCTGATTTGGATAATTTACCAAAAGATAAAATCCGATTGGCTTTGCCAACCGTATTGCGACCAGATTCACCCTTTGCAACAGCGGTTTTGGGGTTGATTCAGGCTGGGTTTTGTCGATGGGAAATTGGAAATCCAGCAGGATTAACCATCATTCCGAAAAATGTTGATATTTCTTCTGATAATATGATACCTATTTTAAATACGCAGGCAGCTTCAATGGCCTATGAATTAGGTATTCAACGGGTGACGTTATCGATAGAAGATACGGCAGATAATATGGCTGTTTTGGCAAAAAATTGTCCGTCTGTTTGTATCGTTCGATATCAGGATGTCCCTCTGTTCTTGTCGGCTAATTGTGTAAGGGAAAATGATTGTCGGGATTGTCCCAAAGGTCGTTTAGAAATGCCGATGACAAACGGGAAGGGACGATTTGTTGTCATTTCTGAAAATTGTCAGACAGTTGTAACGGATAATCGTCCCTATTATTTGAAAGAGGCTCCTTTGGCGGATTGGTATCGGATTGATTTTTGTTATCGGCGATATACAGTGTCCCAAGCCGAACAAATTATTCGACAAGTGCAGTCAGGCGGAGATATAACCTATTCTTTCGACGGAAACTTCCATAAAAAATTTGCAACCTAACATGGCTAGGCTTATATAACCATTATATTCAGGAGGAGAAAATGGCTAAAAATAAAAAGTCTTTGTTCGGTTGTTTAATGCGTGGGATTTTATATCTATTTCTGACGCTGATTGTTTTGGTTATTGTTGCTTACTTATTTTCTGGGCAGATTGTTAAAAAGGCAATTTCAATTGTCGTGCCACCGATTACGCAGACAGAAGCTTCGATCGATGATGTAGATTTATCTCTATTTCGTGGGTATGTGGCGATAACAGGGTTGAAGTTGAGTAACCCACAGGGGTTTAGCAGTCAAAATATTTTTGAAATGGGACGTGTTGTTGTTACATTTGAACCAAAATCACTCTTGTCATCAACAATTATTGTTCGGTCTGTTATTATGGAAGGAACGAGCATTTCAGTTGAAATGAGTGCTAAAGGTCAAACAAATGTTGGTGTTTTAAATCAAAATATTCAAAATTATTTGAACACACATCAATCAATTGAACCAAAAGCATCGAATATGCCATCAGAGTCTCAATCTGATAAAAAAGTCATTATTCAGGATTTGGCTATAACAGACTCTCATTTAACATTAGGAATGGCAGGGCAGATGACAACAATCAATTTGCCGAATATTTACCAGAAAAATATCGGAACTGATAACGATGGTAAAACGATTCCGGAAATGATTGCTCAGATTTTATCATATTTTTCGGCCGAATCTGTTCGTGGAGCTGCCGATGCCGTTCGTAATTTGGCTGGACAAGGAATTGCTGGTGCAGCACAATTATTGTCAACGGGTAAAAACAGTGTTATGCAAAAGGTCAATTTTGTTAAAGGAAGTGTTGATTCGGAGGCAGCTGATATCGTTGAAGGGATTAAAGGATTGTTTTAATCCCTTATCAATAAAAACGCCTCGCTTATTGCGGGGTGTTTTTGGGAAAGTAGGGCGTATTTATCTAAAAGGGATGTTGTTTTCCCTTGATTCATGAAGGAAGATATGCTATAACCTGTCGCAGTTTTAATGCAACAGAAAGGAAAAATATGTTAGTTTCTTTAAGACAATTATTAGATCATGCCGCCGAATACGGATATGGTATTCCGGCTTTTAATGTTAACAATATGGAACAGGTATTGGCGATTTTAGCTGCGGCTAAAAAAGTTGATGCTCCTGTGATTATTCAGGCTTCTAAAGGGGCTCGTGGTTATGCAAATGATGCGGTTCTGAAACATTTAATGATGGCTGGTGTTGAAATGTATCCGGATTTACCAATCTGTGTTCATCAGGATCATGGTCCAACGCCAAATGTTTGTTATTCCGCTATGACAAATGGTTTTACATCAGTGATGATGGATGGTTCTTTAATGCCGGATGGAACACCTGCTACACATGAATACAATGCTCAAGTAACGGCAGATGTGACAAAAGTTGCTCATGCTGTCGGTGTCTCCGTTGAAGGGGAAATCGGGGTTATCGGTTCTTTGGAAACGGGTAAAGGTGAAAAAGAAGATGGTCATGGATTTGATGGTGAAATTGACAAGTCTAAATTGTTGACGGATCCAGATGATGCCGTTAAGTTTGTTGAAGAAACACACGTTGATGCTTTGGCGGTTGCTATTGGAACAAGTCACGGTGCTTATAAATTTACACGGAAACCAGATGGAGCTATTTTATCCATTGATACAATTAAGCGTATCCATGAAAAATTGCCACATACCCACCTTGTTATGCATGGTTCTTCTTCTGTTCCTCAAGATTTACAGGATATCATCAATATGTATGGTGGAAAAATGCCACAAACATACGGGGTTCCTGTGGAAGAAATTCAAGAAGCCATTAAACATGGTGTGCGTAAGGTGAATGTTGATACGGATTTGCGTATGGCGATGACCGGTGCTATTCGTAAGATGTTTACAACAAAGCCGGAAGAATTTGATCCTCGTAAATACTTAAAACCAGCAATGGATGCCATGCAGTTGGTTTGTGAAGCCCGCTATCAGGAATTTGGGGCTGCCGGACATGCTAGCAAAATTAAACCAATTTCGTTGGCAGATATGGCAAAACGGTATGCATCTGGTGAATTAGATCCTAAAATTGCCCGATAATACGGATGAAATAAAAACCCCGATGTTTGTCGGGGTTTTTTTGTTGCGATTTTTTATTTTTAAGAGTATAAAGAAAATATGTCTTTATTATCTTCAATTGCTACCGTGGGCGGATGCACGGCTATTAGTCGTATTGTCGGATTTATCCGAGATATTTTGATTGCTCGCTTTTTAGGCGCCAGTATGATGGCTGATGCTTTTTTTGTCGCTTTGCGGTTTCCGAATTTGTTCCGAAGCTTGTTTGCCGAAGGAACATTAAATGTTGCCTTTGTTCCTTTGTTTTCGGGTGAGCTGCACGGAAAAGGCCAAAAATCAGCCATTCAATTTGCTCAGGCTGTGTTTAGCTTTTTATTTTATATCCTGTTGATTTTTACGGTTGTGATGGAAATAGCAATGCCAGCCTTAATGTTTATATTGGCGCCTGGGTTTGAGGATATTTCTGGGAAATTAGCTTTAACAACAACACTCAGTCGTATTACATTCCCCTTTTTGTTGTGTGTATCCCTCGTTTCTTTGATGTCTGGTATTTTAAATTCTGCCGGTCGTTTTTGGGCGGCCGCATTTACACCGACAATCCTTAATTTATGTATGATATCTTTTTTGTTATTGGTAACGCCACTGATTCAGTCGCCATATGCCCCAGCGTATGCATTGGCTTGGGGTGTGTTGATGGCAGGGGTTGTTGAGCTTTGTTTTTTACTTTGGCATGTTTGGCGGGTTGGTTTCTTGTTCCCATTATTGGGGCCAGTTCAGGCTCTTTATCGGGTTTCTGATAGTGTTAAGATATTATTACGCAAAATGGCACCGGGCGTCTTAGGTTCAGGCGTTTATCAAATCAATTTATTTTTGGATACCTTGTTTGTTTCTTTTGTTGGGGCAGGGGCTATCTCTTGGTTGAATTATGCAAATCATTTGTTTCAATTGCCGATAGGTATTATCGGAGTCGCTATTGGAACGGCTTTGTTACCGGTTTTATCAAAGCATATCAAGTCTGGCGAAGTTGAACAGGCTAATGAACAATTGAATCGTGGATTAGAATTATCTGTTGCTTTGTCTCTTGCCTCAATGATTGGATTGGTATTACTGGCACAACCGATTGTTTCTATTTTATTTGAACGAGGTGCATTTACAGCCTTAGACACAGCCCATACGGCGAGGGCTTTAACTGTATTTGCTTTGGGTTTACCTGCATATATGATGACAAAGGCTTTGTCTCCCTTCTTTTATGCTCGAGGGGATACCGCGACACCCGTTAAAATTGCGATATTTGGTGTTATTGTTAATGCTATTTTAGCACTAACATTTATGCAGTTTTGGGGATATGTCGGGATTGCAATGGCAACGACTATTTCGGTTTGGGTAAATGCGGGGCAATATATACTTCGCCTGTGGCAACGCGGGGATTTTTGGTTGGATAAATTAATGACCTATCGACTGCCAAGAATCATTGCGGCTGGTATTGTAATGGGAATGGTTTTATATGCTGGATCCTGGCTGTGTGATATTGTTTTTAAGGGATGGCGGATACATTCATCACTTGTATCGATTTTGTTGCTAGGGACCTTAATCGGATTGGCGATGATTGTCTTTGTTGGGATGCTTGTTATGACAAATGGTATTCCCCGTTCCGTATTGATCGGATTGATTCGCCGACGTCGTTTGTCGTAATAAGAGGGGGCTTATATGAAGAAGACAATTTTATTGATAGTTTTCGTAACGGTATTTGTATGGGGTGTGTATGGAATATACTGGGCCTTTCATCCTGTGTCTCAACCGCTTCAAAAAGTCGATTCGCCAGCTAAAGAGGTGACTCGATTGGCAAAGGGTTATGTGTCCGGAACGATCATTTCTCCTAAAACGACAAAGGAGCTTCAGGCTTGGTTTTTTGAGGCAACAAATCGATATATGCCTCGTGTTTTTGTGGAAAAATTACCCGATGATTTTGCAGAAAAAGGAACACCCGATTTATTTCTGAAGGTTATGTCTGCTTTGGTTTTGCGTGAAAATGAATTAGCCATTCGTGAACGGGTTGCTTTAATTGCCTTAAAGGCTAAGTATGAAGCAGGTGAAAACTGGTCGCAGGAAGAGAAAACTTTTTTTGATCGGTTGGTTGAAAAATACGATGCGGGAGCAAAACGGGATATTGCAGGAAAAATAGCAGATTTGATGGAGAAAGTGGATGTAGTCCCTGTTTCTTTGGCTGTTGCAATGGCGGCGGAGGCAACTAATTGGGGTAGAGAAAATTTAGACCATCCATTTCGGCAACAGGGATGGATAGATACACAAAACTATGGTTTTCTTCCATTTGAAAAACTGACAGAAGCAACAGCTTCATACGTTCGGGAAATGAACGGTATGCCTCCGATGCTTGAGTGGCGAATTTCTCGGGGACAATATCGGAATATGTTTGGTGTTCCGGATTTGGGATATCGCTCTATTCGATGGATTAAGAACTATATGCCTTGGGATGCTGATTACATCGATAAAATATATCGTGAGGCTGACAAAATGGATGTGATATCTATGGACGCTTTAACATTCATGCCAAAAATTCAGCCTTATCGCACAACACAGATTCATATTTTGACTGATAAAGGTAAGTTTTTAATAACGGCAGAAATAACCGAAGAAGAATGGCAACGTCGACGAGGCTTGATGTTTCGAGATTCTCTGGCGGAGGATAAGGGAATGCTCTTTTTATATCCTACAGAACAGGAAAATGGTGTTTGGATGAAAAATACCTTTATTCCATTAGATGTTTTGTTTTTTGATGCAACAGGAAAAATAACCCATATTGTTCCCAATATTCAGCCGTTGGATGAAACAATACATACATCAAATGGTTTGGCCGCAGGTATGTTAGAGTTATCTGCTGGTAGTGTACAGCGTATGCATATTCAGATTGGTGATCGTCTTGTTTATAATAAATAAAGTAAGAGATGGTATTTCTTTGGGGTTGATTAAGTGGATAGCTTTAATAGCTATGACATTGGATCATATTGGTTTTTTCTTTCCAGATTGCTGGGTTTCTTCTTATTTTCGGGAAATAGGGCGAATCGCTTTCCCAATGTTTTCTTTTTTAATAGCCTATCATTTGGGGAAGGGTGTTTTTGTTTCAAAATACTTAATGCGTATTGGTATCTTTTGGGTATTAAGTATACCTATTTTGATGATAGTATCAACGGATAATTCCTATTTTCAACAATTTAATGTTCTGGGAACGCTATGGTTGGGTGTTTTTGCTATTTATGTGTTTCAAATGATGCTAGAGACACCGTTGTCTTCCATAAAATCGAAAATATTTCAAATATTTTTTCTCATAGTATGGATTGTCAGTGATTATTTTGGATATGGAGCAGCAGGATTTTTATATATTATTATATTCTACTATGCACTAAAAAAACAAAATCTTTTGCTAATTGTTTTATTGTTAGGTTTGACGCCATTTTTAGAGTATTTTTTGCCCTTAAGCACAATAATTGCAGCTATTGCAACAATCGTTTTGTTGGTTATACCTGTTCGGGTGAATTATGGATATAGATTAAAATGGTATTGGTTTTATGCTTATTTCCCTGTTCATTTTATGGTTTTATATATTGTAAAGCGCTGGATAGGATAAAATAAAAAACGCACCGAAATAGTGCGTTTAAAAATGGGGTGGAAGATGAGACTCGAACTCACGACATCTGGTACCACAAACCAGCGCTCTAACCAACTGAGCTACATCCACCATGGATGATGATATTCTTTTTATCCTATTTGTTAACAAAAGTCAAGCAAAAAAATATGAAGACTGTACGATTGCTCGAAAATAAAAGCAAACGGGGGGGGGCAGTGTTTTTGAATGGAGATATGTTTTCTTGTAAAGAGTGCGAAAATGTGGTATTATCCACTTTAATTACTAGCGAACCGAAGCATATGAATTATCAGAAAGGGTGAAAATGTCTCTTTTATTAAAAAATGTTATTTTAAATGATCAAAAAACAGATATTCTAATTCGAAAAAATGTATTTGATAAAATTGAGCCTAACCAAGAGGTAGAGGCCAATACCGTTTTGGATTGTCAAAATTTAGCAATATTGCCTGCTTTTTATAATGTTCATTCACATGCTCCGATGACTCTTTTTCGGGGATTGGGTGATGACAAAAATCTGTTTGATTGGTTGAATAATGATATATGGCCGAGGGAGGCTAAACTGACCGATGATATGATTTACACGGCCACACAATTTTCTGTGTTGGAAATGATAAAGACGGGGACAGTTTTCTTTTCGGATATGTATTTCGGGATGAAACCGATGATGCAAGCTGTGGCAGATATGGGGGTTCGAGCTGCTTTGTCTTATGGGACGCTTGATTTGTTTGATGCAGAAAAAAGGAAACGAGAAATAAAAGCAGTTCAGGATTTTTTGAATAGTGATAATCCATCACCGGAGTTGATTCAAAAAGTGTTAGCTATTCATGCCGTTTATACCGTGTCGGAAGAGTTGATTCGCTTTAATGTAGATATGGCGAACGAGCATCATACATACTTGCATGTTCATGCCTGTGAAACGAAAAAAGAAGTGGATGATTGTATACGAGAGCATGGGTGTTCACCGATTCGGTATCTAGATAAATTAGGCGCTTTGAGTGATAAGACGATTTTAGCCCATGCTGTGTGGTTAGACGATTCGGATATTGATATTTTATCCGAAAAAGGTGTTTGTGTGTGTACAAATCCCTCATCGAATTATAAACTTAATTCCGGCGTGTTTATGCTGCAAAAGTTGTTGGATAAGGGATGTCGGGTTACGCTGGGAACAGATGGGGCCGCATCTAACAATGCTCTCAATATGATGTCTGAAATGAAGTTATGTGCTTTGTCGGCTAAAATCCAGGCAAATGATCCAACTGCGGGTAATGCTTCTGATGTTTTTAAAATAGCGACACAAAACGGAGCAAAGTCTTTTAGTTTGAATGCTGGTGAGATTCGAGAAGGGTGTTTGGCGGATTGTATTTTAGTTGATTTGAATAACCATTTTTTGACACCAGCTTATAACTTAGTTTCCAATATGGTTTATGCGGCGGATAGTTCATGTATCCATACGGTTATTTGTAATGGAAAAATAGTGATGCAAAATCATCATGTAGATGGAGAGGAGCGTTTGATTGAACAGATGCAAATTTTATCAAAGTCGGAGGCCAAGCGGTCTTAGGAAGACAAA
>JAZRBO010000026.1:0-6487 GCA_045635125.1 Alphaproteobacteria bacterium | reverse complement strand
CTTGGCTCACAGAACGACATGGCTACGATCCGACTTTGCTCTATCCGAACGATGACGGAGTTCTGTCAGGCTTCTATCCGAAATATCATGCGCTACAATTCGGCCTTTGTTTCCCATCATTTGGGCAAAAATCAGGCTTTTACCACCAGCACCCGCACAATAATCCAGAACTTTATCATGTGGTTGAATGCCTGTCGCCAATGCAACTAATTGGGAGCCTTCATCCTGAATTTCGACTTCCCCACGTTGGTATGTCGGTGATGCCGTTAAATTCGTTCGTTTCATGAGTATCAAGCCATAAGGAGAGTGCTCTGTTTTTTCCGTTATCAGGCCTTCATCTGATAGTTTTTGTTGAATGGCGTCTCTGTCCCCGTTGGCTCGCAGAACAATTGGGGCCGATTGTAATAATGCTGGGAGTTCTTCTGCCGCATTGGGAATGAGAGGGATCAACCACTCGGGAACTTCCCAGTTCACATGATTGGGGGCATCGGGAATCGTTTCCGGACAATCGGGAAGGGCTTTTAATTTTGTTGCCACATCCGCTAATGGGTATAGGTAATTTAGGCGGGCTTTGTGTCGGAGGTATGACCAAACTAAGTCCGTTAATTGTCGTCTATCCTTTGATCCGATATAGCGACGGGAACGGGTATACGCATTAATGATTTCATTAGCCGGTTGAGATGTGGCGGTAATTGCCTCAATCAACTCAATCGCCGATTGATGGATGGCTTCCGGTTTCATGAGTGGGATCCCTTAAATCCAGTGGCTATGACATAGAATTCAGAGGAATCTTTACGGCTGGCGTCCGGTTTGGCATGCTTTACCGTTGTAAAGTCTTTTTTCATTTGTGCCAAAAACTGATTTTCAGTACCACCTTGGAAAATCTTGGCGATAAAAACACCGTTGGGTGCCAGAACCTGAACCGCAAAGTCATAGGCCATTTCCAGCAACCCCATGATCCGAAGGTGATCGATATTATGTATCCCTGTTGTGTTTGCCGCCATATCTGACATGACGATGTCTGCTTTATGCCCGCCAAGCATTTCTTGTAGCTTTGCAGGAGCCTCATCAGACGTAAAATCCATTTGGACTAAGTTCGCACCCGATATGGGATCTGCCGGAAGTAAATCCATTCCGACGACTAGTGGATTTTCAGGGGTGGATTTTACCAAACGAACGGCGACTTGTGACCAACCGCCAGGAGCACATCCTAAGTCAACAACCCTTTTTCCTGGTTTGAAAAAATGGAACTGATCATTTAACTGAATAATCTTAAAAGCGGCCCGACCCCGATAGCCTTGGCGTTGAGCTTCTGCTACGTAAGGGTCATTGAGTTGGCGTTGAAGCCACTTGGTGGAACTGGCCGAACGGCCCCGGACTTTTTTTAGATGTGTTTTAAGAGGGCGTGAATTAAATTGCATTTTTTTTCCTTTTCTCATTTAGAATATGCGAAAATGCAATAAAAGTCAAGTTTTTTAAGGAAGTGTCAAGAGGTAGATAAGTAAAATCCCCTTCCGAAGAAGGGGAATAAATCATATTACTTAGTCGTCATAAACAGTAACGTCTTCCATAACTAAATCATTATCTTCTGTCGGTGTGTAGACAACTTCTATCCAATCATCTTCTTCAATCATCGGTTGGTAGTAGGATTCTCCTTTTTTCATTGTGTGTCCTTTTTTAACCTTATTTTTCTTCATCATTTTCTTTTTACGATATGTCGTATTGTCGGTTACCGTTAAGGATTTAATTGTACCGTCTTTTTGTTGTAGTGTGATTTGATCTCCGTTACGGGATAAAACTTTGCCCGTCATGGTTTCGGCGTTGACGCTAAAAGAACCGGCAATGGCTAAAGCAGCAACGCCAGCAATCAATAACTGTTTCATATTTCCTCCTGTTAAAATAAAAGATACTTTTTTAACATGGGGTGGATATAGTATCCCTGCTATCCGACTTTTGGTTAGGTTGACGGGTATTTCAATCGGAAACCATATGATAAGCGGTGTAATATCGCACTAAATTTATTTAAAGGAGAAAATAAAATGGTTTATGGTACCAGATATCCGACTCTCGCTTTTCATACAGGCGGCGCCGGTCAGGCAGATGATGGCATTCCGCCACAACCGTTTGAAACTTTTTGTTATGATTCGGCTCTGACAGAAGCTAAAATTCAGGATTTTAACGTTGTTCCTTATACCTCTGTTTTACCACCCGAATTGTTCAATAATATTGTGCCTGTTGATCAGGTCGTCGATACATTCAAGCATGGTGCTGTGCTAGAGGTTATTATGGCGGGTAATGGTGCTCGTCGGGAAGAACATAAGGCTATTGCAACCGGTGTCGGCATCGTATGGGGTAAGAAAGACGGAAAATTTGTTGGCGGATGGGCCGCAGAATATGTCGAATATTTTGATACATATATCGATGATGAAATTGCTAAAGCCCATGCCGAAATGTGGTTGACAAAATCACTTAATCATGAACTGCAATTGCGGGGAATGGAACAGCACAGTGATTTTCAATTCTTTCACAACTTTGTCAATATCGAACAGGCGTTCGGATATTCTTTGACAGCGTTGGGTTTTTTGAATTTTGAAAACGCTCCGGCCGTTAAGTTGAAAAAGTAAGGCTTGTTGTCACTTAATCAAAGCGGCCGAAGCCTGTCGGTTTCGTCCGCATTTGTCTTATAAAAGGAGAAAAATATGGTTCAAAAAAAACAACAGCAAATGAGCGCTGTCGGAAAGCTTGGCGTCTTTGGTTTGGCTGGTATTGTGGTTAGCTCTATGATTGGTGGCGGGATTTTTTCGCTGCCCCAAAATATGGCACAAAGCGCTGCTGTCGGTTCCGTTATTATTGCTTGGCTTATTACAGGATTTGGTATGTATTTTATCGCAAATACATTTCGGATCTTATCCGATGCCCGTCCTGATTTGACATCCGGTATCTATATGTATGCCCGTTCCGGTTTTGGTCCCTATATGGGATTTAATATCGGATGGAGCTATTGGTTGTGTCAAATCTTCGGAAACGTTGGGTATGCCGTGATTACAATGGATGCTTTTAATTATTTCTTTCCTGGGGTTTTTACAGGGGGGAATAATTTGTATTCTGTTATCGGTGGTTCGTTCTTGATTTGGTTTTTTAATTTCCTTGTCCTACGAGGAGTCAAGCAAGCGACGATGATTAACCTTGTTGTGACAATAGCTAAGATTGTTCCTCTTGTTTTGTTTATCATTATCATGGGGCTTGTCTTTAACTTTGATAAATTTGATTTTGACTTTTGGGGACATCTGTCTGAAAAACATTTAGGAGACGTAGGCACGCAGGTTAAAAATACAATGCTTGTGACATTGTGGGCATTTATCGGGATTGAAGGTGCCGTTGTGTTATCTGGTCGGGCAGAAAAACAATCCTATGTTGGACGGGCAACTCTGATTGGATTTTTAGGATGTTTGGCGATTTATGTTCTGTTATCCATCCTACCATTTGGGTTTATGAGTCGGCAGGAATTGTCTGGTATTGCCAATCCATCGACAGCGGGCGTGTTGGAAGCAGTTGTCGGTCCGTGGGGATCTTGGTTAATGAATATCGGTGTGATTGTTGCGATTTTAGCTAGTTGGTTGTCTTGGACAATGATTGTGGCAGAAATGCCGTATGCTATGGCTAAAAACGGTACATTTCCCCGTTTCTTTGATCGGGAAAACAGGGCAGGGTCACCCAATGTATCTTTGTGGGTGACAAGTGGTTTAATGCAGGCCGCTATGATTTTAGTTTATTTTGCCAGTAATGCATGGAATACGATGTTGTCTATTACCGGTGTAATGGTTTTACCGGCTTATTTAATGTCATGTCTCTTTCTCTGGAAAATTTGTGAAGATCATGAGTTTCCGAAAAATACAGGAGTCAGTCGGTTTGGAGCCTTGATAACGGGTATCTTAGGAACCGTTTATGCTATTTGGTTGTTGTATGCCGCAGGCCTCAGTTATTTGTTGATGGCAATGGTTTTTATTGCATTGGGAATACCGGTTTATATTTGGGCCAGACGGGATACAGTAACGAAAGATCCTCTCTTTACCGATGCAGAACGTGCCTTGGCCGTTGCCATTATCGCAATTGCCTTAGTTGCCTTATATGCCTTTGTTCGTGGATTAATCCATATTTAGGATATGGGAGGGTTCGGAAATGCGACGGAAGGGCATCCGTCGCATTTTTTTATAGGCTTTTTTTGATTTTTTCTTGAAAATCGGATGAAATTTTTGCATACTTTGTCACAAAGGAAAAAAAGATGATTGAAGTAGAATTACAAAAAGTAAAAGAATTGTGTCTTGGATGTCAAAAATGTCCTTTGGGACAAACGAGGACGAATGTCGTTTTTTCGGACGGAAAGCCAAATCACAAATTAATGTTAATCGGTGAAGCGCCAGGATTTAACGAAGATCAGACAGGAAAACCCTTTGTCGGTCGGGCGGGTCAGTTGTTGGATAAGATATTTGAATCCGTTGGCCTTACTCGTGAAAAAGATGTTTATATTTGTAATACCCTGAAATGCCGTCCACCCGATAATCGGGATCCGTTGCCAGCTGAAAAAGAAGCTTGTCGAGCATATTTGGAGGCTCAGATATCTATCTTGAAACCAAAAATTATTATTTTGTGTGGAAAGGTGGCGTTAACTTCTTTTATCACAAATGCAACCGCTATCAGTAAAATTCGGGGGCAGTGGTTTGATGGACCGTATGGGGCTAAAATGATGCCGATTTTTCATCCCTCTTATTTGTTGCGCAATCATTCAAAGGAGAAAGGTTCTCCTAGATGGTTGATGTGGCAGGATATTCAGGAAATTAAGAGGGCTTATGACGAATTGGCGGAGGATTAGTTTTATTGGAATGATACTCGGTATTTTATTGTTTGTAACGGTTGCCGTTGCTGGATTGATCACGTTTCGGTTGACAGCTCTGCATAGTATTTCTGTATGGGGACGTTTATCCTTGTTTGTCGTTGTTGGAGGAGCTTTTTTATCTCCCTTTTTACTGCGAGGTAGTCATATAGGAAATGGAAATACGTATTTGGTGTTAACGTATACCGCTTATTTTTTCTTTGTGGTTGTATTTTTATTTTTTTCGTTCATGTTGATACGGGATTTTGCTTGGATTGGATTGAAAATGATTACAAAAGGCATCCCCTCACCGTTTCAGGAGACAGCCGTTTTAAAAGCTAATATCGGATTGGGGATTTTTGTTTTTTGTATTGCCGGATGGGCTTTGTATGCGGGAACACGAGTGCCGGATGTTCGGCGGATTATTATTGAATCCGACAAAGTATCTACACCGATATCAATAGTGGTTTTATCAGACATTCATATTCATCGTGCTTTATCCCGTGATAAAGTACGAGAAATTGTCGCACGAACAAATGCATTAAAGCCGGATATAATTGCGTTGCCAGGGGATATTTGGGACGATAGATGGGATTTAATACAGGATTTTATCCCTATTTTGGGACAATTGCGGGCGCCGATGGGGGTGTATGCGACCGATGGTAATCATGAAATCTATACAGGGGTGCAGGAAGCGAAAAAACAGTTTTCTGAGGCTGGTATAACGTATTTGGTAAATTCCGGTGTTCGGGTAGACAAGCATATTATTGTTGGCGGTGTATCTGATATACAAGGCGCTCGTATCGGTCGCGCCCCAAATCCTGAAAAAGCATTGGCCGAGGCAAATAACACAGATATGACAATTTTATTGGCTCATACGCCTAAGATTTTTGATATGCCTAAAAACACAGCGGATTTGCAGGTGTCCGGTCATACGCATGGAGGGCAGATTTTTCCTTTTCATGTGTTGGCAAAGTTCGGTAATAAATATTTAGCAGGTCTTTATCGCAAGGGAAATCGCAGTTTGTATGTTTCTCGTGGGGCTGGTCAGTGGGGACCTCAAATGCGGTTTTTGTCGCCCTCTGAAATTACGCTTATTATGCTTGTGCCTAAAAAGTAGGGGATTATTTTATATTCATCAACCTTTTCCGGCTAGAAAAGGTTGATGAATGGCATGCAGGTTTATTTCTTTTTTTTATGTGTCTTGGGTGTTGAAGATTTTGGGGAAGAGGGAGATTTTTGAGGAGATGTGTGCAATAATTTATTTTGAATCATTTGGCTTGGTAAAGATGTTAACGATAAAAACCAAGCATTTGTTGTTCCGGCATTTTGGGATGCCTGTTGAAACGCTTCAGAAACGGTGGTTGGACCAGTACTAATGACATCATCACCGGGGCGCCAGTTGGCTGGGGTAGAAATACCAAAGGCGTCGGCTGTTTGCAGGCTGATTAAAATGCGGAGAATTTCATCAAAGTTGCGTCCCGTACTGGCCGGATAGTATAAAATGGTTCGAATGATACTTTTGGGGTCAATGAAAAAGACGGCTCGAACAGTTTTGGTTGTACTGTTTTCCGGGTGAATCATGCCGTATTTTCGGGCGACATCTTGTCCTAGGTC
>JAZRBO010000025.1:0-12647 GCA_045635125.1 Alphaproteobacteria bacterium | reverse complement strand
TCTTATTTATCAGCGCCATTGATGGATTTGGATCTGATTAACGGACGATTGGATAAAATCGAATTCTTTTTGCAGCATCCTGCTGTGCGGGAAAATATTCGAGGTGCTTTGTCTAAGATCCCCGATATTGAACGGGCTCTGTTACGGTTATCCGTTGGACGAGGCGGGCCTCGAGATATGTTGTCTATTGCAGGTGGATTAGGCATAATTCCCTTCTTGCGAGATCAGATACAGGGGGAATATTTACCACAATCTCTTATTCGTAATATTGTACAAATGGGGGAACATTCCGGTTTGGTGGATGAACTCAGTCGGGCAATTCGTCCGGATGCACCGTTGTTGGCTCGGGATGGTGGGTTTATTATTGAAGGATATTCGGATTTGTTGGATAGTGTCGATGTTGCTAAGAAAAATGCGCAACATATCGTGACTGAATTGCAGATGAAGTATGTTGAAATAACGGGTGTCAGCAATCTGAAAATCGCTTTTAATAATCTCATTGGGTATTTTGTTGAAGTACCGTCTAAATCTGCTCATATTCTGGTACAAAATCCAGAATGGGGATTTGTTCAGCGTCAAACCATGGTTAATGTTGTTCGGTTCTTAACGCAGGAATTAACAGACTTAACAAGTAAGATTTTAAGTAAAGAAAACGAATCTTTAACTGTTGAGATGGAGATTTTTGAGCAATTGCGTCAGATGATTTTGGCAAATGCCGATGCTATTTTTGGTGCAGCTCGAGCGATTGCAGAAATTGATGTGGCTACAGCTCTAGCATTTCAGGCAGAGCGGAATCATTGGGTGCGCCCTGTTATGACCAGTGGGCGGGAATTTGAAATTGTTGGCGGGCGTCATCCTGTGGTTGAAGCGTCTCTCAAAAAAGAACGGATTCCTTTTGTTCCTAATGATTGTAGTTTGGGAAAATCATCCGATCATCTATGGTTATTAACTGGCCCTAATATGGCAGGTAAAAGTACATTCTTGCGACAAAATGCCCTGATTGCCGTGATGGCTCAGATGGGATCTTATGTGCCAGCTGAATCGGTTAAAATCGGTTTGGTTGATCGGTTGTTCTCTCGCGTTGGGGCAAGTGATGATCTGGCTCGTGGACGGTCAACTTTTATGGTTGAAATGGTAGAAGTTGCCTCTATTTTAAAAGGAGCCACAGATCGTTCCTTAGTTATCTTAGATGAAGTTGGTCGAGGAACAGCAACTTTTGACGGGTTGTCATTGGCTTGGGCCGTTGTGGAATATTTAATTCATCAAAATGATTGCCGGGGATTATTTGCAACGCACTATCATGAATTAACAGCCTTGGCAAATCGGTTAGATGGGATTACGTTGCATACCATGCGCATTAAGGAATGGAAAGGAGACATTGTCTTTTTGCATGAGGTTGGTGAAGGCGCAATTGATCGGTCGTACGGAATTCATGTAGCCAAGTTGGCCGGATTGCCGGAGGTTGTTTTGTCTCGGGCAACACAGGTTTTAGAACAGCTTGAAGAAAAAAAACAGGAACAAAAACCGCTTTTTGATGATTTACCCTTGTTTTCGGCAGCAATGGCTACCACATATCATAGTAAGCCATCAGAGGTAGAAGAGACTCTTCGCAAAATAGATGTGGATTTGCTTTCTCCTCGGGAGGCTTTGGATTTCGTATATCAACTCAAAAAAATGGCGGAGAAAAAATGAATTTAATTCGTATGATGTTCGGGGTTGCAATTATCGGTTTGTTGGGAATAGTTTCTTTCTTTATTATAGGCTATCTGATTTTACCGATTGTCTTTATTGGCGTGTTAGGATGGGGAATTAATGCACTCTATATGCGAGTAAGGGGTATTCATTCGAATCAGAATTCAATTCATATTTTGCAAGCGAAGCATCGGCAAAAAACATCAAACGATCAACAAAAGTCAAAAGTGATTGATGTGGAATATACGGAAGTGTAGCTATCGTCTTAAATGCAGACTTTTTGAACTAAATTGAGTAATGTTGTACGAGCCTCTGTCGGAAATTGTCTAAACAGATGGATTAGCTCTTCTTCTTCGGCAGATAGAGTGGCGCATCCCTGTGTTTTTGTGTGATAATGGCATTTGAGTTCCCCTTTATAATTTATCGATATATAAATTTAAATATAAAATCAAGATATTTTTGAAAAAGAAGTTAATCAGTAACATATTTTTTGTATAAAAAAAGAGAAAGACTTGTCTTTTTTTATAAAATCCGTTATATAACATAAGAGTATTAAAGGAGGAAAATATGTTGGATTTTAATCAGGTAAATACGATTAGTGCTATTGAAAAAATGAGTGATGGCTTACGGGCTTATTTTGCTAAAGTTTACAACTATATGGCTGGCGGATTGGCTTTGTCCGGAATCGTTGCTTATTTGGCGGCCAAGGAACCTTTTGTTCGTTGGTTTTATCAAATCGGACCACAAGGTGTTTCATATTCCGGATTGGGGTGGATCGCTGTTTTATCTCCCCTTGTTTTGATTTTTATGATTTCATCTTCGCTTCGCCGACTGAATGTCGCTCGTGCGCAGACATTATTTTGGATCTTTTCGGCGCTGATGGGGATTTCGTTATCTAATATCTTTTTCTTATTCACTGGTTCTGCTATATTTCAGGCGTTTTTAGTAACGGCCGGCATGTTTGCAGCAATTAGTCTATACGGATATACGACCCAGAGGTCATTGGCTAGTTGGGGATCATTTTTATTTATGGGATTAATCGGGGTTATTTTGGCATCTGTTGTGAATATGTTTATTGGTTCAGGACAGTTTGACTTTATTATTTCCATTATATCGGTTGCGATTTTTGTTGGGTTGACAGCCTATGATACGCAACAATTAAAGGCTATGTATGAAGAATCTCGTGATTCGGAAGCACAACAGGCTTTGGCGATTTCTGGAGCTTTGTCATTGTATTTAAACTTTATTAATCTGTTCCGATTAATGTTATATTTCCTAAATGATCGGCGGTAAAAATGTTACGGTCTGTCTGTGCACTTATTGTTCTGTTAGGAATGTCTGTTGTCGGGCATGCTTCTAATCCCTTGAACCTCAGAACGTTTGGCAAAGATGGACCTGTGACGATTTACGTGTTTACTTCTCCGACCTGTCCCCATTGTGCAGCCTATCATGACAGAGTATGGCCCGTTATCATGAAGGACTTTATTCAAACGGGAAAGGCTCAGGTTAAGGTGGTTGAAATGCCTTATGATGCGGTATCAAGGCAGGTGGTACAGTTGGCTCGTTGTTTGGATATGGAAAAATATAAATCCTTTATGGCAGAGATTTATCGTCGGCAGGCTGAGTGGCACTTTGATGTTGTTCCGACAGACCGTGTTATGGAAATAGCTGAAAATATCGGTATGACTTTATCTGAACAACGCCAATGTTTAGCACGAACGGATGTGGCAAAACGAATCGTTGAACAACGAGATAATTTATCGGATTTATACCGTATAAATATGATGCCTTCTACCGTTGTGGATAGACGGGGGAAACAACCTTTGATCTTGACAGGGACTGATGTTCGTGTTATTCAATCAGATATAGCCAAATTTTTGGGGGAGAAATGACGATTGAAACGGATGAGCTTAAAAAAGAGATTGATTCGTTAAGGTCTTCTCAAACGGATAAAGTCGGTTCGTTAACAGGTATTCAAGGATACACAGTTGCTATTACCATTTTGACAGATTTATTGGGAAGTATTTTTGTTGGGTGCGCTATCGGATTATTTTTACAATATGTGTTTAAAACCAGTGTATTGTTGACGGCAGGGTTAACATTACTTGGCGGTGTGGCCGGATTATATTCGACAATTAAATATGCTATTCTTCTTGAAAAGAAAGGGCAAAAATGAATCCGTTGCACCAATTTACCGTTACGCAGATTATTCCGTTTGATTTGGGCGGGGTTAATTTATCGTTTACGAATTCATCTCTTTTTATGGTTTTATCTGCTGTTCTAGGAAGTTTAATCTTGTGGGCGATGGTGCGTCAACAGGCTCTTATTCCAACAACAGGACAGGCGATTGTTGAAGCTTTATATCGTTTTATTCGAACAACTGCACGGGATTCTATCGGAAAAGGATATGAAGCCTATTTGCCATTTATATTTAGTGTATTTGTTATGATCTTTATGGGAAATGTTTTGGGATTGGCACCATATGGTTTTACGTTTACAAGTCAATTGGCTCCGGTCGGTGCGTTTGCTTTGTTGGGGTTAATTGTGTCGTCCGTTGTCGGTATTTATCATCGTCGATTGTCATGGTTCAGAACGTTTTTGCCAAAGGGAATTCCTCTTGCTATCGCACCGATTGTCGTTCCGATAGAAATTATTTCGTTTATTGCCAAGCCGTTTAGTTTAACCGTTCGATTGGTTATGAATATGGTTGTCGGTCATATCCTATTAAAAATATTGGCAGGATTTGTCTTTTTGTCGGGATTGGCGGGTACTTTCCCGTTGTTGTTTGTTGCTTTACTGATTGTTTTTGAGGTGGGGATTGCTTTTTTACAGGCTTATATTTATACAATTTTAACTAGTATTTATTTAGGGGAAGCCCTAAATGCTCACGATTAGGAAAGGAGAAAAACATGGAAGCAGATTCATTACAATATATCGCTGAGGCAGCTAAGTATTTTGCTGTCGGTATGATTAGTTTAGTAATGTTAGGGGTGGCAAAGGGTGTTGCCCAAATTTGGGTAACTATTATTTCATCAGTTAGTCGGAATCCGGAAGTTAAAAATGATGTCAGTTTATTCGCCTGGGGCGGCGCGGCGATTACTGAGGCAATTGCCCTATATGCTTTGGGATTGGCTATTATTATGTTGTACACCTAAGGAATTATGATGCCTCAGTTTGAATTAACATACTATCTGAGTCAGGCGTTTTGGATGATTCTCAGTTTTGGGTTTTTATACCTGATGATGGCACATTTGATTTGTCCGATGTTGGAAGATGTCTTATCTGAACGAAAGCGATTGATTCAAAAAGAGTTGGATGAAGCTGAGTCTCTGCAGAAACAGGCAGATAATTTAATGCAACGACATCAGGTTTTTGTTATGACAACAGAACAAGATAAATCTCGTCGTATTCAAGAAGCTTTTCGAGATATGAGGCAAAAAGCTATAACAGCAGAACGACGAAATGATAGAACATTGCAACGACGCATACAAAAGGCAGAAGAAAAATTGTCACAAAACAAGCTTTCTTTAGAAAAAGAGTATCAAAAAGAAGTTGTGCAGTTGGCAGATGACTTAACATCTCGTCTTTTAATGACACAGGAGAAAACTTCATGAGTGATATGTGGGGTATGTTAAGCGATTCTGAATTTTGGATGAGTATTGCTTTTGTATTGGTTGTTGTCGTATCGGCCCGTCCCTTTATCCGATTCGTTTTAAAATGGGCAAAGAAAGAAGCTGAGATTGTTGAAAGTAGTTTAAAAGAGGCTTCTGATGTTCGAAAAAAAGCTTTGGATTTACTGAATCAATATCAAAATGATACCCAAAGTCAATCCTTGTTGCGTCGGCGAGCTATGGCAGAGGCTGATGAAGAAATAGCCGTATTGCAACTAGAAACAGATCAGAAAACAAATGATGCTATTTTACATAAAAAACAGGAAACAGCTTTGCACCTTAAAATGATTGAGGAAAATAGTCATCAGAATATTCAAAATAAAATGGTACGACATATATTAACATTAACGGAACGTAATATAGTCGAACAACGGGATGCTGGAAAAGTTGTTGAAAATATGGATCGGGCTATTGAAGATATATGTCAGGCGTTGTCCAATCAAATTCCCACATAATTTGTAACTGTTTTTAGGATCCGATTATTCCGAATCGGATTTTTTTTAAAACAAATTGATTTTTAAAGTCCTTTTTTGTTTCTTTATCTGAATTATTTTTCATTGTTCAAAAAGAGGTGAATTAATGTTTGCAAAAACATAAGATAGTAACTCTTTATTTATTATATATTTACAAAAAAACAGGATGAGATCTATACTATATTTAGTCCAGCAAACACAATATATTGGGTCAAGACTTTTATTTTATTTTTTTTTGGATTTAACGGTTGCTTTTCAAATTAAAAACTGGTTAACTGAACCCAGCAGTTTGATTGCAGCTTAATTTTCAAGTGAGGAAAACGACATGGATTGTTCGCAAGATACAATTCTGGACCAATGGGAAGCTATCTGTGCCAGAATTCAAGAAGAACAACACGACCGCTTTGCCGTGCGGTGGTTGTCGAAGATTGTTCCTGACAAAATTGAAAATAATCGCATTAATTTATTGGTTCCATCCCCGTGTATTCATGAATTAGTTAAACAAAACTATGCCGATCAGATACTGTCTTTGTGGCAGGAGCAAAATGCCGAAATAGGTGGCGTAGATTTGTTGTTAACAAAGAAAACACGTCCGGCAACGCCTTGTCCCGTAGCTGTTCCTAAAACAGTTCCAACGGTTACTATGGCCGTTGAGCCAGAGGAAGACAATACGATTTCATCGTTGTTGGATCCAACACATACCTTTGATACCTTTGTTGTTGGTCCCTCTAATCAATTTGCCAGTGCGGCCGCTCGTAAGGTTGCCGAAGACGATTCGGTTGCCTTTAATCCATTATATATTCATGGTGGTGTCGGTTTGGGAAAAACACACTTGTTACATGCAATTGCCAGCCGGACAAAAGAGTTGTTTCCGGATAAAAGTGTGTTGTATTTATCTTCTGAACAATTTTTCCATCAGTTTATTCGGGCTATGCGGCCGGATAAAACGAATCGCTTTGAAAGTACGGCAAACTTTCGGGATTTATTTCGCTCGGTCGATGTTTTGTTGATAGATGATATTCAATTTATTTGTGGTAAAAAGGCAACGCAGGAAGAATTTTTCCATACCTTTAATACATTAATTGCCAGTGGTAAAAAAATAGTTTTGTCGGCCGATTCGCTTCCTCAGGATTTGCAAGGAATTGAAGAACGTTTAAAAACACGTATTTCACAAGGGTTGGTTGTGGATATTCGACCAGCTTCTTATGAACTTCGTTTAGGGATTTTAAAGAAAAAAGCATCCTTAATGTCGGTATCGATACCTGCCGATGTGTTAGATTTTTTGGCGTGTAATATTACCTCTAACGTACGGGAGTTAGAAGGGGCATTGAACCGAATTATTGCCCATTCTGAATTGATGGGGGCAACGATTAATTTAGAAACAACTCGCTCTGTTTTAAAAGATATTTTGAATATTCGGGAAAAAGCAGTTCATGTGGCTGATATTCAACAAGTCGTTTGCATGCATTATGGTTTGACTTTACTTGATTTGAAATCAACTCGTCGGGAACGCCGAATCGCACGTCCTCGTCAGCTGGCTATGTATTTGGCAAAAACATTGACGCCATCTTCATTGCCAGATATCGGAACACAGTTTGATCGGGATCATACCACAATTATGCATGCCGTTAAAACGATTGAAAACCTTTTGCCTCGGGATGAACAGTTACGGGCCGATGTTGCCTTTTTAACCCGTCGGTTGAAAGAAGGATAGTCGTGAGCACTTTTAATACCCCTTTTATGCTTGGGTTTGATGAGTTGGAACAAATGCTCAGTCGCATGAATAAAAGTGCTGAGGGGTTCCCGCCATATAATATTGAACAATTAGATGATACTTATTTGCGGATTACTTTGGCCGTTGCCGGTTATTTGGAAGATAATTTAGATATTACATTAGAAGATAATCAATTAGTGATTCGGGGACATCAGGAAAATAATCCGAATCGTCGTTATCTCCATCGAGGGATTGCTGCACGCACTTTTTTAAAGTCATTTGTTTTGGCTGATGGCATGAAAATTGTTGCGGCGCGATTGGAAAATGGATTATTACATATTGATTTGCAACGTCCTGAAAAGAAAACCCGAATCGAAAAAATTACCATTCAAACAGAATCAAAACCTGTTTTATTAAAAACACCGAGGAAGTCATGTCATCAAAAGAGTTAGAGCTTTTTGATTTGGAAGAGACTCCAGATTGGGAATTTGATGACCAGGATTTGGGGTTAGGTTATGCTAAAAAAGAGCTATTGAATCATAAGTCAGTTTGGGCAATATATAACGGGCGGGGTGAGCTGCTCAGTCATGCACCGACACGTCAGACCGCTCTTGTCATTATGCGTCAGAATGATATGACACCACATATGGTTCATTAAATATATCTTTTTATAAAACTCCTTGCGTTTTAAAAAAAAGAACACTATACTTGTTTTGTCTTCGATTCATTTTGTATCGGGGGGATGTGGTGGAAAGTTAGGTGTTTTACCTTACTCCTTTTCCTTTCCTCAGGCGGGCAATGTCTATCGAATTTTCGCCGATGATAAGGCATTTTTTATAGGAGTTATCACATATGTTAACAGGTAAAGTAAAATGGTTTAACTACAAAAAAGGATATGGATTTATTATGCCGGATGAAGGAGATAAGGATGTTTTTGTTCATATCACTGCTGTGCATGATGCCAAATTACGTGGATTGGATGAAAATCAACCGATCGCCTATGAATTAAAAGAAGAAAACGGAAAAGTGTGTGCAACAAATTTAACGTTAAAATAAATAGGTGTTTTTTCATTGGAAAGAAACCGGCAAAATGCCGGTTTCTTTTATATTTTATATGAATGAATATATTATTTTCTTTCTTTTTCGGCATACCAGCGTCTGATATATCGATAAACGATATCATCCCGTTTTTGAGAGGAGAGCGTTTTTGTTTTATTTTTTGTAAGTTGTTTGTTGTCAATATTTTTATAGAGCTCATCTAAAACGATGTCGTTTAAAATACACATTTTTTGTAATAATTTTTTGTTGGATATATAAAAAATATCTTTAAAAACGGTTTGCCCTCTTTTTTGTTGCATTTTGCCGAGTACTTTTCGTTTGCGTAAAGTATTGTCGGAAAAACAGAGAGGAATAGGTCTTTGACACAACCATTGCCAAGCATTTTTTTTATCTTGCCAGATATCTAATTCTAATCCTGTTTGAATAATCATTTCAGAGTGGCGAATAATATTATTATGATCCAAGCAGAATAAAGAGGGTTGTTTTAATGCGGCTTGAATATACTCATTTTTATTTACACCGGCCATTTGTATAACAGATGCAACCTGTTCCACATGATTAATAATTGCTTCCGGATTTTGGCTGAACAAAGATTTTTGTTTTGTGGCGGCTTGTAAATACATTTTTGTAGTCATGCCATTAGCAGCGAAGTGATTAGGAACACTTTCTATATGATGAATAACGGTGTTGGGTTTGTTTAACAGTAAACGTGGCAAGGAGACGGCAATGCTTGCATACTTTGAGGGCGTTAATCCATCATTTTGAAAATGCGTTGCAACTGTTTCAATCCGATTTTGAATGCGTTTCGTCTTGGCAAAAAATAAAGTCGGTTGATCGCTGACTGCATTTGCATAATCTTCTTTGGAAATGCCGTATTTTTGCATTAATAAAGTTGCTTGATTGAGATTGTTGAAAAGAGTATCTGAATTCATATAAAATAATGACGGGGTATTCATTATTCTTTTTAATCCTGTTGTTCGGGGTATTTTGTTTTTTTCAAACCAGGATAAAATATTTTCTATTCGTTCTATGGTTTTGGAGGCATCTAAGAAAAATAAAGATGGTTTTTTTAAGGCAATTCCAAGATATGCTTTCGTTGAAATACCATCATTGAGAAGATGGCGTGCAACAGTATCAACATGTTTGATAATTGTGTGAGGTGGTTGTCCAAATAAAGTAGGATATTGTAAAAAAGCTTTTACAAAAGAGGATTCGGGATAGTCGGAAGTTTTAAAATAAGAAATAATTTCTTGTAAATTATTATAAACTTCCGAAACGGGTAGGGGCATGACATGAATATTCTTGACCAGAATACGTTGAACATCGTTTTGTGTTATATTAAAACTATCCTGCCAATCACGGACTAAATGTGGTGAAAATGATAAACCATACTGGGCGATACGGGCAGTGAAAAAACCTAAACGTAAGTCGCTTTTTAATATCTCATAGCATTCGGAATCAGATAAGTTGAAAAAAGTCATAGCCTGCCATAAAAATCGACAACTTTTATAAATGGTATCTTGGCTTCGTTTTGTATTTTCTAAACGAGCCCAAATATCGTCTTCCGTTAGTTGGTTTGGCATATGGTCCTCTCTTGTTATATCGATATGTTAGGAATTTGTCTCATATAGAATAGCATGACGGTGGATTTTTGTCAACTTATTTCCACAAAATAAGGTGGGGATACAAAAAAACCCTTCAAATCAGAAGGGCTTTATGTTATTTTATTATTTGAAAATTATTTGATTTTCTTTTCAACGAATTCAACGTGTTTACGAGCTTTTTTGTCGTATTTACGAATTTTCATTTTTTCTGTTTTTGTGCGTGGGTTTTTCTTTGTTACATAAAAAGTACCCGTTCCGGCACTACTTTCCAGTTTGATTTCAATAGTTGTTGGCTTTGCCATGGTGTTTTCCCTCTACCTTTGTTAAACAAGTTTTGACAGTATACAAATCATTTTGATAAAAGTCAAGTAAAAAATCAATTAAACGGGTAAGTTAAATTCATACCCTTCAGATTCCAGCAAATCCATTATCCGAATTAAAAAGCGTCTTTCACGAGAATCAACCTTATTATCGGCCATAATAACCTTAACAATTGTTTCTAAAAGGCCTTGAATCGAGCCTTTTCCCTTATTGATTACTTGGGATAAAGCCAGTGTGAAACTTTCTTCATCTGGTACGACTGAAACCAGATATTCATTTAAATCCTGTTCATTATATCTTAAATCTGTTGTTCGTTTTTTGATGTAGTCAATAATTTTTTGTCGTTCTTCCTTTTGTCGAATACCATCAATGGAGGATAAATATATTAAAATAGTAATTTCTAACCCCATTCGATCGATAACTTTTGAAAAATCGTCTGTTGGCGTCGGAATGGTTTTTGATGAATAAGACATGTCTTGAGTAGAGGCAGTAATACCCAGTCGATTTTGAATAAACTCGTACGGATTTGTATATGTACGCCCCGAACCAATGTCTCGAATCTCGGTGATATTTCCGACTTTAATCAGGCGAGGGACGCGAATATCCATCGCAACACCATCAATATATAAATCCCCCTTGGCGTGAATAATGCGTCGGATCAAAACATCTCTGTTTTTTTGATTACCTGATAAAGAGCGATAAGATAATGTGGTGAGTAATGAAATACCACTAGCCGCTTCTTTAGATTGGGATAAGGTTTGATTGATTTCGGGATGTTCTGACATGCTGGGCGGTGGTGGCGGTGGCGGAATATTTCCGTCTCCAACGGATAATAATTGAATAACTTCCCGTAAATCAGATGATTTAATTTCCATATATTACCTCTTTTTTTGAAACAGTATCATAATCCCCCGACGTCCCGCCCTATAGAGAGCGTTCGGAGCATCTGGCGTTAATGTATTATCTGGCAAATACGTGGAAAAAGCAAGTAATTTTGCTTGTTCTGTTGATAAAGCCCCTTTTGTCTTTTGATGTAAAAAAGTTTGCCAATCCTCGGCCGATAGTTTTGCAATTTTTTTTCGGGGATATAAAATTAGGGCGATTCGTTTGAATAGGGCAGACATTTGACGGGCTAAAATAACAGGATTATCTGTTTTTTGATATAATTGTTTTAGTTCACGTAGTGCATATTGTTTTGGAGTTCGATACCACCATAAAAATAGGCTAATGAGGATTCCTATTGTAAGAAAAATAAAGCCTAAAACAAACCACCATCCCATAGCAGGGGGCCACCAAAAAGGTTCTGTTATACTATGAATATCCCGAAGACCTGATAAATCAATTGTCAATTTTGTCCCCCTAAACAAAAAGAAGCCATTAGTTCTAAATAATCGTCGTCGGTACGGATAGGTAAATATCCCCATCCGTGTCGTGCGGCATTTTCCCGAATAAAATCGCTTTGTTGTTGAAAGCTACGCGTCATTATTTGTCGAAGATCTTTTTGGGTTGTGTCAACCACTATTTTATCGGTTCCGTTTGTTATGGGAAAGATGCCTGTTGGAAGGTGTTTCTCCATGTTGTCATAAATCTGAATTAAGGCAATATCGCTTTTATGACCAATGTGAACAAGTTCTTTAACAGCTGCGGTTGTTAGATCATGGCAATCGCTGCAAATAAAAATAAATGCACCACTTTCCGATGTTCGTCCTATTTCGGTGAAGGCTTGTGTTAAAGAGGTCTCATCTGGTTCAGTCTGTGTTGGAACTGTGGCTGCTTCCACATCCGAAATAAAGTGAAGAAGACCCTTTTCCCCATTTTCAAGTGTTCTTGTTTTAATAAGATTAGGTAAGATTAGAATTGTTCGAATTTTATCTTTTTTTTGTTCAGCTAGCCATCCTAAAAAAAGAGTTAAACGAGCTGCTACAACTGATTTAAAGTCTCCATGACTAGCGAATTTCATGCGGCTACGCATGTCGCAGATTAAGTAGACTGGGCGTTGTTTTTCTTCTGTATATAATTTAGTAAAGGGTTTTCCATACTTAGCGGTCATGCGCCAATTAATTTGACGGATATCATCCCCTGGTTGATAGGCCCGCATTTCTTGAAAATCAAG
>JAZRBO010000024.1:0-6282 GCA_045635125.1 Alphaproteobacteria bacterium | reverse complement strand
GGCACGGGGATGGGCACTATTATAGACTTCCTGTAAATGCTCCATTGTAATTTCTGTATACCGTTGCGTAGCTGAAAGAGAGGCATGCCCTAAGAGTTCTTGAACTGTTCGTAAATCACCTCCGCCTTGCAATAAATGGGTTGCAAAGCTGTGTCGCAGAGCATGTGGTGTTACCGTGTCAGGTAAGTTTAGATAGCGTCTGATAGTACGTACATTGCGTTGAACAACCCCGGGATTGATTCGATCGCCTCGACTGCCGATAAATAGAGGGGATTTTCCATGGGAATTAGGACGGGTTTTAAGGTAATTTATGATCGCTTTGCGGACAGTCGGTAAAATCGGGATAATACGTTGCTTATTTCCTTTTCCTGTGATGGTGAATGTTTCTCCTCGTAAAGGGAAATCTTCGACATTAAGAGATAAAGCCTCAGCGATACGAAGACCACATCCATATAATATCATGTATAGAGCTACATCCCGTTTGGCTTCCCATGTTTCTTTGGATACTTTGTGAACAGCTTCCAAAAAACGGGTGGCATCAGCTACAGATAAAGGCTTGGGCAATGTCTTTCCTGGTCGGGCGGAACGAACAGCCATAATGGCATTATTTTCTAAAACTCCGTTTCGCATTAAATATTTAAAAAAGTTACGAACGGCTGACATACCACGGGCAATGCTAGCCCGTGAAATGTGTAATTCAGCTCGCCAAACTAAAAAAGAACGAAAATCAGAAACTGTTAATTTTTTTAAATCACGTAGGTCGATGGTATCGTTAATGTATTCAAATAAAAATGTAAAAAATTCTTTAATATCACGATGATAAGATTCGGCTGTTTTTTCAGATAGTCGTCTTTCCAATAACAGGTTCTTAAGCCATTTATCTACATGTGTTTTTAATTTTTCTGAACAAGTTTCATCAATAGTCTTGTATTCTGTTGTCATTTTTTGTATCCTATTTGTCATTAGAGTCAGTATAAAGGAAAAAGAATTGAAATGCAACGCTTGACTGTTTTGATGCCAGCCCCTTTGGGGTGTTATGATTATATTGCCGAAACAGATGTTACAGTTGGGACATTTGTGCGTGTTCCTTTTGGACGAAAGGAAAGTATTGGTGTCGTTTGGGATCAAAAGCCGGACATGTCTATTTCAGATAGTAAGGTAAAAGCAATTAGAGCGGTTCTTGATATTCCTCCTTTACCAGCGGAAACAATTCGATTTGTAAATTGGGTTGCAGGTTATACATTATCTCCATTAGGAATGGTATTAAAAATGGCCCTTATTTCCGATATCGAGAAGATAAGTAAACATCCGCTTTTATTTTCAAATCCCGTTCCAGATTTTCAAACGATTAATTTTTCAGAAGCACAACTGAATGCCGTTCAGGCGTTAACAGCTAAAATAGAAAAAGGTTTTTCTGTTTCTTTATTAGATGGTGTAACGGGGTCTGGTAAGACAGAAGTTTATTTTGAAATGATGGCTTCTGCTTTTAAAAACAATCGACAGGTATTGGTTTTGTTGCCAGAAATTACACTGACAACAGCTTGGTTAGAGCGGTTTGAACGGCGGTTTGGGACTCGTCCAGCGGTTTGGCATTCAGCATTAACCCCTAAACAACGTCGAGATACATGGCAGGCCATTGCTTCGAATGAAGTTAAGGTTGTGGTGGGGGCTCGTTCGGCATTGTTTTTGCCGTATCATAACCTTGATTTAATCATTGTAGATGAGGAACATGATGCTTCTTTTAAACAGGAAGATGGTGTGTTGTATCAGGCTCGGGATATGGCGATTGTTCGTGCGAAGATTGCTAATTGTCCGATTGTGTTGGCTTCGGCAACACCGTCGGTTGAAACATATTGTAATGTGTCAGCTGGTCGGTATGATCATATTATTTTGCCAGAACGTTTTTCGGGGGCCGTTTTTCCAGATATTCAAATCGTGGATATGCGACAAAAAGAAAAGGGGCATGTTTCTTTCATTTCTCCAACGTTACGGGATTTATTGAAAGCTCGTTTAGAGGTAAAGGAACAATCTTTGTTATTTATCAACCGGCGGGGATATGCTCCTTTGGTCTTGTGTCGTGCCTGTGGAGAAAGGATTCAATGCCCTCATTGTTCGGCATGGTTGGTAGAACATCGTCATAAAAAATGTTTGCAATGTCATCATTGCGGATATACTCGTCCTATTCCAACAATGTGTCCTGTATGTCAGGAGGAAGAAACGCTTGTGTCCTGTGGCCCCGGGGTGGAGCGAATAGAAGAGGAGGTACATCAACTATTTCCCGATGCTGTTTGTGCAGCTGTGACATCTGATACGTTGGCGGATCCTCGTCAATTTGAAGCTTTATTAGAACAGATGGCGGATAATCGGATAGATATTCTTATTGGAACTCAAATGTTAGCAAAGGGACACAATTTTCCCAACTTAACCTTGGTGGGCGTAATTGATGCAGATATGGGGTTGGCCGGTGGGGATTTACGGGCAAGTGAGCGAACTTTTCAGTTATTGCATCAGGTGATGGGTCGGGCTGGACGTAATCAGAAAAAAGGTGTTGCTGTTTTACAATCATATAGCCCAGATAATCTGATTATTCAGGCCTTGCAAGCAAATGATCGACATCGTTTTATGGATGAGGAAATTGCCTCTCGTGAAATGTTGGGTATGCCTCCATTTGGTCGTTTGGCTGCTGTTATTATTAGCTCAAAAGATCAAAATCAAGCCTATCGGGTTGCGGCAGATTTGGCAAAAAAAGCACCTTATATCTCAGATGTTTCTGTGTTGGGACCAGTGCCTGCACCATTAGCTTTTTTGCGGGGGAGATACCGTTTTAGATTGCTTGTCAAAACACCAAGGGAGTTTAAATTACAGAATATGTTAGTATCATGGTTGCGTCAGATATCTGTACCGGCAGGTGTTGATTTACGCTGGGATATCGATCCCTATAGCTTCTTTTAATCGGTATTAGATTTGTAACAAATGCAAAAAAATACCCCGATTATTATCGGGGCGTGTTTTTATTCTACTGTTGCAATGTGCAGAATATTAGTCGTTCCTTTTTCTGCCAGAGGAATACCAGCTGTCATAATAATCGCTTCCCCTTTTTTGGCAAGCTTAAGCTCTTTAGCTGTTTCAACAGCGACAGGGGACACAGCAGTCATATCTTTTAAATTTTTGGTGACAAAAGGACGTACCCCCCAAACTAAAGCCATACGATTAGCTATTTTTGTGTCGGGGGTTAATCCTAAAATAGGGACTAATGCCCGTTCTCTGGCAGCACGTAAAGTCGTTTTTCCTGAGATAGAGTAAGTCGCAATACATGCCGGTTTTTCAAGTACTTTAACCATTTGTTTCATGCTGGATGTGATGGCGCTGGCAATCGTTGTGTCCGGAGGCATGGAATTAACTTCCATCGCATGGGGATAGTAAGTATCATCCTGAATTTGTGAAATAATACGATGCATCATTGTAACAGCCTGTACAGGATAACGTCCTGCAGCTGTTTCGGCGGATAGCATGACACAATCTGCACCTTCATAGACGGCTGTAGCAACATCGGACACCTCTGCACGTGTTGGAACCGGTGCTTGTATCATGCTTTCCAACATTTGTGTTGCAACAATAACGGGTTTACCAGCCAATCGACATGTGTCAATAATTTGACGTTGTAGCGCAGGAACCGATTCGATTGGGCATTCAACACCCAAATCTCCACGAGCGACCATGATACCATCGGCTAAGTTAATGATTTCGTTAAGGTACATTAATGCTGATGGTTTTTCTATTTTGACAATAATACCTGCTTTGTCCCCAATTAGGTCCCGAGCCATTTTTACGTCTTCTGGCTTTTGTACGAATGACAGACAAACCCAATCGACACCGAGTTTTAAAGCAAATTGTAAATCTTTTTTGTCTTTTTCGGTTAAAGCAGAAATTGGTAATACGACATCCGGTACATTAACACCTTTATGATCGGATAAGGGGCCACCGACAATTACTTTTGTGTTTACATAGTCTTTACCAAAATTGGTGACTTGTAATTGAATTTGACCATCGTTTAACAGTAACATCATTCCTTTTTTTAAAACAGCAAAAATTTCAGGATGCATTAGACTGACTCGTTTTTCGTCACCTAATGTATTATCCATATCCATCCGAAATTTTTGACCGTTTTTTAAAGTGATATTTCCAGAAGCAAAACAACCAATACGAAGTTTTGGTCCCTGTAAATCAGCTAAAACACTGTAATGCATATTGTTTTTAGTAGCTAATTCCCGAATAAAAGAGTACCTTTCCTTGTGCTCATCATGGGAACCATGACTAAAGTTTAATCGAAAAACATTAACTCCTGCTCGCATTAAAGCTGAAATTTTTTCCCGTCCAGAAGACGAAGGGCCTAATGTGGCCACGATTTTTGTAAAATTTATTTTTTTCATTTTTTATCCTTGAATGTTAAAATGAATTTCCCCAGTCATTGTTTGTGAGGGTCCAATACTGCGGATGCCCGTACCAATAACGCCTTCAGCAGCTAAATTAAAAGCGTTTGTTGCACAGGTTGTCGGTTCTAAAGAAAAGAAATTTTTTCCTTTTGGCGCATACAAAACAACATGGTGAAATAGGTCATTTGTTTGCATATGGATTGTAAACCCTTTATCTGGGTAAGTTACTTTAGCATTTTCTTCAAAACCACCAAAACAGGTATCGAATATAGCATTCATTAATGGTTTACCACCGTCGAATTGCCAGGTTTCTGGTGTGGCATACGGTTGACCAAAAATAGGATCAGATTCATTACTCCAAACCACTTGTGTTTTGAAATCCAACAGAACTTCCTTTTCTCTCAGGAAGAATGGATGGGCGCCTAAACCACATGGCATTGGTAGAGGGCCGGGATTTGTTACGTCAATTTTGATTTGAAGGCCTTCTTTAGATACGGAATAGGTTATTTGTGATTGGTAATTAAAGGGAAAACCACCTTTTTCTTTATTGTGATCCAGTGCGATAGTTAAAGAGGTTTCATCTTGGTGTACGATTTGCCATTTTGCCTTCCATCCATCCCCGTGGATAGGATCGGTGAATCCAATATGGTTTTTGGCAACTTTACGTAAAACGCCCCAATATGTAAAGCTTCCCCCCCGAATACGGCCACAATATGGCAACATGAAAAACATAGCTGAATGTATGGCGTCAACCGGTTCTTTTGATAAATCAATGGGACGTAAAATGTGTTGATCCCGATAGGTTAAAAAAGAGAGTGAGCCACCTAATTCTGGAAGAATGCCGACTTTTATATGACCGGCGGATAAGACAATTTCTTTCATTATTTTAACCCTTTCTTCTTACTTTGTTTTATAAGTTGTTGTCGTTCACTTTTATCCGCTTCTTGTAAAGCATTTAAAGCTTTTAATAAAAGCGAATCAATTGTATCTTCCTTATTTTTCTTGGCGGCGACACCAAAGGTGGCAGACACAAAAAAGTTGTTATTATCTTTTAGATTTTTTTCTTGTATTTTTTCTTTCAAACGTTCAGCTAAGAAAGTTACATTTTCGGCAGCGGTTTCTGGTAATATGATGGCGAACTCAATATCACCGACACGTCCAATATAATCAGAGTCGCGGGTTGCTTTTCGGCAAATGGTAACAGCCTGACGAATGATTTCGTCACTAAAGCCAGGGTCATTTCCTTTTTCGGCGGTTCCGTGAAAATAATTTAATTTTAAAACTAAAATAGATAATTGCCTTTTGTATCGGACAGCGCGTTTTAATTCACGGGACCCAGCTTCCAATAATGCTTGCCGATTTAATACACCTGTTAAAGGATCAACAGAAGCTAAATATCGCAATTCTTCTTCTAACCGTTTCCGTTTTGTGATATCGAAACCGACAGAACGAATTTCAGTTGGCTGCCCTAAGTCATCATAAATGACACGGTTTGTCCATGAAATCCAAAAATGTTCTCCATTCTTTTTGATGTTTTCCGTTTCATGTTCAACATATAGTTTGGGATTAGCAAAAATACGAGAGATAATATTAGCCTGCAAAGAATCTTTTTTTTCTGGTATGGGGAAAATGGTTCCAAATGCATCATTTCCAATCATTTCTTCACGGGTGTATTTAAAAACCTCTGTTGCATATTCATTGACGTCAGTAATTTTTCCCGCTTGATCGATTGATACGATAATGCTTTTTGATGTTTCAGGAATAAATGGTGATAAGGCATTTTGTCCCATTTGGCGAGCATCCTCTAACTCTTTGTTTTTTGCGGCTAAAGCCTCAATCATGCCGGATA
>JAZRBO010000023.1:0-16007 GCA_045635125.1 Alphaproteobacteria bacterium | reverse complement strand
GTTCCATTTTATTCCCCTCTCGGTTTGGTTATCAATATATAAAAACCGATGCATTATATTCCCATGACACATCGGTTTATTTTGCTTGGCAATACGCTATATGTATGTATGTATGTATGTATAGAAATCCTTGATTTCCGTACATTTACCTACTGTCTTTACATACATTTTTTCTACATTCATCATGCCCAAAATAAAACATATTTCAATCCCCTTGTCAACCAGAAAAAATGAAATATATTTTTCACTCGTTTTTTTAGATAAAGAGGGTGTTTTTATTCTGTTTTCTTTTTTTTCTTGCGATTAATGATAAAATATATTACTCTTTAGCACAAAGGAAAGGAGTTTCTATGAAAAAAAGAACGATGATCGCTTTGTGTTTTTGTTTAATGGGACTATCTGCATGTTCTACATCTGATAATCGGGCAGATTTTTCAGATAAATATTTAGCTGAAAATACATTTGCTTCTGTCCCTAATTATGTTCAATTACGTGAAATACCTGTTCCCGAAAAGGCGGTTATGGATAATAAAAAGACGCTTTTGTTTGGAAGTGATCCACTTTTGGGTCGTTTGGTTTTTTCGGCCCCTTATGATCAATCCAGTTTGTTTGACTTTTATATGCAGGAAATGCCCAAAACTGGTTGGAAGGAAGTAACCGCCGTTCGTTCGGATAACAGTTTCTTGACTTTTATGAAGGGGGAGCGTGTTGCGACGATTCGTTTAATGCCAGATACAGAAACAACTGCTCAAATTTTTTGTGATATTTCTATGACTCGCTCTCAAAAAGGAAATTAATTCATTTTTAACAGCCTATTATTCAATTTATTTAAAGCGACGGATGAAAAAAGGATAGTGCATGAAAAAGAAAATAAATAAAGAAATTTCTGTTGAAACAGAAGATGTCTTGGGTGCTTATCCGGAACGTATGCAAATTACAGCCATTCCCGAGAGGCGTTATCTAAAAACCTCTCGATTGTTAGCAATTACCACTTTTATTAATTTGGGTGTCTTAATTGCGTTATCTGGCATTTTTGTTTATTTTGTTGCTCGATTGGATGTTGTTGTTGCGAATCGTCGAGTGGTTAACATGTATGCTATGGATCCAGAACGACAAGTTATTTTAGCTTCAGAATATAATACTCGAACAGTTTCTTCAATGCAATTGATGATGGAACAAGCTGTGCGAGATTATATCATTAATCGTCATACGGTTGTTTGGGATCCAAACGAACAGAACTACTTGTGGTCTGGTGCCGGTGCGGTTGCTAAATATTCGAATAAAGATTTATATCAAAGTTTTATGCGAGAGGCTCAGCTTCTTTTTAATGATTCTCGAGCACGACGGATTGTTAAAGATGTTCATTTATATAGTTTGAAATTGACTAGCACGAATATTTGGGAGGGGATATTTGATGTCTTTGATATGCCTGTTCCAGATATTTTTAATCCTATTTGTAGTTGTTCGGATAATACGCCGGATTGTATTTCATGTAAAGAGCAACACAGCAAGGGGCGTCAACGGTTTAAAGTTTATGTTCGGTCTAATTTTAGCGCACCTAAAAGTCTTTTAAATCCGTTGGGGATTCGGGTTCTTAATTATGATCAATTATATGTTCCGATAGATCCTAAGGAAAAATTTTGGGGAGTTCCCAGTATTTTAAGGTCAGGATTGTAGTTTCTTAATACATGTGATAAAAAAAACTTGATTTTATCCGAAAAATTGGATATGAATAAACCGTTTATTATTTAAAGGAGATAAAAAATGCCCTCAGTAGTTAATGATTTATGTGCATTATGCAAATCTTGTGTTGATGTTTGTCCGGTCGCTGCTTTTAGAGAAGGACCAACTCAGGTTGTGGTTGATCCAAATGCCTGTATTGATTGTGGTGTCTGCATTTCTGAATGTCCGCAAGGTGCTATTTCTTCATCGGATTCAGCAGATGAAAAATGGATTCAGTTTAACGCCGAAAAGGCTTCCGAATGGCCTGAGGCTTAGGCATTTTAGGTGAAAGCCGGTTTATCTAACCGGCTTTTTTCTTTTTTATGCTATTCTTCTCTTTACATTTTTATGCGAATAAGCTAAAAAAAGAAAAAAGGAAGATCAATGAAAAAAAATAAGATATCAATTGTCATACCCGCTTATAATGAACAACAAAGTCTCCCTGTTTTGTTGAAACAGGTTGTTGAGGTATTACCTGAATCAGTTAATTATGAGATCATTGTCGTTGATGATGGAAGTCGGGATGATACAGCTGAAGTTGTCATGAAAGAGCATGATTTAAACAATTGTATTCATTTGATATCTTTATCCAGAAATTTTGGTCATCAGTATGCTTTGAAGGCCGGTTTGGATGCCGCTGATGGTGACTGTGTTATCACTATGGATGCGGATTTACAACATCCACCCAAACTTTTGCCAAAGCTGATTCAAAGCTGGCAAGAAGGATATGATGTCGTTTATACCGTGCGGCGCGAAAGTGATAAAACCTCTCTCTTTAAAAGAGTTTCTTCTCGTTTATATTATCGTTTATTTAATTTTTTAACGGGTTTGCATTTGATGGCAGGATCTGCCGATTTCCGATTGCTAGATAGACGTGTCGTTCGGGAAATTACAAATCTTTCTGAGCGGATGTTATTTTTGCGGGGGATGATTTCTTGGATGGGATTTCGGCAAAAGGATATTCCCTATATGCCTGCGGAACGATATGCTGGTAAAAGTCGATATACGTTACGTAAAATGTTTTCTTTAGCGTTGACTGGAGCAACTTCTTTTAGCTTAAAACCTTTACGTTTAGCTGTTTATATGGGATTGATAGTTGCTTTTTTAGGATGTTTGTTAACGGCTTATGTTTTGTATATGCGCTTATTTAATGGTTCTGTTATTTCTGGATGGGCTTCTACGCTCTGTGTTATTTTAATTTTAGGTGGTGTTCAGTTATTAATGATGGGCATTATCGGAGAGTATATCGGTATGATTTTTATGGAATCAAAACGCAGACCGCAGTATATTATTTCAAAAACAACACTTAATAGGGGAAACAATGATTGAAAAAAATACCTTTGATTTTAAATCAGATTTTTGGCCATTGATTAAAACATGGAGCGGTCGTTTAATCCGTTTTTTACGTCCGAATTTGGATATTTGGGCAACAATTGTTATTACATTGATTGCTTTTTTCTATTTATTTGGATTTAAGGTTCTTGATATTCATAACATTGATTTGGTATCACGAGGCGGTGATTTTACGGTCTCATATCTTGGGAGCGTTTTTTATCGTATTGATGAGTGGCGTTGGCCCATTTTTACCCATATGAATTTAGCATACCCCTATGGTATATCCGTACACGGAACGGATGGAAGTCCTCTTCTTTCTGTTATTTTTAAGGTATTTCATTCTGTTTTTGGGATGACTCCAGAAGCCCAGTTTGTCGGTATTTGGATGTTGATTTCATATGTTTTACAGGCTTATGTGTCTGTTTTGATTTTTAGACATGCCTTTAAGAATAAGTTTTTAATTACGATTGGAGCTTTATTTTTTGTGTCGGCACCGATTATGATGATGCGGGTCTTTGTTCATATTAATCTAATGCCCCACTTTTTATTATTGTTTGCAATTTTGATGTGGTTAAATAATCGACTGCAAACCAGGGATTGGGTTTATATGGGGATTTTGTTTTCGCTGGCTATTTTGACATGTCCCTATTTTTTGCCGATGCAGGCAGGTTTCTTCGCTTTATTAATCTATCGAAAGCTTTTTGTTGAAAAAGCGGTTTCATGGAAGAAGGTGTTTTTGTGTGTCGGCGGATTGGCGATATTGCTTTTGTTTTGGTATTATTTGTTGGGAATGGCCTCAACCGAACAAGAAATTGCCAGTGGTGGTTGGCGGGGATTAGGCCTCAATCTAGCGGCTTTATTTAATCCGAGCTGGAGTCGTTCGCAAATTTTTAATAACCTGACCCCAAAGGCAGATTTCGATGCAGATAATTATTTTGGGTTTGGTTTAATCATCATGTTGATTATTTGCTTTGCAGACGTGAAAAATTTATTTCAGCGGGAAAATTTGAAAAAGCACGCTATGCTTGCTTTGTTACTGTTTGGTTTGTTTGTATTTGCATTGTCTTCTCAAGTGAAATTGGGAACAGCAACTGTTTTAGATTATAAACCAGGAACTTATATTAACTGGCTTGGTAGTGTTTTTCGTTATTCCGGTCGTTTCTTTTGGCCGATTTGGTACTTGTTGGCTTTCTTTTTAATAAAGACCATATGGGTTAAAACACCGCGTCGTGCATTTTGGTTGCTACCACTGCTTTTGGTGATACAGATTTGGGATCTTTATCCGACCTATATGATGAAAAGTGATTTTGCACGTAAAGCACCTAAATATGTTTATCCTATGAAATCAAGTGAATGGGATCGGATTACGGCTCAATATGATAAAGCATTTATCTTTGCGCATAATAAAAATTATGCAGGTATCTGGCGTTGGGCTATTCGAAATGGTAAGAACGTCAATTATGGTTTTTTGAATAGACCTTCTAAAAAAACCAAAGACTTAGTCAATAAAGTTCGAGAACAGCTTTTGTCCGGTTACATTGGAAAAGAATATGCTGATTACTTTTTTGTCATAGATTCTGATTTAATGAAAAAAATAACCGATACATCTAAGAATAATCCTGCGGTTGCAAAGTTAAAATCTAAGATTAAGCGGATTGATGGGTTTGATATTTTAGAATATGATGCCGAGCTTGAAAATGAACACAAGATCTTTCAGGTCAAAAAAATTCCGGTCAAGCATCGGTACTGGGATACTCTGTTAGTTCAAGTTAGTCCGTATCGTATCTATCGTATCATGGATGATAAAAAACATGATTATGCAACGATTTTAGAGTATAATGATCGTATTTTACGTCTAAAATGGGATAAGTATGGCGTTGAAGAGTTTAAAAAAGAACCCGATGGCCGTTATCATCAAATTATAAAGGATGAGGGGTAATACGTGTCCTGCTCTAATCTTATTTTTCCAGCAACAGAGGCAACTGTTTTACAGGCAGCCTCTGTTATTAAATCTGGTGGATTAGTTGCTATGCCAACCGAAACGGTCTATGGTTTAGGGGCTGATGCTTATAACGCAGGGGCAATTGCCCGTATTTTTGAGGCGAAAAACAGACCGACATTTAATCCTTTAATATCTCATATTGCGGATTTAGATTTTTTACCCTCCTACGCTGAAACTGATGAACGAGTTATTTCCTTGGCTCGTCGTTTTTGGCCGGGCGCTTTAACATTTGTTTTGCATCGCAAGGATTTTTCTCCCTCTTTAGATTTAGCTTGCGCAGGATTACCGACGGTAACAGTTCGTATGCCCAATCATCCGGTTGCGTTGGATTTAATACGGGCATCCGGTACACCGATTGTTGCGCCTTCAGCTAATCGTTCTCAGAGCATTAGCCCTACGACGGCTCGTCATGTTTGGAATAGTTTGGGAGAACGTGTCGACATGATCTTAGATGGTGGTCCTTGTTCTGTCGGTGTTGAATCTACGATTATTGATTTAACGGGAAAGCAGGTCGTTATGTTGCGTCCCGGAGGGGTAAGTAAAGAAGAATTAGAATCTTTTTTAAATGAACCTGTTTTAGTGTCTCAGGGAAATTCCGAATTACCTAGCTCTCCGGGGCAAATGCTCAAACACTATGCACCGTCACATCCGTTACGTATCAATGTAGAAAAACCAGAGAGGGATGAATTTTTTATCGGATTTGGTGCAGTAGGAGAGGGCGCATCCCTTAATTTAAGTCCGTCTGGTAATTTATGTGAGGCGGCGGCAAATCTTTTTTCATATTTGCATTTGGCGGATGAGCAAACAGATTTTAAGAAAATAGCCATAGCCCCCATTCCTGATGAGGGATTGGGTTTGGCTATTAATGATCGCATTCGGCGCGCTTCTTACAGGTCTTAAGGATAGAAAAATATCTATTGAACCGTATCGTCTTCTAATAAAGCAACAGGTGTTTGTGATAGAGGTGTCTCTGGTAAGGTTATATTGCTTTCAACCGAACGTAATTTGCGATTAACGGCTCGAGTCCTTGTTTCTGCTTCATCTAGTGTTTTGTGTGCTTGTTCAATGTTTTTCTTGACTTTTTCAACCCAAGCGGCATATTTTGCGAATTCTGTTTTAGCTTCATTTAAAACTTGCCAGACTTCACCGGAACGTTTTTGAATCGCTAAGGTTCTGAAGCCCATTTGCAATGAATTTAAAAAAGCCCCCAATGTACTTGGTCCCGCAATAGAAATACGGTATCTGTTTTGAATTTCTGCAGCCAGTCCCGGTCGTCGCATAACTTCGGCATATAGCCCCTCAATTGGTAAAAACATGATGCCAAAATCGGTTGTTTTGGGTGGGTAAACATACTTATCACAAATGCGTTTAGCCTCCGTTTTTATCCGTTTTTCCAATTCGCTCGCAGCTTGTTCGATTAATGGGGCGTCAGCTTGTTCAACTGCTTGTAGTAATCGTTCATAATCTTCAATTGGAAATTTAGAATCAATTGGGATTAAAACATCGCCATCAGGAAGCTTAACAGCAAACTCAACAACCTCTGCTGAACTTTCCCGAATATGCGCATTTTTAATAAATTGATCCGGAGCCAACATTTGTTCCAGTAAACTGCCCAGTTGAATTTCACCCCATGTTCCTCTTGTTTTAACGTTTGTTAATACACGTTTAAGTCCACCAACATCCGATGCTAATGTTTGCATTTCGCCGAGTCCCTGGTGTACTTTTTCCAGTCGTTCGGAGACAAGAGCGAATGATTCTCCCAATCTTTTTTCCAAAGTTGTATGTAGCTTTTCATCGACGGTTGCTCGCATTTGTTCGAGTTTTTCTGAATTTTCTGCACGCATTCTATCCATGCGCTCTTCGACTGTTTTTCGAATAGAGTCATTAAACAAAACAAGAGATTGACTTAATTCTTGGCGTAAATCACGGGTGTCGGTTCGCATGCTTCGTTCCAATCTTTCCAAATCACCGCTAATAGATGGTCTTTTTTCCAGTAGGCAAATTCGCACGATTAAATAAAGACTTAAACCAAGTAAAACAATTAACAAGCCTAAAATACAGATGTCTTGCATAAAATATCCTTTCTTTTTTTGAATTTTTGAGTTAGTTTATCAGAAGGAGAGAAAAATGAAAACTCTTTTTTTATGTTTTCTGATATTATTTATTGCTGTTCCAGGATCGTCAAAGACGCTGTCTTATCAGGCAACAGGTGCTGGTATGCATTTGTTGGATGCAGATATTACATATGATGAGCCGAATCCGAATTATACTATTCGCATGAAATCAGAGACAAGAGGGCTTTTGTCTTTTTTGTTGGGTGGGTCTGCTGATTTTTTGTCGCAAGGGACATATCAAAATAATAATTGGACAATCCAGTCATCTCAAAGCAAAACAATATCGGGACGAAAAGTAAAAAATCGTCACCTTGATTTTTCGGATAAGCCTGATACATTGGATTATCCGGTATTGTTTTTGGATACCTTGATGCCTCGAGAAGTCGGAACCAGATCTTATACCGTGTTTGATGGTCGCCGTACTATGTCGGTTTTATTTTCGTATCAAGGAAAGGTTAATCCTGAAACGCTGGATTTGCCTTTGGGGTCGTATCTGGATTATTATACTGTTTCTGTTCGGGTAATTTCCGGCAAGAGAGGAGGTTGGTTTTTTAATCGGATGAGCGATGAAAAAGAATCTCCTTTACATCTTTATTTTCAACCCAAAGAGGGAGAGGATATCTCTTCTTTGGTTTATGCCGCTTTTGATACGGCGATATTAGGACAAATTATTGTTCGGTTAGTAAAGGAATCATAGCGTTTATGATAAATAAAATTTTGACGATTTTAAAATGGCCATTAGGTTTCTTAATGTTGGTTATAACCATACCAGCATTTTATGCCAATCTTGTTTTTTTAGATACCTGCATTAATCGTTTTGCATTAGTATGGTTTTTCTTACCAATGATGGCAACTGCTCTTTTTTGGTTTGTTATCCCCGGATTAAGCGGTTCTTTTTTGGCAATTTTTGAACATGAGGCGACCCATATGTTATTTGCTGTGTTGACGGGGCACAAACCACGTTCATTGGATGTTAAACAGGATGTTGGGGGCTCTTTTTCCTTTTATGGAACAGGTAATTGGCTCATAGCGCTTTCTCCTTACTTTTTTCCCACATTTGCTGTTTTTGTCGTATTGGCTAGTTTTTTTTATTCTTATATGCAAACCCCAATACCACCTGTTTATTGGTCCGTTCTGGGTGTATTGACAGGGTATCACATCGTTGCTGGATTAATGCAGATTCATCCCAAACAAACGGATTTTAAAGAGGCCGGTTATTTGTTTTCCCTTGTCTTTTTACCAGGGATGAATTTATTGATGTTAGGTTTTTTAATGGCTTTTGGGGTGTCGGGGTGGAATGGCGTGGACATTTTTATAAAGCTTTTATTTGAACAAATCGCCTCTTTCTTGCAGATGTGATGTAAAATTTTCTTGCTTTTATGTATAAATTGTTGTACTTTAACTGACGTTATTTTGTGATTTTTTTTACATAGGAGCTTTTTATGAACCAATATCGTACGCATACATGTGGCGCTTTGCGTTCCACCGATGCCGGAAAAACCGTTAAATTGTCAGGTTGGGTCCATCGGAAACGGGACCACGGTAATCTACTTTTTATTGATATGCGTGATAATTTTGGGATTACACAATGTGTGTTGGATACGGCAAGCCCTGTTTTTAAGACACTTGAAAAAATTCGTCCGGAATCTGTTATCACGGTTGAAGGAAATGTTGTTTTGCGTGACGCTAATACAATTAACCAAAAAATGCCAACTGGCGAAGTAGAGGTTTCTGTGTCAGCTGTCACGGTTCAGTCTGAAGCAGAAGTGTTGCCTATTCAGGTAGTTGCTGATTCTGATGATTTGTCTGAAGAACAACGCTTAACATACCGCTTTTTGGATTTGCGTCGTGAAAAACCACATGCCAATATTTTGTTGCGTAACCGGATGACAAAATTTGTGCGTGACCGGATGTGGGATATGGGATTTTATGAATTTCAAACGCCGATTTTGACATCTTCCAGTCCAGAAGGCGCTCGTGACTATTTGGTTCCATCCCGAGTTCATAAAGGAGAATTTTATGCATTACCACAATCTCCACAACAATTTAAGCAATTGTTAATGGTGGCTGGTTTTGATCGTTATTTCCAATTGGCTCCTTGTTTCCGTGATGAAGACAGTCGTGCGGATCGTTCGCCGGGTGAGTTCTATCAGATTGACTTTGAAATGTCATTTGTGACACAGGATGAAATTTTTGCAGTTGGCGAACGGTTGATGGCTGATTTATTTCATGAATTTGCACCGACCGCAGTCGTGTCAGAAGCTCCCTTTGTCCATATTCCGTTTGCAGAATCTATGTTGACATATGGAACGGATAAGCCGGATTTGCGGAATCCGTTAGTCATTAAAGATGTTTCTGAAATTTTTAGAGGTTCATCTTTTGGATTGTTTGCCAATACGGTGGATCAGGGTGGCTTTGTACGGGCTATCCGGACACCGAATACGGCAGTAAAACCACGTAGTTGGTTTGATAAAATGAATGCGTTTGCGGTTGAGCAAGGTATGGGTGGCTTAGGTTATATGACATTGGCTGCAGAAGGAACCAAAGGACCCATCGCGAAGAATTTGGATGCAGATCGGATTCAACAATTGATTGCAACGACGGGTGCCGAAACAGGTGATAGTATTTTCTTTATTTGTGGTAAAGGGGATAAAACGGTTAAATTCGCTGGTTCTGTTCGAACAATGTTTGGTCAAGAACTTGATTTGATTGAAAAGAATGCTTTCCGTTTCTGCTGGATTACAGACTTTCCATTCTATGAAGCAAACGAAGAAACTGGGGCTCCAGAATTTTCACACAATCCATTTTCTATGCCTCAAGGGGAAATGGATGCCTTGTTAAATCAAGATCCGTTGACAATTAAAGCCTACCAATTTGATATGGTTTGTAACGGATATGAAATTTTGTCAGGTGCCATTCGGAACCATCGTCCGGATGTGATGTTTAAGGCTTTTGAAATCGCCGGTTATGGTCCGGAAGTTGTAAAAGAAAAATTTGCAGGTTTGTTGAACGCTTTCCAATATGGGGCACCTCCGCATGGTGGCGCAGCTTTTGGATTTGATCGTTTGGTTATGTTGATGACGGAAGAGAGTTATATTCGTGAAGTTATTGCTTTCCCATTCAATCAACAGGCTCAAGACTTGTTAATGCATGCGCCGTCACCGGTAACGGAAAAGCAATTGCGTGAAGTTCATATTAAATTACGCTAAACTCAAATGGGGCGGTTTTGGCCGCCCTTTTATTATATGAGGGGGAGACGATGGCTTTTTCAAAGTCAACGATTATTAAAATCGTGGTTTTATTGCTTAGTATCTATATCGGTATTTGTATTGGTGTTGCAGTTATGCAAGATCGATTTTTATATCATCCCAACCCGATAAAATCTGATATTGTTTTAGCACAGCAAACAATTCCGATATTACGTGAAGTTCATTATCCGAGCGAAACAAGTCCTAATTATGCTTTTTATGCACCAGCTAAAGAAGGAAATAAGATTGTTGTTTTTCTTCATGGAAATTCCTATCATTTGAATACCTTTTTAGGTAGAGTTAAACCATTTGTTGATAAGGGCTATGGTGTTTTAATGCCCGAATATACAGGGTTTGGTGGAATAGAGGGTGATATCCGTCAATCCCATTTGGAACGGGATGTCTCACAAGCAATAGATTTTTTGAAGACTCAAGGTTATTCCTCTAAAGATATCATTTTATATGGATACTCATTAGGAACATATTTAGCTGTTTATACGGCATCGGAAACGGATGTTCCTTTTTACGCCGTGGTGTTGGAGGCTCCTTTTACCTCTTTAGTGGATGTGGCTTTTGTGACAGTTCATTATTTACTACCGGTTGGTTTGTTGATGAAAGATGGTTATTTTACGATCGATAGGATAAAAAACATACATTCTCCTCTTTTTATCGCTCATGGAAAAGAAGATACGGTTGTTCCTTACGAGTTTGGTTACCAATTGTTTTTAGATGCCGAAACGTCGAAGACCTTTTTTTCAGTGGACAAAGCAACGCACCGCAACTTGCCGGAATATGGCTTGTTTAATGCTGTTTGGGACTGGTTGCAAAGTTTGTCTTAGTATTTTCTGTTTTTTAGTTATAATGTGAAATGAACGCTTGCATTTTGTGTTGGGCTTTGTTAATATGGCAAAAGTAGTATTAATTAAAAGGGAATTTCATGTTTCGTAAATTAGCTAACAAAACAAAGAAGAATCGTTTTGTCCTGAATTATAGTCGGATGTGGCCGTTTATCAAACCATTTTGGTTTCGTTCTCTGCTAGCGACAATTATTACAATTCCAATTGGATCTTTAGATGCTGTTATTGCTTTGGCATTAAAGCCCTTTATGGATACGGTGATTATGGATCAAGGGGGCTCAACACCTTTTGATTTGCCTCTTTGGGTTATTCCGGTTTTTGTTGTTTTCTTTACGGTCATGCAGGCAGCGTTAGAGTATGCTTCGGCATATTTAAGTGCTTGGACCGGTGGTAAAATTACTATGGAAATGAAACGAAAACTGTATACGAAGCTGTTACATATAGATCAAAGCTATCTGGATAAGAATTCATCGGGACAGGTTATGGTTCGGTTTAATGGGGATCCAGATACAGCATGTTTAGGTTTATTAAATAATATTAAAGTTTTTACAACCCGTATTTTTTCATCTATAACCTTGATCGGGGTTTTACTGTATACATCTTGGCAATTGGCATTGATAGCGATTGTTGTATTGGGAACATCTTTGTATCCATTGACGATGATACGTAAAAAAATTAAAGATATTGTTGCTCGTTCTATTGTTGTTGGTGGTACAGCATTAACGTCATTTAATGAGACACATGCTGGCGCAAAGACGGTGGCTTCTTATAATCTAGCCAATTACCAAAGAGATAGATTTTTCGATGTGTTAAACCAAGCTTTTAAACTAGGGATTAAGAATGTACAGCGAACGGCTTGGTTATCTCCTATGATGCATATTATTATTGCTATCGGAATGGCAGGAACGATTTGGTATGGTAGCTATCTGATAACAAGTAAGACAATTACCGCCGGTGACTTTGTTGCCTTTATGACGGCAATGTTGATGTTGTATACACCGATAAAAAATATAGGTAAGAACTTCAATGCTGTTCAGCTGTCATTTATGGCGATAGAGCGCGTCTTTGAAATTTTGGAAATGCCAATTCAAATTAAGAATAAAAAAAATGCGATTGCTTTAAAGCCGATTCAAAAGAAAATAACATTTGATGGTGTTGATTTTTCATATGAAGCGGGAAAACCAGTTTTAAAAGGTGTTAACCTAACAATTAAAAAGGGACAAACGGTTGCGTTTGTTGGTAATTCAGGTGGTGGTAAGTCTACTATAGTTAATTTGATTCCTCGGTTTTATGAGGTTGATTCTGGTTCAATTAAGATAGACGGTCATGATATTCGTGATGTCACTTTGGAATCTCTCCGTGATAATATTGGTATGGTATTTCAAGATAATTTCCTATTTTCTGGCACTATTCGGGAGAATATCATGCTGGGTAAATTTGATGCGACAGAAGAAGAAGTACAACGGGCTATTAAATCAGCATGTCTAGAAGATTTTGTGGCTGATTTGGAAAAAGGGTTGGATACTCATATCGGAGAACGGGGAACATTACTTTCTGGTGGACAAAAGCAACGAGTAGCAATAGCCAGAGCCTTTTTGAAGAATGCTCCAATTGTAATATTAGATGAGGCAACCTCTGCCTTAGATAATAAATCAGAGGCAATTGTACAACAGGCAATTGATAACCTGATGAAGGATCGAACAGTTTTAGTAATAGCTCATCGCCTATCTACGATTCAAAATGCAGATAAGATTGTTGTGATAAATGAAGGTCAGATCGTAGAAGAAGGGTCTCATGACGATTTATTATCTCGTAATGGAGCGTATACAACGTTATATAATGCACAATTCCATAAAAGAAAGTGATGCTCATGAAAAAAACACCTATTTATATGATCTTGTGTTTTTTTAAGAAGCGAATGATTTTTATGTGGGGGCTGGTATGAATTTTATTAAAACAAACATAGATGGGGTTGTTATTATTGAGCCAAAAATTTTCAAAGATGAACGAGGCTATTTTTTTGAGAGCTATAATGAACGTGAGTTTGCTAAAAACGGTATTTCGGCTCATTTTGTTCAGGATAATCAATCTATGTCAACCTACGGTGTGATACGGGGATTGCATTGTCAGTTGGGTAGTAAATCTCAGGCTAAATTAGTGCGTGTCTTGCATGGTAAGGTGTTGGATGTCGCCGTAGATGTACGTCCTGATTCCCCAACATTTGGAAAGCATGTTGAGGTTGTTTTATCTGATGAAAACCAACGTCAGCTTTTTATTCCAAGAGGATTTTTACACGGTTTTTCTGTATTGAGTGAGAAGGCTGTTTTTGCTTACAAATGCGATAACTTTTATTGTAAAGAAGCAGAGTTTGGTATTCGTTATAATGATCCTGAAATTGGTGTTAATTGGCGTATTCCATATGGTAAAATCATTACATCCGATAAAGATAGAATGGCTAATAAATTACGGGATTTAAAGGAACGTATTAGAGAATAAATTAAATGAATCTGTTATTATTGTTGTTTTATGAGTTTTTTCGGATAGCCTTGTTTACTATTGGCGGTGGATTGGCAATGATCCCTGTTATTGAAAATACATTTACGAAAAAGCATCAATTATTAAAACAAAATGATATTTTGGATATGATTGGAATTACTCAAACGGTTCCCGGATTGATAGCGGTTAATTCAGCTGTTTTTGTTGGTCGTAAACTAGCTGGATGGAAAGGTGCTTCAGTTGCAACTATAGGTGTTATTTTACCATCTTTAATGATTATTGTTGTCATTGCAGCTCTGTTTCCATTAGAAGATTTAACTAATCCACATGTATTAAAGGCTTTTAACTGTGTGCGAGCCTGTGTATTGGGGTTGTTTGTTATGTTGGCTTTTCGGGTTGGTCGAACTCTTTTAAAATCTGTTTGGGATATTCCATTGGCTTTAATCTTATTGATCTTTTTGATGCTTGGATTAACCCCGATTTTGATTGTTGTTTTTGCGACTATTTTGGGTGGATTATATGAAACCTATATTCGTTCTAAAACAATGAAAGGGAAGAAATGACTTCTCTGATTCTTTTCTTTCAATTTATGAAGTATGGCCTCTTGTGTTTCGGTGGTGGATATATGATTATCCCCTTGCTTTACGCGGATATGGTTCAAAAAAAACATATTTTCACACCAGACACTTATGGTAATTTATTATCTGTTTCCCAAATAACACCCGGTGCTATCAGTGTTAATACAGCTACTTATGTTGGTTATATACAGGATGGATTGTGGGGGGCGTTAAGTGCAACAATTGGTTTATGTGTTCCGACATTTGTTTTGGCTTCACTTGTTTTACTATTTTTAGACAGTTATAAAAATACTCGCTTTGTCATTGGATTTTTTAAAGGCGTTAAGTGGGCAGCTTTTATTATGATTTTATCGGCAATAGGGTTATTTGCAAAAATTTCAGTTTTAGATGTGTCAAAAGGATGGGGGAAAATTCACATTAATGGGATAGAGGTTGGTGTAGTGATTTTGACGATTCTTTTGGCACGTAAGATATCTTTTACACTTCTACTGATTTTGTCGGCTATTATTGGTTGGGGGTTGAGTTTTTTATGAGATTTTTAGTCTTTTTTCTTTCAATCTTGAATCTTTCGGTAATGTGTTTGGCTGTGGTGGCTGTACCAAGTATTGATTTTAATGTCGATATGTGTGAAAATAGACGTACTGCTTGTTGGGTAAATTCTTGTGATAATCTGAATAAATTTTTAGAATATTGGACTGAACACAACATTCAATTAAGATATTGTACTTCTTTTTATGAGTTGTTAAAATAGGAGGAAATTAATGTCAAATACAGTACTGCGTAAATCGCTTAATAATGTCTTTTTGGGTGGTGTTGCAACCAGTGCTATGGATACTTTGGCAACGGGTCCCTTTTTGATCGCGTATGCTCTGTTATTTGGGGCCGGCAATATTGCTATCGGTTTTTTAGGGGCTATCGGATTTGTTGGTAATCTGATGCATTTAGCGTCTGCCTATTTAATCGAAAAAGGGAAAACACCCAAGTATATTTCTGTTTTATTTTCGGCTGTGTCTCGCCCCTTTTATTTGATGGCGGCTCTTTTGGCATTTTGGGCTGGTACTCCATGGGCATTGGTAATTTTAATTGCTTGTTTTTCGGCAACTTATATGATTGGTTCTGTGGCTGGCGGTGCTTGGCTTCCTTGGATGAAAGCTTTAGTGCCGGAAAAATTAATGGGACGTTTTTTTGCTCATCGTTTTAAGGGGATGATGATTGCAAAAATGATTTGTTATGGGGGAGGGGCCGCACTTATTGGGTGGTTTGAACAATACCGAGTTAATGAAGTTATTTTTTCCTATTCAATTTTATTGGGAATTGCTTTTATTATTAGTATTTATGGTGTCTATACATTAACACAGGTGGAAAATAAACCTGTATCCTATCAAAAAACGGATTCGTTTATTAAGAAAACGGCTAAAACACTTTATAATAAACCATTTAAAAAATTATTGGTGTTTTTAGGTTCTCTCAATTTTGCAGTTAATTTTGTAACGCCTTTTATGACTGTTTTTATGCTTAAAATACTTGGTTTTTCAACGCCGATAGTTGTCGGATTAACCGTTGTTTCTCAGTTAACACATGCATTTAGTGTCTGCTTATTTAATCGAAAAAGGGAAAACACCCAAGTATATTTCTGTTTTATTTTCGGCTGTGTC
>JAZRBO010000022.1:0-4152 GCA_045635125.1 Alphaproteobacteria bacterium | reverse complement strand
ATACCGGAAACCTGAGTTCCGACAGAAACGGTATTAATTGGTTGTATTTTACCGGAAGCCGTTACCTTTTGACGAATATGCCCATGTCCGACAACAATCGTTTCAAAATTCTGCGCCGTTAGAGAGTCGCCTCGCGATTGTTTCCAATAAACGCCCAAACCACCTAAAATGATGAGGACTCCCAATGTTATCCATATTTTTTTACCCATTTAAAACCTCCCAATAGCCCGATATAAATTAGCTTTGCTTGTTAATATCGTATAAAATGCAACAATAACCTGTTGTCGTGCCGTTGCCAATTGAGACCCTGCCGTCAACAGCTCTAAAATACTGCCCTTACCAACCTGATACGATGCAAAAGCAACCCGTTCATTTTCCAAGGCACTTTCCAATGTTTTTTGACTGATATCATGATAATCAACAGCCGTCATATAATCCTGATATGCACGCCACACTTCATTCCGAATCACATCTTGTGTTTCAACAACAGATAAAGCTGCCTGACTGTATTGGTAACGAGCTTTTTCAATACCATACATATTCGAAAAACCAGTAAATAAAGGAATAGATAAATTAACCCCTAAAGACGTATTAAATCGATACGGATTATGCTCTCTCCAATTATCGTTATACCCTGCCGAAGCCCCTGCCGTTAACGAGGGCAAGGCCCCTGCCCGAGCAATTTCAATTCCTTGACGAGCGGCAGCCATATCACTTTCTTTGCTTTTTAACTCAGGACGCATTGACAAAGCCGTTTCCATCATTTCAGAAATCGTTTGATCTGTTTCCAGACGAGACATATCTTTGTCTTTTGGAGGACGTTCAACCGATATTTGAGTATCTGGTGATAAATTCAATAAAACAGCCAAGGATCCCCGCGCTTTTTTCAAGGCGTTATCTGCCTGAACAACAGACAACCGAGATTGTTCATAACTGGTCTTAGCTAATAATTTATCACTGGCAGACACAAGACCAAGCTCAAATCTTTTCAATGACTCTTCATACGATTTTTTAAAGGATTCTTCACTTGTTTTAGCGCTTTTTAAAACCTCTTGCGCACTTAGTAAATCAAAATAAGCCTGATTAATAGCCAAAACCGTATCATGTAATGTTGCATTATATGAAAACTGAGCCGAATCCAAATAAGAGCGCATTTGTTCTGCCGACGCCGAACGTCCGCCAAAATCATAAATCAACCAGCTCAGAGCAATATTTCCCGCATACGGGCTATCTTTTACTGAATTGGCATCCTCCACCCTAGTATTTTCCTGTGACAAACTTCCTGTAACGGTCACTGTCGGTAAATATGAAGATTGAGACTGTCCATAAGCCGCTTCCGCCGTTTTAACAGACATATAATTACGATTCAGTGTCGGATTATTACAAATACCAATTTGAATTAAGTCCGGCAATGTCAATTTATCCGACAAATGGGTTGTATCAACACACCCTTCAGGAGCCTTCGCCGTATAGACGGAAAACGGATCCCAATCGGCACGAACAGACCCAACAAAAAACAAACACAATAAAAACAATACTTTTTTCATAATATACACCTACTCCAACTTCAAAATCATAATCCGAAAAACAATTGACTGCAATATTTTTTTACGGAAAAAGAAAAAAATATTGTATTTCGGTTAAGGATTAGCTATAACTAACCATATAAAGGAGAAACATATGTCAAATCAGTTAAATCAATACATTTTAAAACTTTCCAAGCTATCCGAAGACAGTAAAAATCCTAAACTTTTATGGGAAGAAATGCAGATTTTATCTAAAAAAGCATTTGATTTACAAGAAAAAATAATGTCAGAGCTTGACAAAATAGAACAAACAGAAACAGATGTAACAAAAATTCAAGCAGCCTTCGCTGCTCGGGAAGATATTTGGGATATAATAGCTCAAATCGCTGAAAGAGAATTGGCTTTAAAAGAAAAAACATATCGCAAAGAAACACCGGAAGAACGAGAAAAACGCCATCAGGATGTTTTATCACATCCAGAAACGTGTTCATGCGATCATCATCATGGTGAATGCTGTTGCGATCACGACAAACATGATGATTGCGCTCATGGAGGTAAAAAATGTTGCAAGATGTAAAAAATCTCTCCTTTGAGGAGGCTATGGAAGAGTTGGAAAATGTCGTTCGACAATTAGAAACTGGTAAAATCAAATTGGATGATGCTGTTTCTGTTTATGAACGGGGCGTTTTACTCAAAAAACACTGTGAAGAAAAATTACAACAAGCAAAATCCAAAATTGATAAACTGATCATTGACAAAGAAACAACCATTATCGGACAGGAGGTCTTTGACAATGACATTAATGGATAAGATGGCGGATGTCCGCGTTATAATCAACGAACGCTTAAACAATGTTTTACCCCTCCCCTCGGGAAAGGAAGCCCGTGTAGTAGAAGCCATGCGATACTCGGCCATTGGAACGGGAAAAGCTTTACGTCCTTTTTTAAGCATCACCGTCGGCAACATGCTAGGTCTGCCACAAGAAACATCTATTCGTATTGGATTAGCGATTGAGGTACTGCACACCTACTCATTAATTCATGATGACTTGCCAGCCATGGATAACGATACATTACGTCGAGGGAAACCAACAAATCACGTTCAATTTGATGAGGCGACTGCTATATTGGCCGGTGACGCATTGCAGGCTCTAGCCTTTGAAATACTCGCCGATCCCAAAACACATCCCAATGCAGAGATTCGCTCTCGTTTAGTTTTAGAGTTAGCCCGTTCGGCTGGATTCAAAGGAATGGTTGGCGGACAGATGCTTGATTTGATTGGCGAAACAACTATTTTAACACTCCCAGAAATCGAACAGATGCAAGCTTTAAAAACAGGCGCTTTATTATGGTTTTCCTGTATTGCTCCTGCTGTGGCGGCTCAAGCCAAACAAGAGCAATTGGATGCTTTGGCACAATATGCTCAAGCAATTGGTTTACTTTTTCAAATTACGGATGATATTTTAGATGTTGAAGGCGATAAACACATGATGGGCAAAACTTTAGGAAAGGACTCTGAAGCGCATAAATCAACATTTGTGTCTGTTTTGGGATTGGAAAAAGCCAAATCATTAGCGCAAAATTTATTAAGCAGAGGATTAATGGCTTTAGAATCTTTTGGGTCTGAGGCGGACACACTACGGGATGTAATTACGTTTGTCGTTGAAAGGAAACGCTAATGACCAAATTAATGACCGCATCACAAAGAGATCAGTTTTGGGAAAGCCTTAACCACGCCTATCCGAATCCTCGATGCGAATTAAATTGGACAAATCATTTTTCTTTACTGATGGCCATTATTTTATCCGCCCAAAGCACGGATAAAAATGTCAATAATGTAACGGCTAAATTATTTCCTGTAGCAGATACACCCTCAAGAATTTTAGCCCTTGGCGAAGAAGGTCTAAAGCAATATACAAAATCAATCAACTACTTTAACAATAAGACGCATCATATTGTTAATCTTGCCAAAATTTTAATCGAACAATATAACGGCGAGGTACCGACAGACTTTGATACTTTAATTAGCCTCCCCGGCGTCGGACGAAAAACAGCCAACGTGTTCCTAAATATTGCTTTTCATGCTCCCTATATCGGTGTAGATACGCATGTCTTTCGAACCTGTCACAGATTGAAAATTTGTACAGGAAAGACACCTGTCGATATTGAAAAAAAATTACAGAAAATCGTACCAGATTGGTATAAACCAGATGTTGCTCTTGCCCTCGTATTACATGGTCGATATATTTGTACAGCTCGCAAACCACTCTGCGAAAAATGCCCCTTATTTGATGTCTGTATCTCGGACGAAAAGAAAAATCGGGAGAAATAAATATGCTTTTCCGTTTCTGTCTGATTACTATTTCTTGCCTTTTATTAAGTGTCCATGGGTGGAGCCAAACTCTCTCTCCGGATAATTTATTGGACATAAACAACGAACAAATTGTCGGAACAGAAACATCTGTTGTCTATCGTGGCGGCGTTCCTGCTGTCTTGATTGAACCAATTTCAAAACCAGCCCCAAAAACCAACCCTATCCCATATAACAAACCTAATCCACTGAACATAAAAACACCATTTGGCCATCAAAGAACGGCAGATTTTATAGACCATGTTACCGATTTTGT
>JAZRBO010000021.1:0-2781 GCA_045635125.1 Alphaproteobacteria bacterium | reverse complement strand
CCGGTAGATATGGTTGGTGGTGTGCGTCGCTTTGTTCGTCATTTTCGACCGAATGCTGTTTTATGGTTTGAATCCGAGTTTTGGCCAAACATATTACAGGAAATTCGACGTCATCATATTCCCCTTATCTTGTTGAATGGGCGTATTTCAGACCGCTCTTTTCGGCGCTGGCAAAAAGCGTTATGGATTATTCGTCCGTTGTTGGGATTGTTTACCCTGACTTTTGGTCAAACAAAGGAAGATGCCCGTAGATTACAGGCTTTGGGGGCTCCTCAAGCCGTTTGTGTCGGTAATTTGAAATGTGCTGCCCCACCGGCACCTTTTGATGCGATAGAGCTGGAACGGTTAATGCAGGCGATAGGTTCTCGTCCTTGTTGGGTTGGGGGTAGTACACATCCAGGTGAAGAGGCTATGATGGCCCAAGTGCATCAGACTTTAAAAAAAGAATTTCCGGATTTGCTCACGATATCGGCACCACGTCATCCGGAAAGATCTGATGTTGTACCAACTTTTACACAAGCAGGATTAACCGTTGCCCGTCGGACAAAGGGGGATGCTATTACATCGGAAACAGATGTGTATTTTGCCGATACATTAGGTGAAATGGGATTAATTTATCGTCTGGCCCCGATTGTTTTTGTTGGCGGTTCCCTTGTTCCTTTTGGGGGACAAAATATGTTAGAACCGATGCGTTTGGGACGATCGGTTGTCATTGGGCCACATGCGTTTAATTTTAGGGAAATTGTATCAACCGCCAAAAATCAAAAAGCCTTAGTTGAGGTAGCAGATGTTACCGAATTAACACAAATGTTGCGAACATGGTTGAATCAGCCGACAGATCGTGCTGAAATCGGAAAGCGGGCCGAAGCACAAGCCTGTGCTGAAATGGCTGTTTTGGATCGAGTAACTCAGGTATTACGGGAACAGGGGGTTATTGCATGAGGGCTCCGGCATTTTGGCAGAAAAAAAAGTCCTGGCAGAGTCGATTTTTGAAACCATTGGGGTCTGTTTATGCCGCCATGACAGCCCGTCGATTACGTCGGACAAAACCGCAGGATGTTGGTGTCCCTGTTATTTGTGTCGGAAATATCGGTGTCGGTGGAACGGGTAAAACACCTGTTTGTCTGGCATTGGGTAAATTGTTAGAAAAAGCCGGTGTATCCTTTTTCTTTTTAAATCATGGATATGGGGCTAAAGTACAAAACGTCATCGTTCAAAACGGTGTTCATACTGCCGTAGATGTTGGGGATGAAGCTCTTTTATTGGCAGCGAAGGCTCCAACAGTTGTCGATCGTAAACGAAACAGAGGAGCTGTTGCCGCTGTTGCCAACGGAGCAAAGGCTCTAATTATGGATGATGGTTTCCAAAATCCCTCACTCAAAAAAGATATTTCCTTTGTGGTTATTGATGGGGCTAAAGGATTAGGAAACGAGTGCGTATTGCCAGCAGGTCCGCTACGGGAGCCGGCATTAATCGGTCTTCAACGGGCGACCGCTGTAGTTATCGTCGGAAAAGATACATGGGGAGTACGTTCTTGGTTAGAACAACACAATATAACAATACCGATTTTAACCGGTATATTCTTGCCGGATATTGATATATTGACTTCCTTACAAGGACAGGAAGTTATCGCTTTTGCTGGCATCGGTCACCCTGATAAGTTTTTCGATATGCTGTCTCACGCTGGCGTCATTGTTAAACAAAAGCAATCCTTTCCGGATCATTACTTCTATACACGATTTGATATTGAACAACTATTATCAGAGGCAAAGGGACGCCCTTTGGTTACAACGGAAAAAGATTTTGTTAAAATTCCTAAAGATTTACAAAAACAAATTATTATGGTAGGTGGCGCCTTTCAATTTGATGAGGAAGAAACCGTCATAAAAATGATACAAGGAGTTATGTCATGACCATCACAGAAGAGCAGGTAAGACAATCCCCTCGAACAACTTTTCAACGATTTGTAACAGATCCATCTGTTGCCTTAATTGCGGTGTCCTTTTGGAGTATTTTTCGACTTTTACCCGTACGATGGGCTTCTGCATTCGGTGGGGCAATTGGTTATGTTGCGGGCCTAGTGATGCGAAAAAGAAATCATATTGCCCTCGTTAATTTAAAAATTGCTTTTCCCCAAAAAACAGACGCTGAAAGACGTTCTATTTTACGGCGTTCATGGTGTCATTGGGGGCGATTTTATGCAGAAATGCCACATGCTTCACAGTTGTTTTACTCGGCAGAGATCGTAGGAATGGAGCATTTAAAAAAAATTGCAAAAGCTGGTCAAGGCGGATTAGTTTGTTCGGCTCATTTAGGTAACTGGGAATTAGCGGTATCTCAACCTTTATTTGACACGGTTTATCTGAATCCTGTTTATCGACGAGCCAATAATCCATGGCTTGATAAATTAATGTTTCAACGACGAACGGGAACACTTATCCCCAAAGGAACAGCTGGCGCCCGTCAGTTAGTATCTGTATTGCGTAATGGTGGTTTAGTTGTTATGCTTTGTGATCAAAAATTGCGTGAAGGGATTGACGTACCTTTTTTAGGAAAAACCGCAAAAACAGCTCCTGCAATTGCAACCATGGCTTTAAAATTTAACACACCAATTGTAATGGCCAGAAGCATTCGAAAACCGAATGGACAATTCTACGTGGAAGTATCAGAGCCTTTAACCTTGCCTCATACAGGCGATATCAATGCGGATATAGAATCGATTATGCTTGAAATTAATCGGATTATGGGGGAATGGATACGGGAAACGCCAGAGCAATGGTT
>JAZRBO010000020.1:0-20578 GCA_045635125.1 Alphaproteobacteria bacterium | reverse complement strand
GGGCTTTACCGAGGGCAATGGCGGACAATGGCGGTTCTTGCATTGATGGGGCTAATGGGAACACCCTGACCTTTGCGTTTAATAATACACTAGGGAGCGGGGCCGTTGGTAATGGCGGTAACGGAGAGGGGAATGAGGGGAATAATGACCCAACCGATACGCCGATACAACAATGCGGTGAAAATGAATATCGTTTGGCCGATGGGACGTGTAAAGAGGATACAAAATGTACCGATCCAAATCAGTTTTGGAATAGCTGGACAAATCAATGTGAGCTTTGTCCAACAGAGAGTAACCCTGTTATGATTTCATCAGATTTTGAAGACACTTGTTTAAAATGCAGCAATGCGGTGCCTAATATGGCTGAGAGCGGTTATTTTTATTGTGTTAACTGTCCGGTTAATCGGGTTGTTTGTGGCCAAAAATGTTGTGAAAGTAACCAAGGGTGTCAAGTAAGTGGTTCTTCTCAATCCTCACGTACTTATGAGTGTGTTCCTAAAGTTTGTACAAACGATAGCAATTGCGTTGGAAAGCTTACAGGAGATGGCGTGCAAGGAAAAGCAGTTTGTGATACATTTTCCGGTCAATGTGTATGGGGGTGTAAAGATAATAATGACTGTCTTTCGGGACAATTCTGTAATTTAAATGAAGAGTCAACAGGGTATGGAAGTAATGCCCCAAGATATGGCGTGTGTGAATCGGCAACCTTATTTAATAATGGTGTTGGGATATCAGTTGGCGATACAACCGTATATCGATCGCTGAAAAGTAATTTGACCTGGTGGGATGCTCAGAATTTTTGTAAGGCGAATAATATGAATTTGTTCAATTTACGCCCCCATTGTGAGAATGAATGGAATGATACGGGGAGTTGGACGTGTTCTTCTTTGGTGGATGTGACAGATAATTCTAACTGGTCTGGTTGGACGGGGATAAATTTTAATTATGAAAGTTCTTTTCGTGTGAATCTTAGTAATGGAGATGTATTCGCCTTATATCTTACAACATATTCACCTCAAGATGCAGAGGAACCCGCTCTTTGTGAATAATCATGGGTGTGATGAATCCTACAAAAAACAAGCGCCTCAATTGAGGCGCTTGATTATTATAATTTAAAGTAATTCATAACGATAAATCTAATCCAATTAAAAAATTCCCCGTCGAATGACGGGAAGATGAACACCCCCACCACAAGGCGGGGGTGTTTGGGGTAGCGGAAATCAGCGACCGTCTTTTTTGTTTGGAAATTTGGCGCGGAATTTGGCAACCTCGGCACGCTTAACGTTTTTACGTAATGCCGACGGTTTCATTTGCTTGCTTATCTGATCTAATCGGGCATTTAATCCCTTGCGCTCTTTTTGGGGCTTCTCTATCCATTCTTTCAGATAGCGTTCGGCGTTTTTTCCTGTTAATGCCGTCCCATACTCATAGATGATTTTATAGCTCAACTGACCATTTTTATCATACTCTTCATACGGTCCGTCAGGAAACCCATTCTTATAGGTGCATTTTAGCTTCAACTGACCATTGTCATGATACGCTTCAAACGGACCGTCGTATAGCCCACCCTTATAGGTGCCTTTTATTTTCAATTGACCATTTGCCCAATACTCTTCGAACGGACTGTATAAAGAGCCATCCTTATAGGTGCATTTTTTCTTCAACTGACCATTTTCATGATACTCTTCAAACGGTCCTTGTTTTTGACCGTTTTCATTAACAGCATAGGCACATTTAATTGTCCCATTATTATAATATTCAATTTGGGTTTCTAGTTTTTGTTGAGCCATGTGTAATCTCCTATTAAAATAAACATCATACTTTTATTATAATGCAAACCCCTGTTTTTGTTAAGCACTTTTTTTGATTTTTCGATTTTTTTGTGTATTTGAAAAAAATATATAAAAAACAGCACCTACAAATCACTTTAAGCGTTTGAAAATGTGGGCTATTCCAAACAAAATCACCCTGAACAAAAACGGTGCTTTATGATACAGTTTTTCATCATTTTTATCAATAAAATCGATTGGAAACTAAAAAAAGCGATTGTCGAACAACAAAGTATCTTTCCCTGTTCCTTTTTCCAAGATTAAATAAAACTTTAATCTTTATCAGGCCTTAGTACAACTCTCAATTTGCTCTTTGTGAATAATCATGGGTGTGATGAATCCTACAAAAAACAAGCGCCTCAATTGAGGCGCTTGGTTGTTATAATTTAAAGTAATTCATTAAGAATCTTTGCTAACAACTTAAAAACTAAAACGGAATTTCGTCATCAAATCCGCCGGCTTCGCCCGATGGAGCGCTATCCCAACCGTTGGATAAAGTCGTATCTGATGGGGCAGAAGTTGTTTCTCCGCCAAAAGTGCTTCCTTCATTATTTGTGTTGCGTCCATCTAACAAGACAAGTTCTCCACGATAGGCGCCTAAGACGATTTCTGTCGTGAATTTTTCTTGACCTGAAGCATCTGTAAAGCGACGCGTCTGGAGAGCGCCTTCAACATAAACTTTAGATCCTTTTTTCAAAAAGCGTTCTGAAAAATCAGCTAAGCCCGAATTAAATACAACGACACGATGCCATTCTGTGCGTTCTTGACGTTCACCGGATTTGTCTTTCCATGTATCGGATGTTGCCACGGATAGATGGACAATTTTTTGTCCTGAACTTGTGTGGCGGATTTCCGGATCACGACCTAAATTTCCGACTAATGTTACTTTATTGATGCTACCAGCCATATTATTTCCTTTCTAAAATGGTTTAATCGATACTAAGATACCTCTTTTTGAGGCAAAAAGCAATCTTTTTGTTATTACCCCTTTAATAATTCGCTAGCAAGACGTAAAACTTCAGTATTTCTACCATATTTTTGTCGCCATATATCAACATCTTTCATGATTTGAGTCCGAGAAATCCCATGTTGTTGCATCAATTTGAAAAAGTTATAAATAGCTGTTGGTAAATCAGCAGGCGCGTTTGAATTAGCTGATAGATCGAAATAAATGTCCCGTGCCATTTCATACATGCCTAAATCTGTTGCCATTTCTGCAGCAGTGCGACCGATATCCATATCTTCAGGGTTGAGACTATAGGCTTCCCATAATACATCTATTGCTTCATCATCATGACCTAATTCGGCCAAGCAATGAGCGGCATTAATATAGGCCGGTACAAATTTAGAATCAATTAACAAGGCTGCATCACATGCATTTAAGGCAGCAACATGACGCCCTAATGAAAATAATGTTGCCCCATAGTTTGTTCGAGCCTGAACATCATCCGTGTCTAATCGAATAGCGGTTTCATAGGCCGTTAAAGCCTCTTCAAACCGACCAAGACCGTATAAAGCATTTCCTTTGACAACAAACAGACTGGCTTCATCGGGAGTTTCGATTGTTAAAGCGTTTGCCTCAGCAAGAGTTTCAGCAAAACGACCTTGTTCGTTCCAATCGTTTAATTGATTGATTATTTGTTCTAAATTTTCCATAAGAGTATCCTTTCATTAAATCATACGTTCAACAGTTTCTCTGGCTAATGCCGATAAAGAGGGCAGGGCCTGTAATTCTTGTAGGGCTGCACGAGCGGCATTTTGACGATTGAAATCGAATTTTTTATACTTACTAAATGCTGTTAGTAAGCGTGCCGATAAATGGGGATTAATCCTGTCAATTAAAGCACATTGACCGGCAAAGAAACGATATCCTTCGCCATCGGCTCGATTAAAAGCGCCTAAGTTACTACCAAAAGCACCTAAAACAGCACGAGCTTTATTGGGGTTTTTATAGTCAAAAGCCGGATGATTAATCAACCCTTTAACAACGGCTAATGTATCGCCACTGGGATTGTGGGCTTGTATCGTAAGCCATTTATTAATGACTAAATCATCCCCTTCATAGCGGCGATAGAAGTCATCTAATGCTGTCTTAGCCTCTGGCATATCGTGATTAACTAAAATGCTGAGGGCGCTTAATCTGTCTGTTAAATTATTTGATTTATTGTATTGATTTACAATTAAATCTTTGTTTTCTGTTAAAGCCAAATAACCCAATGCGACATTTTTTAAGGCGCGTTTTGCTGCCGGTTCTGTTTCTGGTGAATAAGGACCTTCATCTTGATTGTCATAGTAGATTTGTAACAGCTCATTTTGATAGGCGTTGGCAAAAGCCTGACGCATAATACGACGTACTTCTTTGACGGCTTCTATATCTACCGTATCCAATTTATCGACCAAATCATCTTCTGTTGGTAATACAATAGCACGAGCTAAAAATGCCTTATCCAAATTCGGTTGGGTTAGATAAGAACCAAGCGCCTGAATAACATCTTTATCGGCTTCAAAGCGGCGTTGGCGAACCATATCTACCATAACCTCTAATGCGTATTGATGACCGACATCATAACGATTGAATAGATCGCTATCATATGTCATTAAACGTAACCGATCATCACGACTGTATGTGATATTGATATCTACCGGAGATGTAAAGAAACGATTGAGTGATAGGACAGGGCGTTCAGATAATCCATCAAAAACCCATTCTTGTTCTGTTTGATTAAAAATAAAGGTTCCTGTTTTCATATCTTGTCCATTGGCGCCAACTAATCCATAGTGGAGGGGGATAACAAACGGATTTTGACACGTTTTATGGGATTGTTTCATCCGAACCATAAATGTGCCATTATTCCATGATGTTTCTACTGTTACCTGTGGACGTCCGGCTACAGAATACCATTGTTTGAACTGAGTCATATCGACACCAGACCCATCCTCAATGGCTTTTACAAATTCATCAATTGTGACAGCTTGCCCATCATGACGTTTGAAATAGATGTCACATCCTTTGCGAAAGGCTTCTTCCCCAACGATAGCCTGTTGCATGCGAATGACTTCAGCCCCTTTTTCATAAATAGTCAGCGTATAAAAATTTTCAATTTCATGATAGGAATCAGGTCTGACAGGGTGTGCTAGAGGCCCGTCATCTTCTGGAAATTGAAAGGAACGTAAAGTAATTGCATCATCAATTCTACCGACAGCACGAGAACGAACATCATAGCCGAATTCTTGATCCCGAAAGACGGTAAATCCCTCTTTTAAGGAGAGTTCAAACCAACTGCGTAAGGTTACACGGTCACCAGAATAGTTATGGAAATATTCATGGGCAATAACGTGTTCAATGTATTCATAGGTGGCATCTGTTGCTGTGTCTGGAGAGGCTAATAATGCGGCATCATTAAAGATGTTTAATGATTTGTTTTCCATAGCACCTGCATTGAAATGAGATACGGCAACAATATTAAATGAATTTAAATCGTATTCTAATCCAAAACGTTCTTCATCCCATTTCATTGCTTTTTTCAAAGAATCCATTGCCCAATGCATTCTGTCTTTTTTTCCGGGTTCGCAATAAAGGCCCAGTTTAACCACTTTCCCCGACATGGTTGTAAAAGTGTCGTGAATAGAATCTAAGTCACCGGCGACTAAGGCAAATAAATAACTGGGTTTTGCAAACGGATCTTCGAATACGACAGTGTCCCCAGTATCTTTTATTTTATTACCGTTAGAGAGTAGTACGGGATATTTTTTGCGGTCGGCATGGATGGTTACAGTCCAATGACTCGGCACATCAGAATGATCGGGATAGTAGGTAATACTACGGAAGCCTTCCGGTTCACATTGTGTGCATAAAATTCCATCTGAAGCATACAATCCCATTAATCTGGTGTTTTCTGTCGGATTGATAGCAACTTCTGTTTCTAACGTAAATGTCTTTGAGGATGGGTGCAAAGTTAACGTTGTATCTGTTAATGTATATGCCTCTTTCGGTAGTCTTTTTTTATCTATCCGAATGTTAAGCAATTCCATATATTGACCATTTAATACTAATGGTTTTGTTGTATCATAGTCCCGAAATGTTAATTGAGATTTAACTACGGTTCGTTCGGCATCTAATGTAAAATCTAGTTGCGTATCAGGTAATGTATAGTGTGGTGCTTGATAATCTTTGCGATACTTTAATGTCATTTCTTTTTCTCCTCCATTTTTTGTTTTAATTCATTTAACCAGTAGGTGGACTTTTCTAGATTGGCTGGTATTTCACCAACTCCGTCTCCATATAAGACAATCAGGCTACGCATGGCATTTAAATGTTCTTTTTGGGCAGCCTGTTCATAGAGTGTAATAACCTTTTCCATATCGACTTTTCCAAAGTGTCCTCGCTCAATCCAAACGCCCAAACCATATAAAGCCTCTGGTAATTCTTTTTGTGCGGCCAAATTCATCCAATTGTTTGCTTTTTCTCTGTTTTCTGGTATTTTGTCTCCGACATCATACATGAGGGCGAGTTCGTATTGTGCTGGAGCGAAGCCGAATGAAGCGGCTTTTTCTAAAAACAATTCAGCTTTTCGGCCGTTAACTTCAAAACCATCTGCACCATTTCTATATAAATTTCCTAATTTCCAAGAAGCCTGAATAATGATTTCTTTATCATCGGTGTTTGTTGCCCGTATTAAAGCTTGTTCGGCAGCTGGATATTTTTTTTCCGATAAAAGAATTAATCCTCGTTCTAAGTATTCAGTCGGTGTTCTAAATCCTTCACGCAAGATGACGCAGACAATTATGATTAAAGATACCAAAAGCAATCCGAAAATGATTTGAGACACCTTTTCCCTTCCTGTTTTCTTCATTTAGTGTTTCTCCTTGCAAACAATCGTAAATTATGATATATGCATTATTTGGGTATTGTAAAAGGAAAAAATATTTTGTGCAAGGCTTTTTATTATAAAAAATTCGATTTTAATACGGAAACTGGCGTTCTGACTCTGATATATGAGGTGGATGGTTATGGCTTGTTTACCGAAGAGGTCGTTTTTCCAGGGGCTCCGTTTTGTCCAACGTTGACAGAGATGCAGGCCTTGACAGAAGTATTTCGTTTGACCCATATTGCGGTGGGGATTAGTTATTATAAAGCATTTTTACCACCAAAATTAATACTTAAAGAATGTTCGTTAACACCTTGTGAATGTGAATTTTTTAATCGATTTTATATTCAAGGATTGGGTGAATTTGCTGTTCGAAATAATTTGAATTTACAAAACCGGATTCATTTTGTTGGTGATGCAAAAACTGTTCGAAAATCGTTTCATTTAGACTACCCGATGTCCGCATTAATTCCTGTTGGTGGTGGCAAAGATTCTTGTGTGACGGCTGAGCTGCTAAAGAAAACAGGGACATCGGTAACTATGGTTGCTGTTGGTAATCCTCGGCCGATACAAGAGTGTATGAGGGTTTCGGGATTGCCACATATTAATCTGGTTCGTCGGATAGATGCACGCTTGGTAGAGCTTAATAATACCGGACGGGTTTATAATGGTCATGTTCCTATTACCGGTATTTTGGCTTTTATTTTATGGGCGGCAGCTATTTTATATCGACAACGCTACATTATAATGTCGTGTGAACGGTCTGCCAATATTGGTAATATGATGCAAGGGGATTTAAGTATTAATCACCAATATAGTAAATCGTTTGATTTTGAACGTGATTTTTTCAAAATAATGCAGTCTGTTACGCCGAATATTCGTTATTTTTCTATGTTGCGCCCCATTTCGGAAGCACATATTGCTCAATTGTTTTCTCAATATTGTACCGATTATTTTTCGGTGTTTACTAGTTGTAATAAAGCCTTTAAATTGGATGAGGATAAACGATTGGATCGTTGGTGCGGCGCGTGTGATAAATGTCGCTTTGTCTTTTTAATTTTAGCGCCGTTTATGGATAAAAGAACACTTGTTTCGATTGTAGGACACAATCCATTGGATGATATAAACCAAATAGACGGTTATCGTGAATTATTGGGATTGCAAGGCCATAAACCATTTGAATGTGTCGGGGAGGTTGATGAATGTCGTTGGTCTTTTAGTCAATTGGTCGGACATAATGATTGGGCTCAGGATGCTGTCGTGAAAGCTCTGAAGAATGATGTGTCCAAGATGGATAAAGGCTTGATATTTACCCCGACAGACACCCATTTAATACCAGAGGAATTAGAACATGTACTGGCAGAATTTAAATCATAAAAAAATCGGAATTTGGGGAACGGGAAAAGAAGGGCAGGCAGCCCGACGGGCTCTGTCTCATTATTGCCCTGATTCTTCTTTGATTGATATAGATGAAAGTAATGTTTCTGATATTTTTGCATGTGATGTTTTGATTAAATCACCAGGGGTTAGCTTGTATCGCCCTGAAATTCAAGAGGCGGCCCAAAAGGGTGTGGCAATTACGTCCGGTACCAATTTATTTTTTGCGAATAAATCCCCAAGGACTCAGGTTATAGCCGTTACAGGAACTAAGGGAAAAAGTACGACAAGTTCTTTGTTGGCACATACTCTGAAACATCTTAATCAATCTGTGGAATTAGGTGGGAATATCGGTGTTCCCTTATTAGATTTGGTTGATACAACCTCAGATTATGTTGTTGCTGAACTATCCAGCTATCAATGCGCCGATTTTGTAGGGCATCCGTATATTGGTGTTTTGGTAAATTTGTATCCTGAACATTTACAATGGCATGGTTCTCATGACCGTTATCATGAAGATAAACTGCATATGATTCGTCAGGCTTATCGGTGTGTTCTAAATGCATCAGATCCTGAAACAATAAGAAAGGCAACGCATATCTCGGCCCATTATTTTAACGAATCAAAAGCCATTCATATTAAAGATGGTTTGTTTTATAATGGTGATACACCTTTGTTTTCTATTGATTCATTACCGCTACCGGGATTGCATAATGCAGAAAATGCCTGTGCTGTTTTAACGGTCATTCATATGTTGGGATTACGCTTGGAAGAGTGTGCCGAAGCGTTTAAAACATTTCAGGCATTACCACATCGTTTGCAAGTGATTGGCCATAAAAACGGGATTACTTATGTGGATGATAGTATTTCCACGACGCCGGAAACGGCAATAGCGGCTTTAAAAGCAATTGATAAAGGACAACCGATTACATTGATAGCCGGTGGTTTAGATAGAGGGCAAGATTATCGTTCTTTAGCCTCTTTTTTAGGGGAACATGCCGATCGGATGAGGCTTGTTGCTTTGCCTGAAACAGGAAAGATTTTAGCCGATATGACACAACGACAAGGTGTTGAAACAAGCCTTGTTTCAGATATGCCCTCTGCCGTTAGTGTGGCACAACATATGACACCGAGTGGTGGATGTATTTTATTGTCTCCTGCGGCGCCGAGCTATAATATGTATCGGAATTTTGAAGAACGAGGCAATGATTTTAAACGGTGGATAGAGCTTTAAAATATGTATTCAGCATATCAATTAGATACTAAACAAAGGGATTTCCTTTTAAAACAATTTCCGCCCCGTTATTCACGGGTGATTGCCGATCATATTACGGTTTGCTTTGGGGGGAATAATGTACCTTTGCCAGAACCGGCCAAGAAAGTAGAAATGATCGGTATGGCGGATGATAATAATGGTTTACAGGCTTTAATCGTTCGGGTAGATAATCAGTTAGTACGAACAGATGGGCAGATATATCATATAACATGGAGCCTGGATCCGAATAAAAAGGTTTTACCTGATATTGATTCGACACCCAATCAAACATATAAACCCGTCCATTCAAATAGATTGATTATGGGGCTGATGAATCGGGATGGAACACAAAAACAAGATTGTAATCCCGATTGGAAATTAGACTTTTTTGCAGAGCCGATATTGCTACATACAAAACCGGTTTTGAAATTGACGTCTTTAGAACTTAAAAAACAGGCTCTAAAAGAACTCTAAATATCTAAATTTTCAACAAATTTAGCATGCTCTTGTATAAATTGGAAACGATACTCTGGCTTGTTTCCCATTAACCGTTCAACCATGTCGGCGGTGAAAGCAGATTCTTCAATTGATTCCTCTGTCGTGGCTGTTTTGCTGGGGATAACGACACGTAATAAGGTGCGTTTATCCGGATCCATTGTTGTTTCCTTTAATTGTTGAGGAGGCATTTCACCCAGGCCTTTAAAACGAGAAACCTCTACATTTTTGGCATTTTTGAATACTGTTTTCATTAATAATTCTTTTTCGGCGTCATCAGCGGCGTAAACCGATTTTCCTCCTTGGGTCAAACGGTATAGCGGTGGCAAAGCTAGATATAAGTGCCCATGTTCAATTAGCCCAGGCATTTCCTGATAAAAGAATGACATGAGGAGAGATGTAATATGTGCACCATCAACATCGGCATCAGTCATGATGATGACTTTTTCATATCGCAACGCTTCTTCATTGTATTTATCCCGACGTCCACAGCCAAGAGCTTCTGTCATGTCTCGAATTTCTTCGTTAGCTAAAATTTTATCATTTGATGCGCTAATAACATTTAAAATTTTACCCCGCAACGGCAAAATAGCCTGCGTTTCACGTCGGCGAGCTTGCTTGGCAGAACCACCAGCGGAATCACCTTCGACGAGGAATAATTCCGTTCCTTCAGTTTTTGTATGCGAACAATCGGCTAATTTCCCCGGAAGACGTAATTTTTTAGTTGCCGAAGCCCGAGCTGTTTCCAATGTTTTTTTCTTACGCTTGCGCTCTTCTGATCGTTCGATGATAAAGTCTAATAAAGCGTTGGCTGATTTTATATCACGGCTTAACCAGTGATCAAACGGATCTTTTATGGCATTTTCAACTAACCGTGCGGCATTTTGGGTAACAAGCTTTTCTTTTGTTTGACCTTGGAATTGAGGGTCTTTAATAAAAACAGATAACATAACGCCGGCAGTATTTAAAATATCATCAGCGGTGATGTCTGAAGCCTTTTTATTACCAACCATATCTGCAAAAGAACGCAAAGATTTTGTTAAACCGGCCCGTAAACCTGTTTCATGTGTTCCGCCGAGTGGTGTGATAACAGTGTTACAGTATGTGTATGAAAAACCATCTTTGAAATCATCTGGCCAACAAATAGCCCATTCAACGGCGCCCATATTGTCGGGAAATTCAACACGGCCGGAGAAGGGACGTTGTGTGACAGCGGTTCGTCCTTGCATTAAAAAGTCTAAATAATCGGCAACGCCATTCGGAAACTTTAATATTTGATCTGAGGGCGTTTTGTCTTCTTCACCGATTAATTCTGTGTCACAAGACCAGCGGATTTCTACCCCACGGAAGAGGAAAGCTTTTGTTCTGGCCATGCGGAACAAAGTTGCTGGTTTGAATCGGATATGTTCTCCGAATATTTCCGGATCGGGAATAAAGGAAACGCTTGTTCCTCGACGGTTGCTAACGGGGCCAAGGCAAACTACGGATGTCGTCGGTTTTCCTTGTTTGTATTCTTGACGGTACAGTTTTTTGTCTTTAGCAACCTCAATAATCATGTGTGTGGAAAGGGCGTTGACGGCAGACAAACCGACACCGTGCAATCCACCAGAAACGGAATAAGCGCCACCACCGAACTTACCTCCGGAATGTAAGGTTGTTGTAATGACCTCTAAGGCTGATTTGTCGGGGTATTTAGGATGTGGGTCGACAGGGATACCCCGACCATTGTCCTTAATTGTTACGTAACCGGTAGCGCTCAGATGCACTTCAATATTTGTGGCATAGCCGGCCACGGCTTCATCCATGGCGTTATCAATAATTTCTGCCACCAGATGGTGGTAGGCACGTTCATCGATTCCACCGATGTACATTCCTGGACGTTTACGTACAGGTTCAAGACCTTCCAAGACTTCAATGTCTTTGGCGGAATACTCTGTTTTAATTGGTGTTGCATTAAATAAATCTGACATGTGATGTATTTTAACGAATTTATTTTCCGAACGCAAGTAAAAAATGTATTCTTTCCTCTTTCTTTTTTTTTATAAATATGATATAAAAGGTCAACTGTTTTGAACGAAAGGTAAAGATCATGAATACAGAAATCATCAATTTAATTTTTCCGAATCCGTTGCCAACACCTGCGGAAATAGAGGCTCGTTATCCGAAACGTGTGTTGCCTGAAGGGGCTAAAGTGACTCGTGTGGCACCAAGTCCAACGGGATTTATGCATATTGGTGGTTTGTATGCTGGTTTGTTATGTGAACGGGTGGCGCATCAAAGTGGCGGAAAATTCTTCCTGCGGGTGGTAGATACTGATCAAAAGCGCATTAAAGAAGGGGCTATGGAATTAATCATTAATTCACTGGGCCGATATGGTATTCGGGCGGATGAAGGAGTTGACGCATCTGGTCAGGATTACGGTGCGTATGGTCCTTATACGCAAAGTGAACGGCGCGATATCTATCAATCTTATATTAAATCTTTGTTAGAACAGGGGTTGGCTTATCCTTGTTTTTGTGCTGCCGAAGATTTAGATATCATGCGTAAAATACAGGAAAAGACAAGTGTTCGACCTGGTTATTATGGAAAATACGCCAAATGCCGCAACTTGACAGATGAACAGATTTTAGAAAATTTAAAGGCAGGCAAGCCGTTTGTTATCCGTTTCAAATCCAATGGAGACAATAATAAACGGATGATAATTAAGGATTTAATTAAAGGCGATATGGCATTGCCTGAAAATGATATTGATGTTGTGATTATGAAAGGGGATGGTTTGCCGACATACCATTTTGCTCACGCGGTGGATGATCACTTAATGGGAACGACACATGTTATGCGTGGAGATGAATGGGTGTCATCTGTTCCGCTTCATATTCAATTGTTTGTTGCGTTGGGGTGGAAAGCGCCGAAGTATGCTCACTTTGCTCCGCTTCAAAAAACGGAAAATGGAAACAAACGCAAATTATCCAAACGCCATGATCCAGAGGCAAGTCTCACTTATTTCTGGGAAAAAGGGTATCCAGAAGACGCTTTAATTGAATATATGTTAAATTTGATTAATGCCAGTTTTGAAGATTGGCGTCGCAATAATCCAGACAAAAATGCTTTTGAGTTTCCTATCAACTTTAACAAAGTCTCGAATGCAGCCGGTGCCTTGTTTGACTTTGTGAAGTTGCATAGCATTGCAAAGGATGTTGTCGCTCGTATGTCGGCGGAACAGGTATATAATGCTGTTTTAGCATGGGCAATAGATTACAATCCTTCCTTTGCTGAACGATTAAAGGAAAATAAAGACTATATTATTCGCATCTTAGATATCGAACGCAATATTGGTAAAAAATCCCGTAAAGACTTGATGAAGTGGGAAGATGTTGAAAATGATTTAGCTTACTTCTTTGATGATTTGTACACGGTCAGTTTAGATGAAAAAATGGCCTTTTTGGCACCTTTGACACAAGATGATATCAAGGTGATAGCTGATGAATTTACTGCTGTCTATCGGGAAGATGAGGATAAGGATACATGGTTCAGTCATATCAAGGCGATTGCCGAAAAACACGGCTTTGCAACGGATATGAAGGCCTATAAAGAAAATCCAGAGTCTTTCAAAGGAAGCGTTTCCGATGTAGCCAAAGTTTTACGTGTTTTAGTGACTGGTCGGGATAAAACGCCTGATTTATACGAAATTATGCGGATTTTAGGCGCTGATAAAGTCCGGGAACGTTTGTCCGTTTAATTTATTTTTCTTTTAAAACACTCCGATCGTTTGTCGGGGTGTTTTTTTATAAATAGGATAGGGATAGGTATATTTTATAATTTGTTTTCTGTTTTAGAGTTTTGCGGGGCTTGGAAATACAATTCATTTCTATTGACAAGTGCGAAAATATTGCATAACATAGCCCTATCTATTATTTAAAATAACCATGTGAACAGGGGAAATAAATGGGGCGGAATATTTGTTTTGTATTATTGGTTTTAGGCTTGGCCTTATTGGCATCTTCTTGTGGACGGGTTTCCGCACCGGAGCGACCGGATGGTTCTTTTTATCCGCATGATTATGTAGTGACGCAAAATCCTTAAAAATAACCCCTTTACATTGTTGTAAAGGGGGGGTAAATATAGGATATCTTTATTCTTGCGTAAAGACAGATTTTGGTTCTCCACACAGAGGACAAACCCAATCTTCTGGTAATTCCTCAAAGGGAATTTCCCCATCATAAACATATCCGCATACGGTACAAACCCATTTTTGTGTTTCATTTGACATGTTTTTTCTCCTTTGCTAAGTTAAATGATATGCTAAAAAAAGGATATTTGCAACTTTTTTATTGAAATATGATAAAAATACCTTATACTCAATAGAGTTGAAAAGGATGAATTGCATGACAAAAAAATATAAATCAATAGCGGTTTTTGGTGGGGCATCTGCCTCGATTTCGTCGGTTTATCATGAATATATGCGCCGAACGGGCGAATTGCTCGCCGAACAGGGGATTACCATGGTGTTTGGTATTGGAGATGAAGGTGTAATGGGAAGCACTTTTCAGGGGGTCCGTAATAAAAACGGTAAAGTTTTAGGAATTACAACTTTAAAGTTATTGGAATTACAATGTAAGGATCCGACCGTTTTTCAATTGGATGAAATTAAGGTCGTTCCGAATTTATCTCGACGAAAAATGGATATGTTTAAAATCAGTGATGCATTACTGATTGGTCCCGGTGGTTGGGGAACAATGGATGAGTTTTCTGAGTTTGCTGTTTTAACACAAACAGGGGATATTTCTAAAAAACCAATGATATTTTTGAACTATAATGGATTTTGGCGTCCGATGCAGGAGTTATTATTAAATATGTTGCAGGAAGGAACTGTCAATCAAAGTCGTGTAGATTATGTTGATTTTGTTGATGAACCAGAGGAAATTATGGAGGCTTTGGAACGTGTCCAAAACCGAATAGATGCCCATCAAAAATAACGTACTCAGATAGATTTTTTTCTGGGCTTGCAACCGCAATAATTTTGGTTGTAGAGCCCTTTTTCTTTTGTTAGACGAATACTTCTTTCTGCGCCGCCGTTTTTTCGCCAATTTGTGGTGTCGTATGGAATTCCAATTTCATTGGATGCTCGTATTCCAGCGCGACAAACTTGGTTAAAATCCTTATATCGTGAAATTCCTAGAACAGATGAAAAACGACTAAACCCATTTGCTTTTGCATAGTTGGCCGCTTGTTTTAACCGTAAAAAGAAACATTCATCGCATCTCTTGCCTCGTTCTGGTTCATTTTCTAATCCCTGAGTAGCTTTGTCCCATATTTCCGGTTGATAAGGAAGTTCAATAAAAGGAATACCTAATTCTTTACAAATTCTTTCATTTTCTTTACGGCGTCGTATATATTCTTCAATTGGTCGTATGTTGGGATTATAAAATAAAACCGTAAAATTGATTCCATCATCGTGCAATTGCTGAATAACCCCGACAGAGCAGGGAGCGCAACATGATAATAATAACAAGGAATCTTTTTGATACATGCAACCATTATATAGATAAAATCATATAAAATCAATAAAAAGTTGACAGGTTTCTAATTTCCTGTTAGGGTTTGAGTATGCTAATATTAAAATGGTATTACACCCTGTTTTCTATTTGGATGCGTTTTCCGGAAAAGGTGCGCTATGTGTTGGTTGGTGGTTATAATACTGTTTTTTCTTATGCTTTATATGCTCTGTTGTTATGGGGAGGGCTTAATAGTTATCCGCAGTTAGCGTTGCTTATTTCATTTGCACTTTCTTCTGTGAACAGTTTTTGGACTCAGAAAATATACGTATTTCACACACACGGTAACGCATGGAGTGAATATGTTCGCTGCTTAATGACTTGGGGGATAAGCTATATTCTAAATGTTTTGTTGCTGGCAGGATTTTTAAAGTTGAATTTAAATCCCTATGTAGCTCAATTTTTAGCTTTAGTTATTATCACAATTAATAGTTATTTATTGCTTAAATATATAGCATTTCGCAAAGTTAATTAATCCGAAAATAATTGTTCTCTGATTTTAGGAAGGGTGCGGTGTACTGCATGTTGTTCCAGAAAGTAGCCAGTTAAGCGTAGTCCTTGTCGAATATCATCAGGGGAGGGGGAACTTTCCTGCCATAAAAAACGAGGTAGAATTAATAGCTTGTCATGATAAGGCGCTCCCATTTCACGACTGACGGCGCGCCCTGTTTTAGGTGAGATATAGGCCAAATCAAGATTGTTGCCACCACCCGCACACTGGGATGTATCTAATCCAAATCCTAAGGCGGTTAACAAGGCACTTTCCAAGCGAACATAGTTTTTTAAAAAATCGTTATTTTCTAATGTATTTAAAAAAGCAATTACAGCGTGATATAGGTCTGGGTAATTTTGACGTTCTGGTAACGTGTCATCTAATAAAGCGCAAAGCGATCCAAGGCATGCTAATCGTTTTTTGTCATCCATAAAACCAACAGAAAAAGCCTTTGTTTCTTCAATATAAAAACGTCCCATTTGTTCGGTTAAGCGTGCTTGCCATCGAACACAGACAAAGGAGGCTATTTCTGGTGATTTTTTTTGTTTTAATACACCGACATAACGTCCATGATCAGAGGTTAATACACTGATAATCCAGCTGTTTTCTCCAAGAGGTCGACGGGATAGAATCAATGCGTTTTCTGATGAAAATTCAGGCATTGAAATCTAATCCCCAATCGGTATATTGTCCGGGATCTTCTGACCAGTTTTCTTTGACCTTTACAAATAAAAATAGGTGGACGGGCCGTTCAAAAAGGCGTGTTAAATCTCGTCTGGCCAATTCACCGATTTTTTTGATCATGCGTCCGCCTTTGCCAAGGACAATCGCTTTTTGTCCCATTCGTTCCACATAAATCGTTTGTTCAATTCGGATTCCGTTTTCTTTTTCTTCCCAACAACTTGTTTCAACGGCAAGCGTATAAGGCAACTCCTGTTGTAGGTTCATAAATAATTTTTCACGGGTGATTTCTGCTGCAAATAAGCGGTTCGGTAAATCGGATAGTTGATCATCCGGAAACATCCACATTCCTTTTGGCATTCGAGATACCAGATAGTTTTTTAATTCTGAAACATTTTCTCCTTTTTCGGCAGATACCATAAAAGTTTCTGTGAAAATTTTTGCTTCATTTAAAGTTGCAATTAAAGGTAAGAGCTTGTCCTTTTCAATTAAGTCAATTTTGTTGAGGACAAGAATCGTTTTTTGTTTGTTTTTAACTAAGCTATTGACAATAGCTTGAGTGTTTTTATCAATACCTTTGGCCGCATCAATGACCAATAAACGTAAATCAGATTCTTCTGATTCTGTCCAAGCTGAAGCAACCATTGCCCTGTCTAATCGGCGGGAGGGTTTAAAAATCCCCGGTGTATCGACTAGGATAATTTGAGTATTTCCTTCGACAAAAATGCCTCGAATACGGGATCGTGTTGTTTGTACTTTTGGGGAAACAATAGATACTTTTGCCCCGACTAATCGATTGACAAGAGTGGATTTTCCAGCGTTAGGGGCTCCTAAAACAGCGACAAAACCGAAATGTTGATCATTAATGTCCATTATTCATTGCCTCCATTAAATTTTGTGCGGCTTGTTGTTCTGCGATTTTTTTAGATGACCCTGTTCCTAATGCGGATTTTGTTTCAACTGTGACAGAAACCGTAAAAACAGGATTATGATCAGGCCCTTTTTGACTGACAAGAGTATATGTGGGTAATTTTTTATATATTTTTTGAGCCCATTCTTGTAAAGCCGATTTTGCATCTTGAGGTGCTTGTTGATTTGTTGAAATAAGTGGTATTAAAAAAGGTGTTATAAATGTTTTAACCGTTTCTAAATCACTATCCAAATATAAAGCCGCAATCATAGCTTCACAAACATCGGATAGGATAGATGAGTTGTACCTTAATTCATTTTCATTTGTTTTTAGGAGATTAGGCAAGCCTAGCGTTTTGGCAATGTCAGCCAAAGTTTCTTCCCGTGTTAGTGCGACAAAACGTTTGGCTAAATCTCCTTCTTTTTCTTGGGGAAAGGTCGTATATAATAGTTCTGCGACAATCATACCAATGACACGATCACCCAAGAATTCCAAACGCTCATATTCTGCAGAACGTCCTTTATGAGCAAGACGCATTGCTTTGTCAAATAATGTCTTGTCTTTAAATAAATCTCTTAGTATCATTTATTTAATTCCTTTAAAAAATCGTTCCAGACGTAATGAACGCCCCCATTTCCAAAATTCCCAAAAACTGCCGGCGCCATTGTTTGAGTAGAAAATAAAGCGAGCTTTTCCTTCTAGATTATGCATTGGTACCGGTCCAAAGAAGCGACTGTCTAGGGAGTTGTCTCGATTATCTCCCATCGCAAAGAAATAGCCTTCTGGCACGATAAAGATATCGGTATCATCTGTTGTTTTTGTGTCCGATTGCTCATAAATCAAATGGCGGACACCATTGGGTAATATTTCCTCATATCGGGTGTAGTGAATTAATCCTTGTTCCGTCATCCAATCTTCTTCCCCGATTTTTTGCCGTTCGACCAGTTGATCATTTATGTACAAACGTCCATTAACCATTTGAATTCTATCGCCCGGTAACCCGATGACTCGTTTGATATAATCTGTCCGATTATCTGTCGGAACTTTAAAGATAACGACATCTCCTTGCTTGGGAGATTTTGCAAAAATATGTCCTGGCACTAAGGGAATTGAAAACGGAAAAGAGTGTCGAGAATATCCATAATCATGCTTTGTGATAAACAAATAATCCCCCACCAATAATGAAGGCACCATTGAGCTGGAAGGGATGTTGTATGGTTCAAAAGCTAATGACCGTATCGTCAAAGCAATAAGGACGGCCCACAATAATCCGCGTACATTTCCCCAGAAGGTCTCTTTCTTTTTTTCTTTTTCCATTTGAAATTTTATCCTTTATCTGCTATAAATAATCAAATTGTCACTCTTATAACACAGAAAGATATAATTGTCCATGCTAAAATTTAAAGTTAAATGTACAAGTGGTCAGTCTCGTCGAGGGCAGGTTTCAACTGCTCATGGTGATTTTCAAACCCCAGCCTTTATGCCAGTTGGAACGGTTGGAACGGTAAAGGCCATGACGACTGAAGCAGTTCAATCAACAGGAGCTGAAATCATATTGGGAAATACTTACCATCTAATGTTGCGTCCGACAGCTGAGCGTGTTGCGTCATTTGGAGGGCTGCATAAATTTATGAATTGGCCTGGTCCTATTTTAACCGATTCGGGTGGTTTTCAGGTTATGAGTCTTTCAGGATTACGTAAGATAACAGAGGAGGGTGTTACCTTTAATTCACATATTGATGGGGCAAGACATGTTTTATCACCGGAACGCTCTATGGAGATTCAAAACCTATTGGATGCAGATATAACAATGGCTTTTGATGAGTGTGTTAAATATCCGGCCGATAAAAAAACAGTTCAAAAATCGATGGAACGGTCTATGAGATGGGCACAACGTTCTAAGGATGCGTTTGTGGATAGAGAAGGGTACGGTTTGTTTGGGATTGTTCAGGGTGGCATGTTTGAAGATTTACGCCACCAATCTATTCAGGCCTTAACCGATATTGGATTTGATGGATACGCTATTGGTGGGTTAGCTGTTGGTGAGGGGCAGGAAATTATGTTTTCTGTTTTGGATTATACGGCACCGGCATTGCCTGATGACAAGCCTCGCTATTTAATGGGTGTTGGTCGGCCAAGTGATATCGTTGGTGCTGTGGCTCGGGGTGTTGATATGTTTGATTGTGTGATGCCATCTCGTTCTGGTAGGACTGGGCAGGCATTTACAAGTCATGGCGTTTTGAACATGCGGAATGCCTGTCATATAGATGATCACACGCCATTGGATGCAGAATGCACATGTCCGACGTGCCGTCAATATACACGTGGCTATATTCACCATTTGTTCCGAACAGGCGAGATTTTGGGGAGTATGCTTTTAACATGGCATAATATCCATTTTTATGAAAATCTGATGAAGCAGATCAGAAAAGCGATAGAAGAAGACTGCTTTTCGGCTTTTCATGATGCTTTTATGAACCGTTATGCACATGACCGAAAAATGTAATAAAAAGAAAGATGAAATAGAATATCAACGCCGTTCGTTTGAGGGGCTTGCGCCGTTAACCCGTGAAATTCGAATTGTGACGAAACCTATTTTGGGTAAGCGTGGCTTTTCCGAGGTTGATATCTTGGAAAATTGGCATGATATGGTTGGAGAAGATCTAGCTCGTGGTATTTTTCCTGAAAAATTGACTTTTGATCGGGATAAACGAGTTCAGGGAACGCTACATGTGAAGAGTGCGGGTGGTGCATTTGCGATGTTGTTTGAACATCAAAAAGCACGTGTGGTGGAACGTATTAATTCTTTTTTTGGTTATCCGGCTGTTTCTCAGATTAAAGTGACACAGGGGAATTTGAAATTAACCCGACCTGTGAAGAAAGCGACATTAAGGACTCTGACACCACTAGAAGAGGCGGATCTATGGCGACAGGTTCAAAATATAACTGATCCTGAATTGCGTCAAAAAACATTTGAAGTTGGCGCAGCATTGCTGTTACGAAATAAGTAACCGGGTCAACCGAAACATTCTTTTAAATTTGTTTCTGAATAGGTGCGAATAATTTGGTTGATTTCGTATTGATATCTAATTAAAACCTTACATATTTTTATTTT
>JAZRBO010000019.1:0-15451 GCA_045635125.1 Alphaproteobacteria bacterium | reverse complement strand
CTGAACGAACAAGAAATTGAGTGCCATAATTCCAAACAACGTTAAGGGAATTAAGGCCAGCCGTTTTAGAAAGTATGCTTTTTTCATACAGGTATTGTGCCGATATTTAAATCAAAAATCAAGTAAATTTTCCTCTATATCGGTTGAAAAGATGTCGGCGTCCATAAAGAACGGCGACTCTTACCTGCGATGACAAAAAAGAAAGGAACTGTTTAGTCAACCCGACAGGCATCGCCTTCGGAAAGCCAATCCGTAATGCGATTATTTTGCACGACGAATGTCGTTTCACAGAAGAATGTTTCTTGATAGTTTGTTGTTTGATTAATTGGTAACAAAATTGGCGGATTTGTTGTTGTACTATAAACAGACTGGTTGGGTAAATCCACTTTTTTTTCGGTCCGATACATCATAAATTGCCTACCGCCATCGGTAATAACCTGAGTTGGCTCACCCCATTCGCTCACAAGCTGTTCAGGTGTTCTCCCGACCCATGCCTGCATATTCCGTTTATAAATTGCTTCTGATGACATACAACCAGCCACCATTCCAACACCCAACAATAATATAAATTGCTTTATCATGAATCCCTCCCTGTTTTTCATATAAGGGATTCCCTTGAAAAATCAAGACAAACAAAAGGCGGGACTTCCCCGCCTTTACACTATTCTTTCTAATCTTTAAAATAACGTCGGATCGTCATGCTTATCCTGAGAAGAAACATACTCTTTTGCAAAGGTTTCATGCTTGGTCATCTCTTTCCCATCCACAGACTCCTCAGCAACATATTCTTCCTCTTCGATTACAACTTCTTCTTCCTTTTCCGGCAAACGTCCGCTTGTATCCCGAATTCCCTCTGCTTCATAGATATGACACTGATTTCCGGTCTGATCCCAATCAACGACCCGATCATCGACAATAACAAATACCGTATCACAATAATCGTAATATAGACGAGTCCAATCACGGGTAATTGCTTCTTTGTGATAATAGAACTGATATTCATTGGGAGCGATTTTCAAAACCCGAGTCGGAACACCAAAATTTTCGTACAAATCCCAAGTTGTCTGTCCCTCATAAACAGTCGAACGGCTCTCCCGATTTTCGGTAAAGGTCGAACACCCACTAATTAACATCATCCCAACAATGGCAATAAATATTTTTTTCATGATACACCCTCTCCTGAATATCTTTTTTACCACAATAACACCCTTTTATCATCAAGTCAAACATTCTTTTAAAAAGAAAAATTTTTTATAAGAATCCCCACATCATATACGCATTGACCTAATGTAGGACAAAAAAAAGAGGGAACGCCCTGTTCCCTCCCTGAAATAGATGATCGATACTTAAGCCGACCGACGAACTGATGCCAACAAAGATGCTTCATATGCATCCATTGTCACAATTTCATAAGCACTGTCATCAGCCATTAACTGGCGCAACAACGTATTTGTATGCATATGCCCCGATTTAACACCAGAAAAATGTCCGATAATCGGCATTCCGAGCTGATACAAATCACCTACAGCATCTAATGTTTTGTGAACAACAAACTCATTATCACTCCGAAGCCCTTCTGGATTAACAACCCGATCTCCATCAATGACGACGGCATTATCTAAAGATCCACCTTTAGCCAATCCCATAGAGCGCATCATTTCGACTTCTTGTGCAAATCCGAATGTACGGGCATAGGCAATAGCATCTTTAAAATTCCGCTCTGTCAAACGGATAGAATATTCCTGACGACCGATAGCGCGAGATTGTTTAAAATCAATCATAAAGTCTAAAGATAATCCTTCTTGTGCCGGATATAAACACACCTCTGCGCCTTTTCCATCCGAGAAACAAACATCTTTTAAAATTTTAACCGCTTTCAAAGGCGCATCCTGTTCCAAAACGCCAGCACATTCAATAAGGGTTACATAGCCGTTTGCAGAACCATCTAAAACGGGTACTTCGGACCGATCCACATCAATAAAGACGTTTGTGATACCAAAACCATGCAAAGCAGCCATCAAATGTTCGATAGTTGCTACTGTGATACCGTCTTTATTTCCGACACAGGAACACATCCGTGTATCCACGACATAGTTATAGGTAGCTGGGATAATATTATCCTTATCCGTCACATCCGTACGACGGAAAACAATACCTGTTCCGACTGGAGCTGGTCGCAAAATCATATTAACTTTTTGCCCGCTGTGTAATCCGACACCGGTGCAAGGAATGGCATTTTGTAAGGTTTTTTCGCAATATTTATATGTTGTCATTGTTTTAATTTCTGCGTTCATCTAACCCCCTTGGTTTCGTTATAGGGCCATCATACTGGGCTAGGCATAAAAAATCAAATCAATGATTGTTTCAAATTGTTACAAACGAATACCAACGAAAGAAGCTGTTGATGTAAAATCTTTTTCATCCCCATATAACAAACTGCATATATTATAGAGGAGACCTCATGTCCAACCCATCCGTTGCTGTTATCGGTTCTTTAACACATATTGGTCAAGCTGTCTTGGCCTGTCTATCCGAACGAGGCTTCCCAACATCTCATGTTTACGCATTGGACGCCCATCATAATGCCGGCACGCTCATACCATATTGTAATACATTCTTAACTGTTGAAGCGTTGGATGATTTTGATTTTTCAACGACAGACCTTGTTTTTTTATGTGTTGCCTCTATTTTGTCGGAATACAAGGAGGAAGCCACTCGCCACGGATGCTGGCTCATTGACTGCACAGGACTATTATCTCAAGCTCCTGTTATCATTCCCAACCTAAACATCCGTCAAGCGGATAAAGCCCCCAATCGTCAAATTGCCAATCCGACCAGTACGACCGTTACTCTTGCCCAGATTTTATCCCCTATTCATCGCTCTTTTCACATAGAGAATGCCTCGGTTACGGCACTGTTAAGCGCCTCTGAATTTGGAATAGATTCGGCTCAAGCCCTCATCGATCAAACCCGATGCCTGTATACCCGACAGGAACCACCCATCGGCCCATTTCGCAAAATTCAAGCCTTTAATCTCATTCCCGAGGCCGATCCTCGCCTAACCCGTCGCAGTATGCAACAGCTATCAGCTTTATTATCTTTTCCCATTTTCGTAACGGGTTGCCTCACACCTATTCTATTAGGGGAATGCTATGCTGTCACACTGACAACCAAGCGCCCCTGTTCCCCTAAACGCCTTAGACACTTGTTTAACAAACAACCATGTTGCCACGTTTTAGAAAAAACGATGGACTACATCACCATAACGACACAAGATGTTGAAACAGAAGACAGAATTTTTATCGAACACCCAACATCAGACATCACCACGCCACACATACTTCATTTTTGGGTTGTATCGGACAGCATTCGAACAGGGGCAGCCCTCAACGCCGTAAAAATAGCCGAACATCTTTTATCTTGACTTCTGATACTAAATCGGCGAAAATAGGGACATGTTAACAAAACCCAAAATACAAAAAGCCTTACAACATACTCGTATTTTACGGTACAAGGCCTATAAAAAAGTCGGCGTTGCCAAACACCGTCACAAAATAGATTTATCTCTGTTTTTAATGTTCATGTTGTGTATGGCTACATTTCCGTTTTTTATTTTACCATCAACACAACCTCAACCAGAATCGAGAATAGAACAAGACAAACCAATTAAACGTCTGGCCAACCCTGATGCCATTGAAAAAGTTCATACGGATTTGGGGGATGCTCCAGTTGAAACACGCCCCTCTCTGTCTTTAGATGAAGTTGAACGACGGGCACAACTGGGTGAAATAGATATGACCATCCGAACCCTCGCCAAGGGCGATAGTTTACTAAGCCTTTTATCCGATGAAAAAGTCGATGTTGAGGATCGTATGGCAATCGCTGATGCACTAGAAATTATGATGGATTTAAAAAGTCTGCGTCCTGGTATGGGCTTTCTGTTGTTTTGGGAAAAAGACAAAACACTTGTCGGTCTATCTATTCAGGTTAAAGAAGGGGAAAACATAGCTGTCCTTCGTGAAAAAGACGGGGGCTGGACACCTTTTTCGGCGGCAGGTCGAATTGAAACACAAACAATCCGGAAACAAGGCACTATTGAGCGAACTTTTTCCGGTTCAGCATTAAAGGCTGGTATACCAGAATCCGTGATTGCACAGGTTTCAGCTGCTCTGGATGGAGAAGTTGACTTTCAAAGCGATGTTGCCGCTGGTGATACCTTTGATGTAATATTCGAAACAAAGATGACTCCTGGTGGGTTGGAAATCGGCCGAAAAGAGCTGTTATTTGTCGGTCTCAAAGTTGGGGACAAAGAATACAATCGTTACGCCTACACAGATGCTTCGGGAACACCTATGTTTTATGATGCTCGTGGTAAAAGCGGCGAAAAAACACTCCTCAAACGTCCGTTAAAAGGTCGTTCCCGTTTATCCTCCGCATACGGTAAACGACGACACCCGATTTTAATGTACGAAATTTTCCATCACGGTGTGGATTTAGCCGCACCAATGAACACACCAATTCAAGCGGCCGCCGATGGGACAATTACCCAACTGGGACGAAAAGGAGCCTATGGTAAATACATCCGTATTCGTCATGCGGACGGATACCAATCAGCCTACGGCCATATGAACGGTTATCGTCAGGATTTAAAGGTTGGCTCAAAGGTTAAGCGGGGCGAGGTCATCGGTTATGTTGGCAGTACGGGACGTTCAACGGGGCCTCATGTCCATTTTGAGGTTTGGAAAAACAATAAAACAGTCAACCCATTCGGGCGCAATGTAATAAAAAGCAATCAGCTTAAAAACTTTGAATTAGAGCAATTTTTTGCCTATGCAGAAGGATTGCACCCTGATTTTGCCAAACATCGTGCCGGCAAGGTTCCACCACCACCGCCCCCAAAACCACAATCGATTATTCCCAAACCCCAAAAAAGGACAAAATCTTAATCGACCGTTTCTGCAGTTAAAGATGTTGCCGTCGCACCGGTTATCTTTACCCGCACAATTTGTCCTAATAAGGATTTATCCGCCACGACATGTGCATTTTGCAAATACGGGGTATATCCGGAAATCTGTCCTTTTCCTTTACCTTGCTCTACCATCAACACATCTAGTGTCTTGCCAATTGTTCCTATGTTGAACTCTTTTTGTTGAGCCAACAACAACTCTTGTAACCGCATCAACCGTTCTGTTTTCACACTTTCCGGCACTTGATTTTTCATAAGACTGGCCGGTGTCCCCGGACGAGCACTAAATTTGAATGAAAAAGAACTGGCATATCCGACACGTCGTACAACAGCCATTGTTTGTTCAAAATCTGCATCTGTTTCACCGGGGAACCCGACAATAAAGTCCGATGATATGGCAATATCGGGACGAACTTCCCGAAAGCGATCAACAATAGCACAATATTGTTCGGCAGTGTACTTTCGGTTCATCGCCTTTAAAACAACATCACTTCCCGATTGAATCGGCAAATGAATATAGGGCATTAATTGCGGAACATCCCGATGGGCCGTAATAATATTATCTGTCATTTCAGAAGGATAAGATGTCGTATACCGAATGCGTTCCAATCCGTCAATTTCGGCCATCATCCGAATAATATCCCCTAAATCGCGGGCGCCCTCCCCATGCCATCCATTGACATTTTGCCCTAAAAGCATAATTTCTTTAGCGCCGGTTGCCACCAACTGACGAGCTTCAGCCAAAATCTCATCGGCGGGTCGAGAGTATTCACAGCCTCGAGTATACGGAACAACACAATAGGAACAAAAATGATCACATCCTTCCTGTACAGCAAGAAAGCAAGATGCTCCTCGAGCCTTTGTTTCCGGTAAAAAGTCAAATTTTGATTCAGCGGGAAAATCCGCCACGATGACACGTCCCTTTTTGCGATTAAATTTCGTCACCAACTCCGGTAAAAGATGGTAATTCTGGGGACCGACAGCAATATCCACAGCATGCGCCCGTCGCAATAATTCTTCACCACCGGCCTGTACCACACACCCCGCAACGATCAGAAGAGTTTCCAATCCCTTCTCTTTACGAGCTTGCTTGACTTCATTCATTCGACCGACTTCTGAGAACAACTTTTCAGATGCCTTTTCCCGAATATGACACGTATTAAGCAATAAAATATCGGCTTCCGAAGGCTTATCTGTTTTGACATACCCTAAAACGCCGAGGGCATCAGCCATACGGGCCGAATCATACATATTCATTTGACAACCAAAAGTTTTGATATAAATTTTTTTCATTTTTCTTCCGTTATTTTTTCTTTTAATTCTTGTAGTAGACGAGATCGTGTAAAATCATCACTTCTCCCTTTTTTGGGATACATAGTATTGTAAAAATTCCGATATTCTTCAACCGATAAAATATTTTGGGCTTTTTCTAACATTTTACGTTGCTTCCATGCTGTTGCAGCCTGTAAAGCCGTTTCTTTTTTATCAGGTGTTATCGGATAACTTTTTAATGCCCGAGCCGCCCTTTCTGATCGTAAAACAGAACTGTTATAAAACCACTTAGATTCTGGTTTTTCGGCAGCCAACATCAACAAAGCATAAGGATGAAGCAATTCCCCCCGAAAAGAAGAAAGCATATTTTTTTGGAGCATTCCCTGTATTTTTTTTAGGTAATCTGCTATTTCTGCCCGTGTCTCATCCTGTTCATCCAAAGCAGTCAGCAGTTTTGCCAACGACACTTGCGCCTCGGCATGACCGGCTTCAGCAGCCAGATGATAAAAAAGCAAAGCCCTTTGCCTATTAGGCTTGATATCGCTTCTGCCTGTTTCATATACCTGTCCTAAATAATATTGTGTTTCATCATCATTATCCTGTAATGCACACTTTTCATACACAGGCATTGCTGCCACAAGCCCCTGTTGTTGTATCAGACTATTTGCCTGTGGACACCCTGCCTCTACAGATTGAGCTAGCAACAATACGCCAACAACAATGATAAATAATTGTCTCACGAACGCTCCTTAGAATGTAACATCCACATGGTGAACACCATTTGGGGCTGGAACTAAACTGGTATAAAACGCAACTGTTTCATCAGGATTTAAATGTTCCTGTGCCACATGAACCTTTTTTTGTTCCAACATATGATTATTTTCATCCCAAACTGTTGCTGTTAAAACAGGAACAGAACGCATTTCCTTGGCTTTATTAAGAACCACACCTTCAATTAACATTTGAGCCACACCCTGTTCATCCGGAGTGACATTAAAACGAACATCTTCGATAACAAGCTCATTTTCCAAAGCCGTAGGAACCGGTTCAGCCATTACATCCAACAAAGGCTCATCATCCGAATGACCATCGAATGAAGGGATTTGTTCTGTTTCAGATATGATAACCGTATTTCCTTGTACAACAGAAGGATTTTGTTCAACGACTTCACTCCTGATTACTGTATTTTTATCCTCACCAATACTATCCTTTGACTTTATCCCGTCCCTCTCGACAACAGGAATAGTTGCTGTTGATTTTTTTTCGTCCACATCCCCAACAATACGTATTTTCTTAGACACCGTTACGGGAGAGGTTACAGGATCTGTTTCAGGGACAATAGGGGCTACCTGTTGCACATTTGCCACAGACTCATTTGCTTTTGAGGATTCCTCAGTTTTAGGAACATCAACTGACTTTACCATAATCTGAGGATTAACTTTTACCTCTTTTTCCACAGTCTTAACTTCTGCCACCGCTACATCTGGAACTTTTTTAACTGTTTCCGTTGGCATAGGTTTATTAACAACAGTCGGCTTTTTTACCACCTTTTCTATCGTCTTTACAACTGGTGCAGAAATATTTTTTACAGATTTAACCCGCTCTACCTTAGTCGGCATAAAATTATAAAAAGAAGGCATTAACATCTGTCGATACGTCCAAGCCGCAAAACAGAAACCTGAAATGAGCAATAAATAAAATACAACTATTCCGATTCCTTTCTTTTTTTTAGGTGTCTCAGAATGAACTGTCACCGGTACAAATACTTCCGGTAGCGCATCCTGTGATGCAATACCCCGACCAACAATATCTGCCGGCTTTTCCGACAATAATCGACCGATTTCGGCCCCAACCACATCCTCCACACGATCCACAGGTTTAGCCCACATAGGAGGCGGATTATTTTGCATTGCCGGTGTTTCGATCATTTCATGAACAGGAATACTTTCCGATCTTTGTGTATCAACAACCGTTTCATTGTCTATCATGTCTGGTGTTAAATCCAAAGGAGCACTTTCCTCTGTCGTAAACAATATCTGACACATCGAACATTTCAATTTTTGGTCATTTTTGAGTGTAATTTCATCCGGCAAACGATACTTAGCAGAACATTTTGGGCATATGATCAACATTTGTCTTTTCCTTTTGCAAAAAATAGTGTACAGTCACTATATACGATTTCGAAAAAAGATACAACTGTTTTGATAAGGATAACATGAGCGAAAAAACAAAACTCACATCTCCCGTGGCCGAATTTAATGGCGTTTCCTTGCGTTACGGCACAGGTCCGGAGGTTTTAAAAGACGTTCAATTTGCCCTTGACCCCGGTTCATTTTATTTTATGACGGGTGAAAGCGGTGCTGGTAAAACATCTCTTCTGGGTTTACTGTATATGGATCATTTGCCCACGAAGGGACGGGTTCGACTGTTTGGGTACGCCGTGGACGAACTGTCTCGACGGGCCAAGGCCCGCATTCGCCGCCAAATGGGTGTCGTGTTTCAAGATTTTCGTCTATTACCACACCTGAGCGCTTTTGATAACGTTGCCCTACCGTTACGCATTGCTGGGGTAAAACAATCCGAAGTCCGTCGCCATGTATCAGAGATGCTCAGCTGGGTCGGCCTTGAAAAGAACATGCGCCTTTTACCTGAATCTTTGTCTGGCGGAGAACAACAACGGGTGGCCATCGCACGAGCCGTTATTACTCGTCCGACATTATTAATGGCGGATGAACCGACGGGCAATGTTGATGACGCCATGGCCAAACGCCTTCTGCACTTATTTTTAGAGCTTAACAAGCTAGGAACAACCGTTGTGATTGCAACACACAATCAAGGTCTGATTAAACATTTTAATTTTCCGCAATTACACTTAGAAAAAGGAAAACTATCTGTTATTCAACCGACACCAACCTACCGTGATATGGCATCAAAGTTATTTAATCGTGGGGATAAAGAATGAAAAAACCGAATATTTTCTTTGCAACAGACCCAGCCAGCCTGTTTTTACCGTGGATGAGTATGCTTATGTCCTTTATAGCCGTCTTGATTTTAGCGGCAGGCATGGTAACTTACGGCTCTATAACTCGTTGGCAACAAAGTGTTTCCGGATCTTTAACGGTTCAAATTCCGACCTATACGGAATTAGGAGCCTCTCGGGGAGAAATGGTTGATAAAGACATTGAAACAACCTTGACAATTTTACGGGCGAGTGAGGGAATTCTGGGGGCTACCGTTTTATCCGATAATCAAATGGCGGACCTAATGCATCCGTGGCTAGACAAAACAACAGTCCTGTCGGAATTACCATTACCGAAATTAATCGACGTCACCGTTGATCCGACCTCACCATTGGATTTATCACAAATCCAGGCTGATTTAGCATCTCAGGTTCCGGCCGCCACACTGGATAGTCATCGTATTTGGCTGACACCCTTGTTGCACCTCTCTTCTGGTATTATAAAACTGATTGGCTTTATTTTAATTTTGCTAACACTGACAACATCGTTTACAGTTATTTATGCTACGAAAACAAGCCTACGGGTTCACGAACCGGTTATTTCTTTGGTACACATGATGGGTGCGAATGATTTTTACGTTACGAATCAATACGCCAACCGAAGCTTTCGCCTGACTCTTTTCGGATCATTGTTTGGTTTAGCCTTGGCTTTACCAATTATGGCCGGAGCTTCCTTTTTTCTAAGAGGCGTTGCTTCTGACTTAGTCATTCATCCGACATTCACACTCCTGCAGTGGGGGATTTTACTGGCTGTTCCGTTTGTTTTATCATTGCTTGCGTTTGGGACGACCTTCAAAACAGTTTTATCCTACCTAAAACGGTTCTTATGATGATGAAAAAGAAACTGGTACGCCAACTGTTATTCTACCTGACGATGATTGGTCTGAGCGTTTGGCTGATTGGTTTTTGCCTGTTTTCTTTATATGCACTGAGCTTTCGCTTCACCCCGGCTACACCAACAGACGCTATTGTTGTTTTAACAGGAGGGGACAACCGAATTAATACAGCGCTTGATCTTTTGAAAGATCACTATGCCCCCAATCTTCTCATTTCCGGTGTGAATAAAGCTGTTCGTCATCACGACTTAATACCGGATCTACCACCGGACTTAGCGGATAATGTTACCTTAGGCTATCACGCCAAAGATACCAAAGGAAACGCTCGTGAAACAGCAACCTGGATTCGAGACAAAAAAGTCAATTCTGTTCTCTTGGTTACAAGTTTTTACCACATGCCCCGTAGCGTATTTGAAGTTTTAAATCAAAACCCTGACTTAAAAATCATTCCACTTCCCGTATTTCCCAAGTCGTTTGGCGATTCTGTTGATTGGATACGGACTCGTTACGCTTGGCTGTTGTTTGTGGAATACCACAAATTTATGATTGTTCACCTGCAATATTTATTTGAAAGGATATTATTATGATAAAATTGCGTTCTCTCTTATTTGTTGCTTCATTTTACCTAAGCACACTATTTTTGTTTATTATTATGCTTCCGATATTGTTAGTTCCTCGGAAATATGCTTTGCTTTTTCCTTTTTGCTGGACACATATGACGAATGCATTGATGCGCTTGATTTGTGGTATTCGAATTAAAGTCGAAGGGTTAGAAAACCTGCCAAAGGAAGCTGGCTATATTGTTGCCTCAAAACATCAATCTGCCTTAGAAACAACAGTTTTTCACCGGATAGTTCCGAACATGTTTTATGTTTTAAAGCAAGAACTTATGTTTATTCCATTTGCGGGGCTTTACTTCTTGAAAGTCGGTTGTGTTCCCATTAATCGTGGTGGCGGCACAAAAACAATGCGCTCAATGCTGGAACGAGTTCAAAAAAGATTATCCCAAGGCATGAATCTGGTTATTTTTCCGGAAGGTACTCGCACGGCTCCTGGCACGAAACAACCCTACTCACCTGGGACGGCATTTTTGTACGAACAATGCAAAGTTCCTGTTGTACCGGTAGCCTTAAATAGTGGTTACTGTTGGCCCAAGAACAAAACGATCAAACACGCTGGAACAGTCACGATTCGGTTTTTAGAACCAATCGCTCCTGGCATGGAAAAGCGTGCCTTTTTAAAGGAATTATACGATCGGATTGAAACGGCGCAAGACACCCTGCCGGATCCGTTTAATAAGGACAAAGCATGAAAACAATTGAACCGCAAACCGCATTAGGCCTGTATTCGGATTCATCTGCCGTTTACATTAATGCGTGCCTGCTAAAAACGGACGGCTTGGACATATTGGATGAACCGATAACCTTAACCCGTCCATATTCAGCAGAATTGCGGAATGATATTTTAGCCCTAACCTATCCGCAAAACTTCACGGATATGGGGCTTTTAAAATCATTGGATGATCGAATAACTGCAGAACATACGGCTGTAGCGCAAGAACTTTTAGCACAAAACGCCCGCCACATACCACATATAGATGTTGTCGGTTATTCGAATCATACCATTCGTCATTATACACCGGACAAACTTGTCATCACTCTTGGTAACGGGGACAATCTATCCCAAACGTTAGGCGTACCTGTGATTGACAATTTTATTAAGACAGATGTCAAATCGGGTGGTACGGGTGGTCCAATACTACCGACGTTTATTGAGGCGATAACCCGTTCTCAACCCAAACCTCTTGCCTTTCTGTCCTTGAGTGGCCTCAGCACTTTAACAAGCATTGGTAATTTAGGTGAGCTACAAGCCTTTGATATAGGGGTTGGATGTCTTTTGCTGGACAGATGGATACAACGTCATAGCGGTTTAGAAATGGATTTTGATGGCACTATTGCGCTAAAAGGCAAAGTAGACGAACGGTTACTAACTTATTTATTGAAAACCCCATATTTACATCAAAATCCCCCTAAGACATTGGACCGAGATGCCTTTAATCATTTGCTAGAACATGTTGAAGGTTGCACACCGGCAGACGGGGCTGCGACACTGACGTCGTTTATTGTACAAAGCATCATTCAATCCAAACAATTTTTAACAGACGAACCGGCAAAATGGCTTTTATCTGGAGGTGGCACACTCAATCCAACACTCGTACTATGGCTAAAAAAAGCCCTCGGCGGAGTGGTTGAAACGGTAACAGAGGCTGGCATGGCGGACTATAATTTAGATGCGGCCGGTTATGCGTTTTTAGCTGTCCGTTTTTTGATGGGACTGCCGATAACCTTTCCGACGACAACGGGCGTAGATATCCCCATGACAGCCGGTCAATATCATAATCCTTAATCCGTATCACATTTCTGAATACCATTTTCTCTGCTCATTGCGTGACCGATACGCTGTATCGTTGTAAGATAAGACGCTTGACGCATCTAAAATTAAGAGATGCAAATTCATTTAGCCGCCAAGATGGCAAGTGTTATTCATGTGGCTGGTCTGATGCCGAAGATACAACTGAAACGGAATGTGATCGGTGCAACAATCGCTTCTTTGGTTCTGATGGTAAATGTTATGCCTGTTTTGAACCAAAACCGATTCAAACAACGGAGGAAGAGTGTTCTAAGTGTCAATCCCCGAAACGCACTTATGCCGATGGCTATTGTAGCCGATAACATTCCTTTCTCTTAAAATTCGATTATAGAGAATGGATTAAGATAAAAGAGGACTTCACTACGAAGCCCTCTTTTATCATCTTAAAAACAAAATTTATTCGTATCTCACGCCCACAAAATAAAGACCGGCAGACGGTGCCGTTTCGCCACCTTTAGTCCTATCGCACGCCTCAAATGCCCGTTTAAAATCATCCACGGTCCATTTGCCACATCCAACCGCCACAAGACTCCCTGCTATGTTACGAACCTGATGATATAGGAATGATCGAGCCTTAACCCGAATCTCAATCATATCCCCTTGTCGACTAACGGACAGAAAATCCAGTGTTTTGACAGGAGATTTTGCCTGGCATTGCGCTGCCCGAAAAGTGGAAAAATCATGCTTACCGATAAGCAAGTCGCCTGCTTCCTGCATTTTATCCACATCCAAAGGCCGGGAAAACCACCATACCCTATCCCTATCTAGCGCCGGCGGAAAACGGGTGTTTTGAATGCGATACACATACTCCCGTTGACGCGCACTAAAACGGGCATGAAAATCTTCTGTCGTGGGTACAATCTCATGAACCGACACTGGATACGGTCGGACAAGGGCATTAATCGATTCTCTCAAACGCCCACATTCTCGTTCGGAAAGCATATCCGAATAATCAAAATGGGCAACCTGTGCCAAAGCATGAACACCGGCATCCGTTCGACCACTCCCCTGCACTTCTATCGGTTGACGAAGTGCAACGCTAACAGCTTTTTCCAAAACTTCCTGTACTGTGATTTTATCTTGCTGTTTCTGCCAGCCAGAAAAGCCAGAGCCATCGTATTCTATTGTTAACCTATACCGCAAGGTTTGTTCCTTTCGGTATAGTCCAGCCTTTTAAAATTTCTGTTGCGGGCATAGCCTTTTTCCCAGGCCGTTGCAGACATGTCAAACGTAAGCTGGTTCCATTTCCACACGCTATCCGCAGGGCGTTATCCAAAACAATCCCCGCTGGCTCAGATGTCTTTTCGCAAATCTCTGCTGAAAAAACCTTAACACGTTCTGAACCATACATAAAATAAGCTGTTGGAAACGGGTTAAAGGCCCGTATCGTACGCTCTATTTGCTCAGCTGGTTGCGTCCAATCAATCAAGGCTTCTGATTTTTGAAGTTTGTCCGCATAGGTATCACCTGTATCTGGTTGCGGTATCGGTGTCGGCAAAATATTCAAGGCGTCTAAAATCAAACGACAACCAATTTCCATCAAACGATCATGTAATTCTGCAGCAGTTGTTGTTGGCGTAATCGGAGTTGCTTCCTTCAGCAACATAGGACCAGTATCCAAACCAGCGTCCATTTGCATAATTGTAATACCTGTCTCGGTATCACCTGCCTGAATAGCTCGTTGAATCGGAGCCGCCCCCCGCCAACGAGGTAAAAGGGATGCATGAATGTTCAGACACCCTTTGGTCGGAGCATCCAAAATGGCTTGAGGTAAAATCAAACCATAGGCGCAAACAACCCCGATATCCGCCCCCAAGGCTTTAAATTCATCTTGAGCCTCTGGTGTACGCAAAGTTGTCGGACAACGAACGGGAATCCCCAGCTCTTCGGCAGTCATTTGGACCGGAGATGGTGTCAGATGATACCCTTTCCCAGCCGGTCTCGGCGGTTGCGTATAAACACAAACAACATCATGATGTTTCGCAATAGCACGCAACGCTTCGGCTGCAAAAACAGGCGTTCCCATAAAAACAATTTTCATTCACTTACCTCCGCCTCTTGTGCCAAACAAGCCTCTTTCTTACGGCGTTTTTCCAGATGTTTTAAAAGCCGTTGCCGTTTGAGAGGAGACAAATAATCAATAAAGAGTTTTCCCTCTAAATGATCCAATTCGTGCTGAACGGCAATAGCCAGGAGACCACTTGTTTCCCGCACCCGTTCTATTCCGTTTTCATCAGTGTAACGAACGGTGATAAACTCACACCGTTCAACCTCGGCATATTCCCTAGGAACGGAAAGACATCCTTCGCTCTGACAAACCCGAGTATCGGACCGAGATATAATTTCCGGATTTACCATTTTTATCGGATCCGGATTATCATGTCCACAGTCAATAACAACTAGACGCTGTAACAAACCGACCTGATTACCTGCCAATCCGACACCGTTTGTTGCATACATGGTTTCCAACATATCAGACAGTATTTTTTTTATTTCTGGCGTAACCGTCGAAACAGGCTGAGCCTTTTCCCTTAAAACGGGATGAGGGACTTCTAAAACTTTTAATCGTGACATTTTTCTTTCCTTTTGTTTTGCTTTATTATATAATAAAAAAAGCAATTTGAAAAGGAGATTTTTATGATACGTTTGTTTGTAGGACTTAGCCTACCGGAAAACATCAAAGAACAATTGATGACCTTGCAGAAAAATTTACCGGGAGCTTTGTGGCGACCGACAGAGAAAATGCATTTAACGCTACGGTTTGTTGGCAATCTGGAAGAACCCGTTGCCGATGAAGTGTTAAAAGAGTTACACTACGTTCGGTTTCCTGCTTTTCACTATTCATTAAAAGAGGTGGGATACTTTGCCCATGGCGACATACCACATCATGTGTGGGCCGGCGTAGATGAAGACAAAGCAATTCGTGAA
>JAZRBO010000018.1:0-16206 GCA_045635125.1 Alphaproteobacteria bacterium | reverse complement strand
ATGACACGGTTTGTCCATGAAATCCAAAAATGTTCCCCATTCTTTTTGATGTTTTCCGTTTCATGTTCAACGTATAATTTGGGATTAGCAAAAATACGAGAAATAATATTAGCCTGTAAAGAATCTTTTTTTTCTGGTACGGGGAAAATAGTGCCAAAGGCGTCATTTCCAACCATTTCTTCACGAGTGTATTTAAAAACTTCTGTCGCATATTCATTGATGTCAGTAATTTTTCCCGCTTGGTCGATTGACACAATGATGCTTTTTGATGTTTCAGGAATAAATGGCGATAAGGCATTTTGTCCCATTTGGCGAGCATCCTCTAACTCTTTGTTTTTTGCGGCTAAAGCCTCAATCATGCCGGATAATTTTTTACGCAGGTGTCGACTGCGGTTGAGAAATATCATGGCAATAAAAATGAATAAGATAGTTGTGAGGATAAAAAAACTCTGGACTACGGCAAAACAATCGAATGTCCCCAACATACGGTAATATCTCCTTTTTTAAACTAGTCATACCTTAGCTTTTTTTTTAACTAAAAACAAGCAAAAAAATGCTTTTTCTTGACTTTTTTTTTAAAATAGGTCATAAAAGAGCATATGAATAACACAAAAACGACATTGCATGAAATTGTATCCGAACGATATCAGTACGGATTTGAAACCCATGTCGATTCGGAAATGGCTCCTAAGGGTTTGAATGAAGATGTGATTCGTTTTATTTCGGCTAAGAAAAAAGAACCGAAATGGTTGCTTGATTTTAGATTAAAGGCATATCGACATTGGTTGACTATGACGGAACCTCATTGGGGTAAGTTTGAGTATAACCCTATTGATTATCAGGATTTATACTATTATGCAGCGCCGACATCAAAGACGGTAAATTCGCTTGATGAAGTTGATCCCGAAATATTAAAGACGTATCAAAAACTTGGTATTCCTCTTGAAGAGCAGAAAGCTTTGGCTGGTGTCGCGGTTGATGCTATTTTTGATAGTGTCTCTGTTGCGACAACGTATCGGGCGCAGTTGAAAGAAAAAGGCATTATTTTTTGCCCTATGTCTGAGGCAGTTCGAGATTATCCTGATTTGGTTCGTCAATACTTGGGTTCAGTTGTTCCGTACACGGATAATTTTTTTGCTTGTTTGAATAGTGCGGTTTTTTCGGATGGATCATTTGTTTACATTCCGAAAGGCGTTCGGGCGCCTCTTGAATTGTCCAGTTATTTTCGAATTAATGCTAAAAATGCAGGGCAATTTGAGCGGACTTTGATTGTTGCAGAAGATGATTCGTATGTGAGTTATCTAGAAGGATGTACGGCGCCTCAAAGAGATGAAAATCAATTGCATGCTGCCATTGTCGAAATTGTAGTCAAAGATGGTGCAGAGGTTAAATATTCAACGGTACAAAACTGGTATCCTGGTGATGAAAATGGTCGGGGTGGTATTTATAATTTTGTGACGAAAAGGGGGATTTGTCATACTCGTGCAAAGTTATCTTGGACTCAGGTGGAAACTGGTTCAGCTATTACTTGGAAGTATCCCAGTTGTGTTTTGAAAGGGGATTATTCTGTTGGGGAATTTTATTCTGTTGCTCTGACAAATCATTGTCAGCAGGCTGATACAGGGACAAAGATGATTCACTTGGGAAAACACACAACCTCAACAATTATATCCAAAGGTGTTTCTGCCGGTCGTTCAAACAATACGTATCGAGGGATGGTAAAGATGGCTCCATCGGCGATTGGTGCTAAAAATGTATCAAAGTGTGATAGTCTTCTTATCGGGGACAAATGTGGGGCTCATACCGTTCCAGTGATGAGTTGTAGTAATGTGACCGGTGTGATAGAGCATGAGGCTACCACCTCTAAGATTTCTGAGGATCAATTGTTTTATGCGCAAGCTCGTGGTTTAAATACAGAGCAGGCAGTCGGATTAATTGTTAACGGCTTTTGTCGTGATGTGATGCAAAAACTGCCTATGGAATTTGCCGTTGAGGCACAACGGCTTATTGGTATTAATTTGGAAGGAAGTATCGGATGACAAGATATGTATCAGAAGAAATTTGTAAAACTGCTTTGACAACTTGGGGAAAGCAAAGGCAAATTATGATGTTATTAGAGGAAATGAGCGAACTTCAAAAAGAAGTTCTTAAAAATGTTAATCGAGAACAAGACAACGTAGATGCTCTGGCAGAAGAAACGGCAGACGTTTTGATTATGCTTGATCAATTAATGGATATGTATCATATTCGTGAAGAAGTTGCTAAACATGCTGCTTTTAAAGTAGATCGCATAAAGGGATATTTAGGGATAAAATAAAATGGCGTTTTTAACAATTGATAACTTATGTGTCCGTGTTGGAGAAAAGGAGATTTTAAAGGATTTTTCTCTAACTATTCATCCGGGGGAAGTTCATGTTATTATGGGCCCTAATGGTTCAGGTAAAAGTACTTTGGCCAATGTGATTGCCGGGCATCCTGCTTATGAGGTAACAGCCGGTCGGATTCTTTTTAAAGATAAAGATATTTTAAAAATGACACCGGACGAGCGGGCCAACAGTGGCATTTTTTTGGCTTTTCAATCGCCAACAGAATTATCGGGTGTTGGGACGGCTTTGTTTTTAAAGACAGCGTTGAATGCTAAACGTCATTTTAATGGAGAAGGGGATTTGGACGCTGTTTCTTTTATGCGCCGATTACGTCCCAGAGCAACAGCGATTGGTATTAGTGATGATATGCTAAAGCGTCCCTTGAATGTCGGTTTCTCCGGTGGTGAAAAAAAACGAATGGAAATGTTGCAAATGGCATTTTTAGAACCAGATTTGTGCCTGTTGGATGAGATTGATTCTGGTTTAGATATTGATGCTTTGCGTGTTGTTGCTCAGGCTGTTAATGTTATGCGGGAACCCCATCGTTCCTTTTTATTGATTACACATTTTCAACGGTTATTGAATGATATTATACCTGATTATATCCATATTATGATGGATGGTCGTATTGTTAAAACTGGCGATAAATCATTGGCTATTACTCTGGAAGAAAAAGGATATGATGTCTATCGATAATATGATTTTGATTGCCAATGAAAATGGTGTGGAGGAGGGGACTTTATCTCCCGAAACGCGTCATATTATTGTCTCGGCAGAACAACATGTCGATATTTCGCTGTTACTTTTAAAGGGAAATGCCGATATTCGTGTAACGTTGGCTGAACCAAAGGCATCATGTCATATTAAAGCCGTTTATTTATCTAGCGGTAACAATAAAAGCAATTTAAATATCGATGTCATTCATGATGCTTCTGAAACAGAATCACATCAAATGGTTAAAGGAATAGTGACCGATACGGCTAAAACAACTTTTCATGGTGTTATTCGGATTCCTTATGATTCTCAAAAATGTATTGGAAATCAAAATCATAGATCTGTTTTATTGTCTCCTCAGGCAACTATCACGGCAATACCGGAACTGGAAATTTATGCGGATGATGTTCAATGTGCCCACGGGTCGGCAGTTGGCTCAGTGGATGAGGGGGCTTTGTTCTATTTGATGTCTCGTGGTATTTCTCAAAAAGCGGCTTATCATATGCTGTTACGTGCTATGATGAGTGATATTTTACCCCCTTCTTTTGAACCGGTTTTACAAGAATGGATGGAACAAAATGCATAAACAGGATTTCTCGATACTGGTAGATTCAAAAATAGTTTATTTAGATTCAGCAGCTTCAGCACAAAAACCAGAATCTGTTTTAAAGTCTATGGATGATTTTTATCGCACATATTATGCTAATGTTCATCGGGGGCAGTGTCGCATAGCCGTACAGGCAACAGAACAGTATGAACGGGCTCGTTATACTGTCGCTGATTTTATTCATGCAATGCCGGATACGATTGTGTTTACTAAGGGAACAACAGAAAGTATTAATCTTGTAGCTTCCAGTTATGAACGTTTGTTGCAATCGGGAGATGAGGTTTTGGTTTGTATTGCCGAACATCATGCGAATTTTGTGCCATGGCAACAGGCATGTTTGCGTTCCGGTGCTGTATTTAAGGTATTCGATGTGACACAGGATGGTCATATTGATATGGCGGATTTTAGGGCAAAACTGACGCCTAGAACTAAAATAGTTGCGGTTGCACAACTCGGAAATGTTTTGGGTGTTGAAAATCCGATTAAGGAGATAGTAACATTGGCCCATTCTGTGGGGGCTCGTGTTTTGGTTGATGGCGCTCAAAGCTGCGCCCATCTGCCGGTTGATGTGACGGATTTGGATTGTGATTTTTTTGCTTTTTCAGGTCATAAAGTATATGGTCCGACCGGAATAGGTGTTTTGTATGCAAAGGCAGAGGCCTTGTCAGAATTGCCACCATATCAGTTTGGTGGGGATATGATTAAACATGTTGGTATTACCCAAACGACATTTGCTGACGGACCTGCCAAATTTGAGGCAGGCACCCCTCCGTTTGTTGAGGCGGTTGGATTGGCATCTGCTCTTGATTATATTCAAAATATTGGATTAGATCATATTTCGAAATATGAAGAGGAATTAACCTCTTTTTTATGTCGGAAGCTGTCCGAGATTTCCGGTGTTACACTGTTGGGGAATGATTGTTGTAAAAAAGGGATTGTTTCCTTTAATGTTGCCGGTATTCATCCTGCAGATATTGCATTTGCTTTGACACAAAATAATATTTGTGTACGGGTTGGTCATCATTGCGCTATGCCGATTCATGAGCGCTTTCATCAAACCGTGTCATTGCGGGTTTCTTTAGGGCTTTACAATGATTTAAGTGATATTGAGTGTTTTTTGATGTCTTTGCGTAAAACACTTTCTTTATTTGGAGTATGATATGTCATTGGATGAATTGTCTGATTTAGAATTACCATTGGCGTCGGATTTAACGTATCGAGCAATGGCAGGAACTCCCTTGTCGGCAGGGACTGATTTGGCAACGCATGACGATATTGTTGCTGCTATTAAAGCTGTACAGGATCCCGAATTATTGCTAAATGTTTATGAATTAGGATTAATTTACGATATTAAGCAGGAAACAGATGGGAATGTTTTTGTTTTGATGACATTAACTTCTCCAACATGCCCAATGGCGGGTGAAATGCCTGGGATGGTAGCTAATGCGGTAGCCTCTGTTCCCGGTGTTGGTCAGGTAACGGTTGAATTAACCTTTGATCCCCCATGGACGGTTGAACGAATGAGTGAAGATATTCGTCTGATGATGGGGTTTTAATCTTTATTTATCAGCGAAATCAGATATAGGCATTCCTTGGTATTGTACAGGTACTTCGTCATCGATATCACTGTCATTGATGTAAAAATTATCATCAGGGGTTAATGATTTAACTAATTCTAAGATGTTACGAGATATTTTGGGGTCTTCAATTTTTATGTAATATCGTACAAGATCCATTACATCTCGGCGCATCAAAATATCGGGATTGATAAACGGTAAATCATCAGAATCGGATAAACGAAGGCCAGAAATATTTCGGGGACTACTGTTTTGATATGTTTCATCCATTTTATCAAAAAAGAAATCAACGCTGACACCTAGAACTTGAGCTAAATCCCATAACCGGCTAGCACCAATACGGTTTAGCCCTTTTTCATACTTTTGTACTTGTTGAAAGGTAATTCCCAATTCTTCGGCTAAACGTTCCTGACTTAATCCCAGCATAGAACGTCTGAGGCGGACACGTGATCCGACATATGTGTCGATAGGGTTTGGGGTTCCATCTGACAATCTACCACGAATTGTTCCTTTTTTTTGTTTTTGAGCCATGCTTTGCCTCCATCTTCTACAACTATTACGTTTAATTTACATACAATGCGATGTTTTGTCAATACGATGATATGACTTTTTATACTAAAAATGGTGAAAAGCAGGTTGAATCAAACAGGTTATTAAAAAATAAACACATTTTGTGTTTCGGAATAAATGATAAAAATGTGTTGGGATGAGAAAAAGTTTTTTTGTTATCGTTCAAAAAAACAAACAATCTCAACGTGATTCGACCATGTGAATTGATCGACGGGTACGATGGATTTTAGTTGCCATCCTGCCGATATTAATATATGAGCATCACGAGATGCAGTGACTGGATTACAGGACACCATGATGACTTTAGGGACTTGTGTCTTGGCAATTTGTTCCACCTGAGCTTTAGCACCAGAACGAGGTGGATCTAGTACAATTAAATCTAATCCCGTCATTTCTTCTGGTAGAAGAGGGGAACGGAACAAATCTCGAATAATACCGTTTTGCCCTAACAAAGAAACGCTGTCTGTAGCGCAATCATAACCAATAGTTTTGATTCCTTGTTTTAACAAAGGTTTTGTAAAAGTGCCGCTACCGCAAAATAAATCGACCGCTTTATGATGGCCGTTCGCCCCTTTTAAAACTAGGTCAACGAGTATTTTTTCACCGGCTTGTGACGGTTGTAAAAAAGCTTCAGCCGGCAATGGTAGATTGACTTTACTGGCAATCGGCTCGTTATTATAGCTTAATCGTGCTACGGCGTTATGAGAAGCCATCTCTGCCAGATTTTCCAATAAATTTAAATCGGGACGTCCATCATTGGTTTTGATATGAATATCTAATCCCCATTCGGTTGCAAGGACAAAAATATCCCCATTTCCCTTTAAACGGCTAGTCCATTGGCGTAAGGTCGGCAGGATTGTTTCAATTTCAGAAACCAAAAGGCAACATTGATCAATTTCGATAATCTGATGACTTTTAAGGGCGTTATATCCCATTTTTCCATTTCGGAAAGCAAAGCAGGCTCTTCTTCGACTGTGAATGGGAACGGTTTGAATCTGTTCCGTTTCTATTTTTAAACCCCTGTCGGCAAAAGCGCGTTCGATGAAATTCTTTTTCTTTTCCAAATAGGTATCGAATGGCAAATCCTGGTATAGACAGCCACCACATTTTTTGAAAAAAGGACACGTCACATTTATTGTCATACCTCTATCATATCATTTTTTTTGCATTTGTCATCTAAATAGTTTGACTTTTGGCATAAAAAACGCTAACTTTGTGCAAAGTTAAAGATTAATAAAGAGGATAACTATGTCAGATACACAAAATACAGGTCACGAACAACGTCGTATTCGAATTGATAAATTAAAGGAGCTTGAGGCTTCTGGGCTTAACGGCTATCCGCATATTTACCGTCCGACAAATACATCGGCGGATTTGAATGCGACATTTTCCGATTTACCGAATGACACTCAAACAGATACGGTTGTTAAAGTTGCCGGTCGGATTCGGGCGATTCGTAATTCAGGGATGTTTATTGATATTTATGATGCGACAGGTAAGGTTCAAATTTATACATCGTTAGAAAATGCAACCGATGCGACGAAACGTATGCTTTCTTGGTTGGACATTGGTGATATGATAGGTGTTGAAGGAACAGTACGTCGAACAAAACGCGGGGAATTGTCCGTTGCTTCAACGGAAATCACTATGCTGGCTAAAGCATTGTTGCCGTTACCTGAAAAATTCCACGGTTTGACGGATATGGATACAAAATATCGCCACCGTGAAGTCGATATGATTATGACACCGGAAACGATTCAAACTCTGATTAAAAGAAGTCGGATTATCGAAACGATTCGTCAGTTGTTAATTAAAAAAGGGTGTTATGAGGTTGATACTCCTATTTTGCAGACGATTAAGGGTGGTGCTGCAGCTAAACCTTTTATTACGCATCATAACGCCTTAGATATGGATTTGTTTTTGCGTGTGGCGCCGGAATTGTTCCTAAAGCGATTAATTGTTGGTGGTATGCCGGGGGTTTTTGAATTTGCCAGAAATTTCAGAAATGAAGGGATGGATACAACTCATAACCCGGAATTTACGGGAATGGAAGTGTATATTCCTTACATGGATTATAATGACATGATGGATTTGTTTGAAGAGATGGTTCGTGATGCTTGTTTAGCAGTCAATGGAACGCTTCAGATTGAATATGATGGGAAACAATTTGATTTGTCCCAACCGTTTGCTAGACGTTCGATGGCCGATTTAGTAAAAGAATATACAGGAATTGATTTTATGACAATTGAAACTGATGAAGATGCTCGAAAGGCAGCAGATTCTATCGGTGTCGATGTTGAAGAGAATGCCGATTGGGGTAAGGTTTTGGCGACGGTTTTTGAAGAAAGATGTGAAGAACACTTGGTTCAACCGACGCATGTTATTGATCATCCGAAATCCATGTCGCCTTTGACAAAGGAACATAGAAGTAATCCTCGCCTTGTTGAACGGTTTGAAACATTTATCAATTGCAAAGAAATGTGTAATGCTTATTCAGAGCTAACAAATCCGTTGGATCAATATGCCCGTTTTGAAGAACAGGTTGCTGCTCGTGAAGCTGGCGATGAAGAGGCGGATATGATGGATGAAGATTTTGTTGAAGCTTTGGAACATGGGTTACCACCCACAGGGGGATTGGGTATAGGTGTTGACCGCTTGGTCATGTTTTTAACGGGCAATACATCTATTCGGGATGTACTTGCTTTCCCCACTATGCGTAAAAAATAATCGAAAGGAGAAAAAATATGGATAAAGAAAAAATGAAAGCTATGGGTAAGGAATTGGCATCTTTAGAGCCAGTTTTGGTTACAAAACTCGGTTCCAAGTTGAAGCCTTATATTCGGATTATTTATTTCGTTTTAATGGGGCTGTTGGCTTTGATGGCTTTGGGAACGATAGTTCACTTGTTTACAGCCGGTATTACAATGTTTGTAATTGAACTGATTCTTTTAGTCGTTGCTTTCATTATTGTCCGGATGTTCTGCGAATACGTTAATAAGGAATAAAGAGGATTCGTTCTCGTAGCTCAGATGGATAGAGCACAGGATTCCTAATCCTGGGGCCGTGGGTTCGACTCCCGCCGAGAACGCCAAGGATATGCCGACGATGATAAAAAGACAGGCAACTTGTGTTGTTATAAACGGTGCCGGTATCTTGATAGAGGGAAAATCTGGTATCGGCAAGTCATCGTTGGCACTCCGTTTATTGTATCAGGGGGCTTGCCTTATATCAGATGATATAACGGTCATGGATAAGTCAGACGGTGTTTTAACCGCCAAATTGCCTGAACGGGGGCAAGGATGTTTGGAGGTCCGATCACTTGGTGTTTTATCTGGATTTTCAATAGAGGATTCTGCACCAATACGATTGAGAATTGTTTTGACTCCGGAATATCCGGAGCGCTTGCCATATTTAGGGGCAGAAGAAATTGAGGGGGTGCCTGTTCCGACATTTTATTTATGGGGAAATCATCCTGCATTATTGGAACAGGTTTTGACAGCTCTCGATGTTGTTAATGGTAGTTTAAAGTCAATCTCCACTTTAATAGAAAAGGAGTAAAAAATGATAGGAATAGTTTTAGTAACACATGGTCGTTTAGCTCAGGAAATGTTAGCTGTTACCGAACACGTTGTCGGGCCACAGACTGGGGTCGCTTGTGTTGGGATTGAGCCGGCTGATGATAGTGAAGAAAAACGTCATGAAATTTTGGAAAAAACCGCTGAAGTTGATACCGGTGATGGTGTTATTGTTATTACGGATATGTTTGGTGGAACTCCGTCTAATTTAGCGATTTCAATCATGGAAGAACGTAATATAGAGGTTATTTCCGGTATGAATATTCCGATGCTGGTGAAACTGATGCGTGAACGGGGAGAGACGGTTAATGATGCGGTTGTTGCCGCTCAAGAAGCTGGGCGAAAATATATTAATATTGCCTCACATTTGTTGAAATTGGATAATTAGATGACAAAGCAAACGCTCGATATTAAAATTCAAAACTTAAAAGGATTACATGCACGGGCAACGGCAGCTTTTGTTAAAACGGCAGAGCGCTTTGAATCCGATATTACTGTTGAAAAGTCAGGGGAGTTGGCTGTTTCAGGTAAATCGATTATGGGATTGTTGATGCTGGCAGTTCCTTTGGGGGAAAGTATTCGAATTACAGCCAATGGTTCTGATGCGATTGAGGCAATTAAAGCGTTAGAAGATTTAATAAACGATCGCTTTGGCGAGGGAATGTAGATTGATGATATAATAAAAACACCTTGTTTTTAGCAAGGTGTTTTTTTTGTATTATAAGATTAGTCCATTTCTAAGGCTAAATCAATTGCTTTTGCTAATTGATCGGCACAAGAGGTTCCTTTACCCCTGCAATCATTACCCCGTAAAATATCGGCAACAACTTTGGCGTCTTTACCGTCTACCAATTTAGAGATAGCTAATAAATTACCGGCACATCCGCCGACAAATTTCAAATTGTGAATTTTGCCATCGATAATATCGAATGTGATATTTTGGGTACAAACCCCCTGCGGTGTATAAGAAAAACTTTTCATGTAAAAACCTCCATTTTGTTCGATATATTTATATCAAAATGAGTTCATAAAATCAATAGAAAAACCCATTAAAATACTTTATTATTACTGAAATTAGTTTTTTTCTTGACGTTTTTGTTTTTGATAGTACAATGGAAAGTATTGGATAATTGTTTATTTTTATTTGAAAGGAAAACAAATCATGTTGGCAGAAGATATATGGGCAGAAGATGCAGAAGAAGTTGACTCCAAAGCAGAGGAAACAGAAGAGGAAAAAAGAAAGAAAAAAAGAGCTGAAGATGAAGAGGTGCGGTATGAATATGATCCGGATCTAACCGATGACGAGATAGCGCTTCTTAATTTAATGCGTGCCGACGATATTCCTTGGGATGATGATGATGAAGATGAAGGTGAAGAGCCCCCACCATTCGGTCAGGCATTATTTGAGAATTTTTATGATGATGATAACAATGATAATAAAAAGCAGAGTGGTCAGCATGGACAGGAACAAAAAGTGGCGGATCGAGTGTCATCAAAAGGTATGAGTAAAGAAGATGCAGAAAAAGAAGTTGCTAAGGAAGCGGTGGAAGAAAAAACAGGATATAGTGCCGATGCTTTGGCTGAAGTGGGAAAATCGGCCCTTCGAATAAAAGATGTCTTTGAGCGTCCGGATTCAAAAGAGGTATTCTTTGAAATGGATCGTACCGAAGGGGCTTCTATCGGCGATATGCTTGAAAAAATGGCTGATGGTAAAGTTGCAGAAGATATTGTAAAGTCCGGTTTAGGATCTGAACATTTGGCAACAGGTAAAGGTGGTTTAGAAGAGGGGGCAAAAGCTGCTCTTGATAAAATTGCCGATCCTAGCGCTCAAGGTATGCGTCAATTGTTGGCTGATGCGGCCTATTATGGAAAAGGGATGAGTTTAGACGAAGCCAAGAATATGACTGTTGAGTCTTTAAAAGAACATGTTGAAAAGATGAAAGAGGAAAATGAATCCGGTAAGGAAGATTCTTCTGAGTATAAAAATAATGATCAAAAATGGAATATTCCTTTGGATGTGCTAAAAAATAAAATGGGACGTTAGTAATAGAAAGAAATTAGATAGTTATCATAAAAATGGGGCAGTTTAGAGGAAACATCTCCTCTGCTGCCCTATGTAATGAGTCAATTGGTGATATTACCTCATCCTTATATGCTAAGTGTCTTATATCCCAAGGATATTCACCTCTTAAGAAAACTTTTGGGAATAAAAGATTTCACAGAACAATAAAATGAATGGTTAAATCAGAGATGGAAAGACTGTCTTAAAAGTACAACTAAAAAAGCAAGTTTTAGAAGAAAAGATAACCGTTAGGAACACTCTGATAGTGTTTCTGGAGCTGGTCGTTTTAGCCCTCTTTTGCGAATCGTAAAACGCTAATTTGTATTGCCCACATTTTGCCCACATTTTTTTGGTTTTTTTGGGGTGATTTTTGAGTTTTTTATAGGGCAATAAAGAAACAAAAAAAGCCTTGAAAATCAAGGCTTTAAAATGGTGGGTGTGGCAAGACTCGAACTTGCGACCTTTACGATGTCAACGTAACGCTCTAACCACCTGAGCTACACACCCTCTGACATTGAAAGTAAGACTCTTTTACACGATTTTAAAATAAATTGCAAGTCTTTTTTTTTAAAAGCATAAAATTTTTTGATTTTTGATCGAAATTAAGGAAAAATTTTCCAAATAGATTGGCTATTTTTGTTCCGGACGAATTAAATCCGTTATAACGCCGTGTAGTGTTTTGACCTCTGCTTGCGTTAGGCCAATTCGGGTAAAGATATTACGAAAATTACGTTGCATCCGTTCTCGTTTGTCCGGAAAACGAAAGTATCCCCGTTTGTCTAATTCTGTTTCCCAATGAGTAAAAAGGGCTTCCAGCTCTTGTTTATTGGCTGGCTTAGCCCCTCCCGTTTCAAAATGGGAGTTATCATAGTCATGTTGTTTTTTAAACCATTCATAACCCATCAATAAAACTGCCTGAGAGAGATTAAGTGAGCAGTGCAGGGGGTTTAACGGAATTTCAACAATACCATCTGCCATGACAAGCTCATCATTTTCTAATCCGGTGCGTTCTGCTCCGAATAGTAATGCTGTTTTTTGATTTGAAGCATGATCGGATATCAGCTGAATGGCTTTTTCGGGATGATAAACCGGTTTGGTCATATCTCTTTGACGGGCGGTTGTTGCTAAAGCGAATTGAATGTCGGCCATTGCTTCTTGTAAAGAAGAATAGACGGTTGCTTGTTCTAAGATAATTTGTGCGCCCGATGATGCCGAGATTGCTTTTTCAGATAAATGGGATTCACGGGGACAAACGATGCGTAGTTCCGATAACATGCAATTCATCATCGCCCGTGCGACCATACCTATATTTTCGGCCATTTGCGGTCGGACTAAAATAATACAAGGAGCATTGTTTGCCTGATAAATAACGCGCTTACTCATTTAAAAATCGCTCAGGTTGATTCCCGAATGTTTTGCTTTTGTCTGGGATGCTTTTTGTGCTTCTTTTTTTAATCTTTCGATGTCATCATTTGTTGGTTTTGTTTTTTCTAAATCATCTGCGGTCGTTTTGACTTGAATATTATCAGATTGATTTGATAAGATGTTATTTGCATTATTTTTAAAGTCTAAAGTTTTAAGATGAGCAGAGGGAGTGTTTTTTAAACCATAATCAACACTTTTAGCGGCGGCCAACTGTTCCTTCAATTGTTTTTGAAGTTCTGGATTAATAGTCGGATCTGTTGTTACTTTTTCAATATGATATAAATAAGAATATTCCGGTTGGTTATCGGCTTCCCATTGGGAACGATAGCTTGTTTTAGAAATAAGCGGACTATTCATAATCGCTGTATCAAAAGGATTAACCGATGTTTTGGGGTGTATAGGCGTTGTTTCCGCCATAACGGGTAAAGCCACCAAAAAACATCCCAGTAAAATTCCGATACATTCCCGTCTCATAAGCCTCTCCTATCGTCTGGCATCAAGTATTTTAAGCGAATTTTCAATTAAGTTTTGAATAGATAATCCTGTTTGTTTTTCGAAAATTTCTGCATAGGCATTAGAGGCTTTTGCAACAGGGTGTGCCGACTGCTTTAAATAGTGTAAAGATGACATAATTTGTTTACGAAGTTTTTCTGGTGCCGTTGTGATAAGATGGTCTAATCCATCTGGAATTTGATATCCTAAATTACGCAAATGTTGCGTCATCAACAACATGTTGGTAATGTTTACGTCTGGTGCAATAGCATCCTGTCCCATAGCAACATCCCAAGTTGTATTTGAGCCAACAAAATCGGGTAACTTTTGATTTAATGTATTTTCTGTTTTATCTGCACCAGGAATAACCGTCTTTTGGGCAACGGCTTGCTTGTCTTGGGCCGGTGTTTTATCTTTCCATGGATTAGTATCTAGCTGAGCCATGGTTGGTAGGGCTAATCCCATTGCTATGATAAAAGCAAATGTATGTATGTTTTTCATGTTGTAACCTCCTATTAAATAGCTGTTTTTTTAAACTTTAAAAAATAGTAAACACAAACCGGAATGGATAGGATATAGCCCGTTTCAAATAGGCTGAGGGTTAACCAAGGATTGGCAAATAATCCAGCCATAAATAATAAAGCTATAACCCCCATGGCAGAAACATACTTTTTAGGAATATGTAAATGTTTCAAGCTCAATGTAGGGATTTTACTAGCCATCATAATACCGCTAAAAACCAAAAAGAAACCGACAAAAACAGGAGAGCGGAAAAAGGCGATTTGTTCTCCGCTTGCCAACCAAAGAATAATGGGGAAAATAGCCAAGCCTGCACCAGATGGTGCTGGAACCCCCATAAAAAAGTGTGTCCAGTAGGATGGTTGCTTTTCATCCAACATTGCATTAAATCTAGCCAGACGTGAAGCGCAACACATGGCTAAAAATAAGGCAAAAGCCCAATAAATGCCGATAGCTTCGGAACGGGCCATTTCGTTTTTAAGAACTTCGATTTTAATATCAGCATTCATTGTCCATTGGTACATTAAAAAACCAGGGGCAACACCAAAGCTGACAAAGTCAGATAAAGAGTCCAATTCTGCTCCAAAACGGGAAGAGACTCCCAGCATTCGGGCAACTTTACCATCAAAGAAATCAAAGGTAGCTGATAGTAAGATGAAAAGAACTGCCAATCGCCAATGCCCCCACAAAGCCATATTCAGAGATGATACCCCAAATGCGAGTGCTGTCATCGTGACGGCATTCGGACAAATAGCACGAATATTAATGTCTTGTTTCACCATTATTTCTTTCCTTTCGGCGGTTCTTTTTGAGTTTTGTTGGAAATATCATTCATGTCGGCTAAAATGGTTTCTCCGGCAACAGCCACTTGACCCAACATAACCTTAGGATAAACTCCTTCAGGTAAAAAGACGTCTAGACGACTGCCGAAACGAATCATACCGAATATTTCTCCAGCTTTTAATTTTTGACCTGCTTTTAGTGGACAGTAAATGCGTCGGGCAACCAATCCTGCAATTTGAACAACGCCGATTTTGACTCCGTTATCGGCAATGATAGAAATTTCCTGACGTTCATTATCTTCACTATCTTTTTCGGCAACACTGATAAATTTGCCTGGTCTGTAATTTAATTTATCAACAACACCAGATACGGGAGAACGATTAACGTGTACATTAAAAACACTCATAAAAATACTGATTCTAGTCATTGGTTTGTCACCTAATCCCAATTCTTTAGGGGGGACGACCGGTTTGATATTGCTGACAATACCATCCGCAGGTGCAATAATCAGGTTTTCCCCTGTCGGTGTAACACGATCTGGATTGCGGAAGAAATAGAAAGCAAAAACCAAGAAAGGAACACCAACCCACCACAATGTAGGAATGGACATATTAAATAAATGAGCTATTCCGATACGCAAGAAGTCTAGAGCTGTAATTATGATAACGGCAGCTATCATGATTTTCCATCCTTCGGGATGCAGAGATGGGCATAAATACCGTCCCCAAGATAAATCCACTTTATCTAAATCAGCTTGTGTGGGAAAAACATAGTTTTGTGTCATAGTTGCTCCTTGTTTAAATATTAATTTTTTGTAGTCTAAAACATTTTTAGATAAAATCAAAGTACTTTTTGCATTTTTTTTGAAAAAAAATAGCTTGACAATAGACGGTGCCTCATGTATTTTATAAAAACAAATTGCCCAGATGGCGAAATTGGTAGACGCGTCAGTTTCAGGTGCTGGTCCTGTCAAAGGGGTGGAGGTTCGAGTCCTCTTCTGGGCACCACATAAAAAAGCCCCAATGCAAGGGGCTTTTTTTAGTGTGGTGGATAGAACTTGAAGCGAATAAGTGCGGCAACACGTGGTGATCGTTCAAGTATCTTTGACCGAAGCGTAGTTGTTGAGCAAGGTATCAGACGAGCGAAACTTACGAAGCAAGATACCACACGCTCCGAAATTGGCTTTTTTTAGTGTGATAAACTTACATATTCATTAATTATAGCTTTTGCCAGCAACGCGCATATATTCTTTTGGTAGTTCGTATACGTCATAGCAAAGAAGTATCCAGTTTTTCATTTGTCAAAAAGTAAAAGTATGGTATAATTATATAAGAGGCTTTGTATTGGAGGGTGTCTGATGGAAAATCAAAAGCACTTAACTGAAGAAGATAAAAAAGTGGCAAAAAAACGAATGGATGGATTTTTATCTGATGTGCGAGCTATTATGTATGCTCAAGGATTGCCAAGTTTTTTAATGGGTATCTCTCAGGTATCTGATAAATTAGCACGGGGGGCG
>JAZRBO010000017.1:0-15335 GCA_045635125.1 Alphaproteobacteria bacterium | reverse complement strand
AGTGGTTGTAACTTCGTTGCTTCCGTCTTCTTGTTCAATACTTTTTTTGGTTGTAAAGCTACCATCGGGGTTTTTTGTTTTGTTTTCTTCCTTAATCACATTACCATTTTTGGTTGTCGTATTGCTGTATTCTCCCGTTTGCTCGTTTGTAAACGCCCTTTCGATTGAGCCCTTTCCATCATTTTTGACTGTTTCTTTTGTTAATATTTTTTCTGGATTATTTGGATCTGCCGTAGTGGTTGTAACTTCGTTGCTTCCGTCTTCTTGTTCAATACTTTTTGTAGATACTCCAGTCCGTTGATCAAATCCAACCGTTACTTTTTCTTTTGTGGTGCGATCAATCGAAGATCTTTCTTCCGCAACAATTTTTCCATCTACTTTAGTTTCTTTTATGTGTCCAACTTTCTGTCCATTTTCATCAAGTTGGAAAGTTGTTCTGGTGGCAGTAACCTCTTTTGTTGATGAAATAGATTTTTCTATTTCTCCACCAGGGCTTATTTCTTTAAAATATGAGGAACCGTCTATGTTTTCTTGTGTTATTGTTGTTATATCACCATTTTTCGTTATTGTTTTTGTATTGTTTGCAGCATCTTTTTCGGTGGTCACATATATATCTTTTCCATCGACTGTTTCAACATATGTTTTTGATTTTTTGCCATCTGTGTACGTTGTCTCTATTACCGGTTTTTTGTTTTCGTCTGTATACGCTCTTTCAACACTTTGTTCCAAACCAAAGGAATCTCTGGTCGTAGTGATGGTTTCACCTGTTGCTGCATTTTTAACGGTAGTTTTGGTAGCACCATCATCTGTTTTTTCAGTTGTTATTGTTTTTAATAATTTTCCTTCTTTATTCGTTTCTGTTGTGGTGGTTCCTCCGCTAGCATTATCATACACCGTTGTTTTAGTAATACCTGTATCGCTATTTACCTCCGTAACTCCAATTTCTTTACCATTTGACTCATAATTTGTCGTTTTAGTCACAACAGAATCACTGGTAAGCAACCCACCCTGATTATTTGTTGTTTCAGTCATTGAAATGACATTGCCATTTTCATCTTTAATTTTTTTTGTTTGTTTAACATCATTACGTGCAAATAATCCCATCCCATCTTCTGTCGTAACGGTGGTTGTTTCTTCCAATTGCCCCTTATCATTTTTTTTAGCACTTTTTTCCGTTGTTACACCGCCTTCTGTTTTCTTTTCAGAATACGAACCGTCTGAATTTTCCGTTCGGTTATAAGAATTGCCATTTTCATCTTTTTTAGAAATCGTTGTAACACCTGTATTGTAATCCGTACTTCGTTTGTCGTAAGCAATAACATTACCGTCTTTATCGGTTGTTTCTGAGGAGTAGGAACCTCCATTCTCTCTTACAATGGTTTTCTTCTTATCAGCTGTTACTGTTTCTGTGACAACAGCCTGGCGAGTGGTTCCGTCCCCACCTGTAATATTGGTTGTTGTTGTTGTTTTAGTTGAACCGTCGGCATGTTCAATAGATACCGTTGTTGTATTACCTTCGGTAACGGTTTCTGTTTTTGTTTTGGTATTTTGGTTGTTTACTGTTACTGTTTTCTTACCGTTAGAGGTTGTTTCGGTTGTTATAATGCCGTTCTCTTTTGTTTCTATTACAGTTGGTTTTCCTGGAGCAGTTGTCGTTGTAGTTGTTTTACCATTGCTTTCTGTTATGGTCTGCGTTTTTGAGCCATCGTGACTGTTGACTGTAGAGGTCGTTTTTCCAGTTTGATAATCTGTAACCGTTGATGTCGTTTTATATAGAACTTCCATATTAGGACCAAAACCGACAGGATTTGTGGTTGTCTCCGTTCGGGATAACGTAGCACCATTTGCACTGCGCACTATCGTTACGTTTCCATCGACAATGGTTTCTGTTCCATCTTCATTTTTGGTTATTTGAATTGCGGCCCACGCCGGCACAACTGACGTTAAGCTAATTAATAATGCGATACTACAGACCGTTGTTAAAAGTTTATTATTCTGCATGATAAATTCTCCTCTTTTTATTATCATATGATTATCGACCATTTAAAGTGCGTTTTAATGCCATTTCTGTTGTTACATTAGATGATGTAGATTTTTTCTCTGGCGTTATTTGGTTTAATACAGGTCCTTCATTACCATTCATCCAAACAATTTCATTAGGGGATTTATTAAACGACATGTCTTCAAGGGTTTTAATAACTTCATCCGTTTGTCCTTCCGACGCTTTTTCGGGTTGAGAACCATCATTTGAAAAGACAACAATCCGGCCATTATGTTGTTCGGTTTTAAAAGTGGGACATTCCTCGAATGGATAGGTTATCCGAATTTGATCGGATTCTGTACCCGCCAGTACCTCTATTCCAAAGCGATACTGGTTACCTAATTGCAGGTTAAACCGAGTTCCTTCCATACTACGGGATTCGCCGTTTAAACAGGATGGCATAGTTGTTGCTAACACCGCTGCTCGCTCCTTATTAAATCCGTTTTGCATAACACCAAGTCCAAAAGCGATCACGTTATTGGGATCTGTTTTATCCTGAATATACAGCTCTGTATCGGCGACCTTATCGTAATTAGCCCCGTTACTGACTGCAATAGACAGTTGCTGCCGAATTTTTGTAATAGGGCTAAGTTTTAAGGGGGTTGGCGATAAATCTTGGTCAATTAAGGTGTCTTCATAAAGTTGAGAAGTTGTGAGACGTCCTTCTTGATAATATTCTGCCCGTGTTTTATCGGGGTGGTCCCATGCCGGTTCACCATTTTGTTTTTGTTTTCCGTAAGCAGATTGTCCCTGAACCTTGGCTACTATTGGATCCTTGGCTCGGGGCGGTTTATCTTGATTTTCTGTGTTAGATGGTTTTAAACAATACGTTCCTATTCCAATCGCAGCTAATAATACAAGAAGTTGCGTGTTAACGCCCTTAGCAACCCATTTAATAGCTTCAAAAGGCAAACTAACCAACTCTTTGGCTGCGCCCCAGAGTGTTTTTAAAATCTTTTTGGTGTTTTCTAATCCATCTTTTCCTTTTTTTTGTGTATCACTCATTGGTTCCTCCATTAGACTCTATCTTATTTAATTATACCGCTAAAGTTTTTTTTTGTAAATAATTTTATTTCAATAAAAAAAACGGCCGACAAAATCGACCGTTTTTTGAGTTTAATTTCATTATCCAACGATTTCGCAGGCGCTGAACCAATAGCTGATTTCCCGTGCGGCACTAGCCTCAGAATCGGAACCGTGTACGCTATTGCAGGGTAAAGCTAAGCCAAATTCTGCCCGGATGGTTCCCGGGGCAGCTAAATCCCGGTTAGTGTTTCCCATTAAAGTGCGATAATCGGCAATGGCATTTTCTTTTTCTAAAACCTGAACAACAACCGGTCCGCATGTCATTGATTCGATCAAACCATCAAAGAAAGATTTTCCTTCATGTTCGGCATAGAATCCTTTAGCTTGTTCGACAGTCATTTTAATGCGTTTTTGGGCAACAATACGAAAGCCAGCAGCTTCAATTTTAGCATTAATGGCGCCGGTAATATTTCGTGCTGTCGCATCAGGCTTAATCATTGAAAATGTACGTTGAATCGTCATTTTATTTCTCCTTTGTCCTATAAATTAACTCGGGGCGCAGTGTATCATATTGAGACTTCTTTGTCAACGTCTATGCATACCTGACTGGACTTAATGCAAAAAATATGATATAGTATCGGGAAAAGGAGAAAAATATGACACAATCAAAAGCACCTTCACAACGTCAATTGCGTGTCGCGGAAGAAATCCGACATGTTTTAGGTCGCCAGTTTTCTGAGGATAATTTGTTCATTACCGGATTGAAACCTGCTTATACAATGATTACGGATGTTTCTATTTCACCCGATTTATCATATGCGACGATTTTTATTCGGGCGATTCCGCCTGTTGATACAATGGAGCAGGTTAGCCTTTTAAATACTCACAAAGGTGTGTTCCGGAAAGAAATCGGACGCAAGGTTAAATTACGTATTGTGCCTGATATTGTTTTCCGATCAGACAATCGGTTTGAAGAAACAAATCACATGGACGATATTTTAAATGACCCCCGTGTTCGGGCTGATGTAGAAAAATATGCCGACGAAGAATAATATCAACGGTTGGTTGATTATTGACAAACCCTATCATATGGGGTCAACAACGGTTGTAACACGACTTAAGCGCTGTTTGTCTCCGACAAAAATAGGTCATGCCGGTACACTGGATCCTTTGGCGACAGGTGTTTTGCCAATCGCTTTAGGGGCGGCTACCCGTTTGATACCGTATGTGATGGATGGCCAAAAGATATATGAATTTCAAGTTACTTGGGGAGCAGAAACATCAACGGACGATACGGCAGGTGAGGTTGTTAAAACATCAGATATTCGGCCAATTCAGGCGGAAATTGAGGCTGTTTTACCAGAGTTTGTCGGCACAATAAATCAACTGCCTCCGGCGTATTCTGCTCTTAAAATTAATGGAAAACGGGCGTATGATCTGGCGCGTTCAGGACAGGAGGTGATGCTTCATCCTAGAGCCGTTCGAATTGACGATCTAGAATTAATAGCATGCACCAAGAATACGGCAGATTTTCGGGTCTGTTGTGGAAAAGGAACATATGTTCGCTCATTGGGACGTGATATAGGTAGGCGAATTGGGTGCTTGGGACACATTACGGTTTTGCGCCGGATAAAATGTGGGCCATTTAGTTTATCGGATACTATACCCCTGAATATATTTGACACCCCAAAGCAACCGGAAGATATTTCATTCTTACCACTAGAAACAGCCTTAGAGCATATGCCTAAAATAATATTGCCGTATGCAGAAGCACATCGATTGACACAAGGACAGAGGTTGTCGGCTAAACAATGGAAGCATTGTCTATCTTCACCGATACAGGTAGAAGAGGTTGTTTGTCTGTATAGTGATGGAAAATTACTGGGGTTGGTTAAAATAGATGGACATACGATTCACCCCTATCGTATTTTTTCGACTTTTTAGTGCTTATTCTCAATTGTGTGGTTGTCTAACTTGATATTCATTAATACCACGATAGTTTTGAAGAGACAAATATTGAATTGTTTCGTCATCAAAGATGATTTTTAAAATACCATTTTGATCATCAACTATTTTTCCTCTAAGACCGTTTGGAAATTTAAAAACCTCCTGGTTATTTAATCTAAATAAAATGGTTTCATCATCAACCCAATACCCATTAAAATAACGCTCCAGCGTTTTAAAAAATTGAGTTGTAAGAATATAGTCCGGTCCAATTTTCCAAGGTTTCCCTTCGATGATATAGTGGTATATTTTCATATTTTTTTGTGTGTCTCTTAATTCTTGGGCAGAAAAGTGATTTTTCCCATCACGGCAATAAACTTCTTTTTTTGTCAGGCAGCTATGATGAAAGTTGTACATGGGCGGTAGCCATACAATATTTTCTTTAAAAAGATGATTTAAAACATGCTGATCTTTTTGTCTGTTTTTATATCTCTTAAATAATTTTTCATCAATGGCCTTTTCTAATATTTGATTGTTATTCCACATATCAATATTGATAAGCATAACACCGGCATTAAATATTTTTGTGATGTCTGAAATTAAATGGCGAGTACTGTGCATATCTTCAACAGCGGCAACATATTTTCCGTCTATATTTTGATTATACAGTGGCCATAGGGAAGACAAAACATATAAATCGGTATCTAACCAAATAATCTTCTTTTGATTCGAAAAAAGATGTCCTAATAAATATCGGTAGTAGGTAGAATTAGAGTTTAAATAATCTGGCAATAAGTGGTCCGCTCTTATATAGTGAATTTGGAATGGTTTTTCTTTTCGTAATTTTTCGATTTGCTCTTTGTAAAAAGGAGATATGTTGTTTTCTAAAACATAGAAGATTAATTGATCTTTTTTATCTGCATTTTCAACGCTACTGGCAATAGTAACTAAAGCTCCGACAGCATAATTATCATCAAAAGAAAGAACAATTGGAATATCTCTTTTTTGTTTTAAATATTGAATGAAAAAAACAACACAGATTAAAATAACAATAATTAATCCAAACAAAAAAAACGCATTCTTTAAGGAGACTTTTTTCATGATAAAACAAAGGATAAAAGAATTATGTATAAAATGGAATTGTTTTTTTATGAAATATGAGATATATCCCTTGAAAAAAAAGAAATACTATTGTTATGAAATCTTAAATAAAGGGATTGTAAGCCCATTGTAGTAAAGCTTGTCTTTGTTTTAAACGACAGGAGGTATCATGCGGTAGACAGTTGTGTTCAATTTGAGCTTTGTGTCGGATAAATGCTCTCCATCGATTAATTTGTATGTGATCAACTTCTGGCAGACGACGTCCCATATAATAGCGACAATACCATTGAAACCATCCCCGGGGATCTGGAGCGAGTATCCATCCTTTTGCTTGCCAGACGGATAAACTTTGACGGGATTTAACTTTAAAACAATTACACAAAATGTTTGGTTGGGTCGGGGATAGTTTTGCGTTTTTAAACCAAGATGAGGGAAATTCACGGCGACAGTCTGTTAAGTATTTGCCTTCAAAAACGCCTAACTCCAACATTTCTGAGGGTGTCAGTTCTGGTTTGAATGTTGTGTCAAAATGTTGTCCTATCGGCTTTGTCAGAACATAGCGATAATTTTGTTGCATAGAGTCATTAACAATTATTTCCATCTTTATCAGATGGCGTTTCATTGGGTATTTTGCAATCCGTTTCTGTTGTTATTATTCAGGAAGTGTTTTTTGCTTTTTACAAAACATATCTTTGCATGTAAATAGTTCATCTTCCGGTTCTAAAATATGCAAATATCCATTATTAAAGCGATATGTGACATCATGGACTTTTTCATGGGTTTTGTTTGTGATAAAATAGCCAGAATTCACATCTTTTGTAATCAGATAATAATTTTTGTCCCCTATATAGTAAGCAAACTTTTCTAAAAATTGTTGTCGATATATATGATGCCATTTGGAGAGGTTAATGTCAGGATTGGCACTGGCGTATAGGTGTTCTGCTATATTTTCACCGCCTTTAAAGTCAAACATTAACAGATTTGCTGGATAAATACGATAGGCGTTTTTAACCTGCTTAGGGTGTATCTCATTTTCTTTAAAATACTCAGAAAACATCCAGCTCCAAACAGATGGTGAATTAATGTTTCCATAAGTGAGTCGATTATATTTTTCTTTGATTTTATGAATTAAGGGATGATTGGGGATAACAGCCATAAAAGAAGCTGATAATTCACCGTCTCTTTGTATGGTTAGGTTTAATGGCTCTTCTAAAACCGATGTGAGTGGTTGATTTAATCGCATATCCGTATCCAGATAGATGCCTCCTTCTTTTAGCGCCAAAATCCGACACCAATCGGATACTAAATCAAAGTTGCGATAACCATAGTTGATTCGTGAAAAATGATTGGCGTTTATATCGCAATTTGTTTCATCCCAGCGTTTGATTTGAAAATCAGGATGCTGTTTGCGCCATGTCTGAATGGATTTTTGAACTTCCGGAGGTAATTCCTTTGATCCTAACCAAACATAGTGAATGACTTCGGGGATCTTGTTCTCAGACGCCCAGACAATACGAAATGGATAAAAAACAGCCCATAGTATTCCGATGCATAAATAAATTAATATTCTAATTTTCATAGACTATCCTTTGGGATGAGTAAAGGGGGACAGCGATTTGATGTCAATATGTTATTTATCTTAAAGTAAATCACTGGTTAAGGCAAGTGGTATTATCATCAAGATAACTACTCTAAAAAATACTCTCTTTGTTTCAAAAGAGAGTATTTGTGTATCCTATTTTTTTAATAATGGATACTTTGTCATTATAATAAGTGAATAAAAAATGTTTTTATTATTGTTTTTCCTCCATTGGGATAAAAATATTATCATCTTCAAATGTCCACATGGCTCCGGTTGCAGGATCAACAATCAATAAACCAATTAATCCACCAAATAAAATATTTCCAAAATACCAAGGGCTGATGGTTGTATCTAATGTTTTAACATAGGGAAAATATTCATTTTGTTCACTTGAAATAGTATATTTTTCCCCAGAAAAGAAACCAGATTTCTTTTTAAGTGTTACGCTTGTTGGAATTTGACCTTTAAAAACGGTTGCATTTTTTTTATTTTTAATTGTAACAATAGCATTTTCAGCATTTGAGTTAATCGCAATTGTTTCTGATGTAGAGCCAACAATACTAGCACATCCCGATAGTTTGATACAGATACCTAAAAGACATATTATATGGAAAAGTTTCATGTTATGCTCCCTTTATTTTGTTAATATTTCTTTGCATTCCGATAACTCATTTAGAGCTGTTTCTTGGGATACCTGTGTTAATTTGGGACGTCCAATTAACACCCCCATGGATACTTCTCCTTTAAAAAAATAAGTTTGATTTTTCTTTAGATTTGTTGAAATTTCAGAACGAGATTCTGTTTCTGCCCATATTTTTTTTACTCCGGGTTTTGTTGAGTAGGTATAATATCCACCATTATATAATTTTGTAATAGGTGTTTCATTTTCCATCACTGTATAATTTGTTCCTCCACCAATAATGGATGTAGGGCGATAAATATATACTTGTGCGGTATCCTGTTGTGGTTCTTTTAGTGCCTGAAAAGGTTCCCCTAGGGGAGCGCAAGCACATAAGCTAATCATAATAGGAAGTGTTAATAATCGTTTCATTTTCTAATATCCTTTCTTTTATCAAATAAAAAACCCGCATGAAGCGGGCGGATGTTAGAAAACCGTACAATTCAACGGCTCGGTTTATTGAGCCTGCAAGCTTTATTCACCGACATCCGCCCAATGGCGAATGTCAATATATTTATAGAGTATTGGCAACTCTCGAATTGTATTGGGTTTTCTAAGCCCATGGCTTTGAATAACAAAGTCACATTCATTTTACAAAACTAAAACAAAAAAATCAAGTAAAATTACTGTTAAAATAAATATAAAATCAAGTTTTATATAAAATTATTGTTTTAAAACAATATATTGTATGCATAATGGGAATGAGATGATAAACTATTATCTCGGAAGGTTATTGTCCCTTGTTGTAAAAAGATCTTGGGATAAAATCATTCCATATTCACAAACAGGGATACCTGCGGAACAAAGCCAATCTGCAACAAGTTGACGATGGCAAAAATCGCTCGGTCGTTCATAGCATAATAACACGATATCATCCCCAAAAGATTGTAGGCGGTTTGCGATAACTTTGGGATTGAGTTTATTTAAAACGGTTTCTTGATATTTAGCCCTATACCAATCATTGGAAAGATGTTTGTCATGCCATTCCTTCCACCATGTGTATTTGGGAGCTAAAATTTTGAACTGGATACCTTTGTAATAATCCGGTGCATGTCCGGCAATTGAGACAGGGGTAAGACCGGCTTGTTCATATTGCTGGACATGACAAAAGTTTCCCGTATAAATCATCCTTATCCATTTAATTGGGTACGGATTGTATTTAAGGCTTCCGTCATGTGAGTTGTATCAGATCCGCCGGCTTGAGCCATATCCGGACGACCACCGCCGCCTTTTCCGCCGACAATTTCAGATGCTGCACGGACCAGATCAACTGCATTCACCTTATCTGTTAAATCCTGTGTTACACCGACAACAATAGACACTTTGTCGTCACAAGAGGCTAACAAAGCAACAACCCCTGTGCCGATTTTCTTTTTAAATTCGTCGGCCAACGGTTTTAATTCTTTTGCCGGTGTGTCAGACAAAATTTTACCAATAAAAGAAATGCCGTTAATTGTTTCTGTATCTGTTGCGGTGTTACCCCCAGCCAAGGCTAATTTTTGACGTAAATCGGCAATTTCTTTTTCAAGGCGTTTTTTGTCCTCTAAAGCATGTTGTACTTTTGTTTTCATATCCGGTGTTGATGTGGATTTTACAATCGTCATTAATTCGGATAACAAATCATCATTTTCCTGAGCTTTTGTTAATGCCGCACTCCCTACAATTGCCTCTATCCGTCGAACGCCGGCTGATACCGCCGATTCCGAAACAATTCGGAACTGACCGATGTCACCCGTTGCGCGGACATGAGTGCCGCCACATAATTCACAAGACAGACGGTCTGCCCCTGTACCCATAGAAACAACACGAACCGTGTCGCCGTATTTTTCGTCAAATAAAGCCATGGCGCCTTGTTGGACGGCTTCTTCCGGTGTCATAATATCTGTGGTGGTTGCAACATTTTTTAGAACCATAGCATTAACTAAGTCTTCAACACGACGAATTTCATCTTTGGTTAATGCTTGATCATACGTGAAGTCAAAACGGAAATTTGTCGGTGTTACCAGAGATCCTTTTTGGTGAACAGACGGTCCCAGTACTTTCTGTAAGGCAGATTGTAATAAGTGGGTTGCCGAGTGATGTCCCCGAATGGCAAAGCGGCGTTCATTATCAATTGTAAGAGTTGCGGCTGTACCTGTTTCAACTATTCCGTTTTCAACCGTTCCGTAGTGAACGATTAAAGCTGAATCCGCTTTGCGTTGTGTGTCAGAAATTCGGACTAAACCAGTTGCCGTTTGAATGATGCCTGTATCACCAACCTGACCACCCATTTCGCCATAAAATGGGGTCTGATTCGTAATAATGGCAACACTTTCCCCTTTTTGTGCCTGGTTGATGGTTGTTCCGTTTTTAACTAATGCAACAATTTGAGCTTCTGTCGTTTGATTGTCATAACCTAAAAATTCAGTTGAGCCCGTTTTGTCAGCTATCTGGAACCAGACTTTTTCATCGGCTGTATCGCCAGAGCCAACCCATGATTGGCGGGCTTCGGCTTTTTGGCGTTCCATGGCCGCTTCAAAACCGGCAACATCAACAGTTATGTTTTTGGATCGCAAGGCATCTTGAGTCAAATCCAGCGGGAAACCGTATGTGTCGTACAGTTTGAATGCCGTTTCCCCAGCTAAAGAATCACCAGCCGTCATATGCTCTGTTTCTTCATTTAAGAGCTTCAATCCTTTATCCAATGTTTGTTTAAAGCGTTCTTCTTCTCGACGGAGAGCGTCTGAGATTAATTTTTGATGTGTTATAAGTTCCGGATAAGCTTCCCCCATCGTGTTAACTAAAGACGGGACCAGTTGGTGCATTAAAGGATCTTTGCATCCGATTAAATGGGCATGGCGCATTGCCCGGCGCATAATGCGACGCAGGACGTATCCTCTTCCTTCGTTTGACGGGAGAACACCGTCCGCCAACAAGAAAGAAGTAGAACGTAAGTGGTCGGCAATGACCCGTAAAGATGTTTTGGCTTCTCCGTATGGTTCAACACCAGCAATGGCGGCGGATTGTTCAATTAAGTCACGGAAAATATCTATTTGGAAGTTGTCATTTGTCCCGTGTAGGATTGCACTTAATCGTTCTAAGCCTGATCCGGTATCAATACACTTGATCGCGGATTCAATGCGTCGCCCGTCCGGTAAGTCTTCAAATTGATCGAAGACAAGGTTCCAAACTTCGATAAAGCGATCGCCGTCTTCTTCCGGAGTACCTGGTTTTCCACCCCAATATTGTTCGCCATGATCATAAAAAATTTCCGAGCATGGTCCGCATGGCCCCGTATCCCCCATTTGCCAAAAATTATCTTTTGTTGCAATGCGAATAATGTCATTATCGGTTAAACCAGCGATTTTTTTCCACAGGTTAAAGGCTTCGTCATCGGTATGAAAAATGGTAACAAGAAGCCGCTTTTTATCAAGGCCAATTTCTTTTGTTAGCAATTCCCACGCGTAGTAGATGGCTTTTTCCTTAAAGTAATCGCCAAAGGAAAAGTTACCCAGCATTTCAAAAAAAGTGTGGTGACGCACAGTATAGCCGACATTGTCTAAGTCATTATGTTTTCCGCCCGCACGGACAGATTTTTGAACCGTGGCAGCACAAGGGTAGGGAGCTTTTTCAGCACCTGTTAAATAATTCTTAAATTGAACCATTCCGCTGTTTGTAAACATAAGGGTTGGATCGTTTTGGGGAACAAGAGAACTGGCCGGTACAATTGTGTGACCATTCTTTTGAAAGTAATTAATGAATGTTGAACGAATTTGTGCTGTAATATTTTTCATGAGTAGTTATCCTTGGTTATAATGAAATATAAAATATCATAAAAAGCATCGCAGGTCAATCAGATAGTTGTTTTTAGTGGGGTTTTTCCGATTTCATATGATCATCGGTTTTGTTTGTTTTATAAAACAATCTTGTAAAATCGGTTGAGGTATGGTAAACTAACGGAAATTTTTGCGAATGGGAGCCCTTTATGTTAACACAAATTTTTATCGCTAATTCCGTTTATGCTTTATTTTTATATATGTTGCGTTTTTCGGATAAAATTAACGATACTTTATTCTTGTTGGGGCCTTCCGCTGTTCCTGTTCAGGTTCCTAACCGCCTGCCGATGTTCGGTCCACAAAAGCCGGAACAACTTCCTCTGATGCGTACATTTTTACAGCAACAGGCTTACTTAATGCTTGATGGGCGGCGCGTTCCTTGTTATGGTAATGTTGAAACTATTTTTTCGGGATTCTTTGTTCAAAATTTCCCATTTTATCCCGTTTCGGATGGTTTGTGGGACATTCAGAAGTTTCCCGAATATTTAAAAGATCCTCGTTTTCCGAAATGCTATACCGTTCCGTATCCCGGTGGGTTGGATCAACCGCATGAACGATTGGAGTATTTGGATATTAAGGCGTTATGGGAAGCTAAATCACAAGCTGAAAAAGAAGAGTTTGCCGCTTACTTCCATGTCGATAGACCAATGGTTCGGACGCTTGAAAACCGTAAAGTCCTTTTAGTTACACAACCGTTATCGGAGGATCGAATCACTTCTGAACAAGACAAAATCGATATTTACCGTTCGATTGTGTCGCAATACAATACGAAAGATATTGTGATAAAGCCTCACCCTCGGGAAATGACGAACTGGGCTTCTGTTTTTCCAGATATCCCTGTTATTCCCAAGATTGTTCCAGCAGAGTTGCTGACGTTATTAGTGCCTCAGCTTGACAAAGTTGCTACATTCTTTTCAACGGCTGCTTGTAATGTTGTTGATCCTCAAAAAGTGGATTTTTATGCTAAGGATTTTAATCAGTTGATTTATTACGATGTTAATCGAACTGAAAATGGACGTGCTATGAAGGCGATCGCTTCATTTGATGTGGAAGAGTCTTTGAAAAAAGAAAATGCCTTTAATTGGTTGCGATTGCCGGATAATCGTTTTTATAAAAAATAACCCTGTTTGGTTGAAGGACAATCTTATTCAGAGGTGTTGGAAAATGTTGGCACCTAGGTGTTTTTGTTATCTATTCGCACCGATAAAAGGATGTTGTGGGGGTCATGAAACGGCAATTGAAATAAGATTGACCATCATAAACAGCTTTCTTGTTTTGTTTGGCGCATTCTGCTTCTGCTAAAGCCGTTACATTCTGTTCGTCGTGCCACCATTTGTGGTGACAAATCGCTACACGCTCTGGCCGAGATTGTCCAACTAATTCGACTTGACCAGCTTCTCGTCTGGCATCAACGAAAGGGGTGGTTTCTGCACATCCCCCTAAGCATATAAACATCAAAATTAAGTATCCTATTTTTTTCATTTTGCTATTTTACCTTCTTTGACATGAATGGTTCGTTGTGGTATCGCCCATTGAATACCTTCTTTTTCAAAAGCCTTCATGGCCGCAAACATGAGATCGCTTTGGATGGCTCCCTTATTTAAGACATTTTCTGTAATCGCCCGTAGCTCCATAGTGGTTCCGTTATCACCAAATGTTGTTACCCAGACATATGGTTCAGGATTTTTTAATAGGCGCTTATCTTTTTGGGCAAGAGCTAATAAAATGTCACGGGCTTGATGGATATCGCTTCCAAATGCAATGCTGACCTTAACTACAACTCGGCCCAACATGTTTTCGTGTGTCCAATTTAAGACATTTCCTGATAAAATATCGGCATTCGGAATTAATACGCTTGCCCGATCAAATGTTTCTAATTCAGTAGAACGAATTCGGATCGTCTTTACAATACCTTCTTGTCCGTTAATAACAACCCAGTCCCCTTCTTTAATCGGCCTTTCGAATAAAATGACGATGCCGGAAACAAAATTATTCACAATGTTTTGTAAGCCAAAGCCAATACCGACAGACAAAGCCCCAAAAACCAATGCCAGATTTTTTAAATTAATGCCGATAATGGATAAAGATGTCAGTAAAATCAAAAACCAAAGAACATATCCGACTAAAGCAACTATGGTATGTATTGTGCCAATATCAATGGAAAAACGGGGTAACAAGCTTTTTCCTAAAAAAGTTTTAAAATGGCGTAAAATGTATGAGGCGCACATAAAAAACAATACGGCCTGAAATAAGGAATTAAAATTAAATTTATCCGAAGATGTCCCCGAATAAGCTGTCAAATTATGCCATACTTGTTGTAATACATCAGGGTACAAATACAGGTATGCGCCTAAAAATGTTGCAATAAAAAACAGTAAATATCGATTGAAAAAATAATAAACCCGTTGATACCAATGGACAGGATATTCGGATGGCGTGTTTATTTTTGAACCGTCTGACAACTGTTCCCCATGCAACGCAGACTTATACGCCATTTGTTTTTCTCCCCCTTTGTTTTAGTTATAACCAAAAACGAAAGCCTAGGCTTCCGTTTTTGGTGTTGATCTTGTACGTAAAATAGTTTCTAATTTTACAGTAGCTTCTGTTTCATCTATTTTGTTGACAACAGCGTATTCGGAAGCAAATCGTCCAAGAGCTTGCTCATAAATCTGACGTTCACTGTAGGTTTGTTCAGAAATGGTTGGATCTTTGTACAAATCCCGTAACACTTCGGCTACGGCAATCGGGTCACCAGAGTTAATTTTTGTTGCATATTCCTGAGACCGTTTGCTCCATTGCGTTCTTTTTACCTTTGCCTTGCTTTTCAATGTGTGAACAGCGGTATCCATAACCGCCGGCGTAGCTACCTGACGCAAGCCAGTTTTTTGAGCGCTGGCTAGTGGAATACGCAACATCATTTTGTCTTTTGTGAAATTAATGGCAATAAGGTCTAAATTTTGCCCCGCAACAGCGGTCTGTTGAATTTCAGCGACTTGACCAACGCCATGCGCCGGATAAACAACAAAATCACCAGGATTAAATGTGTAGTCTTTGGACATTCATGTTCTCCTTATTTATTAAACCAAAGGCAGTATAACACATTTTTTTGTTTTTGGAAAGCAATAAAAACGACTTTTTCTGGTTATT
>JAZRBO010000016.1:0-2160 GCA_045635125.1 Alphaproteobacteria bacterium | reverse complement strand
AAATGAAATATATTTTTTCACTCGTTTTTTAGACAAATTTGAACAGAAAAAACAGGCCTGCTGTTTAAAGGGGAAAAAGTTAAAATGGGAGAATGGAAAGTCTCGTTTGTGATGAATATTGATTCAGCATCAAAATAATGCAAAAAAAAAGGAAGGTAAAAACCCTCCCTTCTTGGTAAATAAAATTTTAAAATTGAAAACTTAACGATAATCCGTATCCGACGGTTCCGTTGCCTGTGACAAAAGGACGGGAACTCAACTGAAAGGTTTCATTCACAGGTTTATCATCCCCCCATATCAGATGTGTTACTTCAGTCATCGGATCCATCACAAAAACAGCTGTTTTTCCGAGCGTTTTAGAGCCCCATAATTCATAATTATTCTCAATAATTTTGCGTTTACTAATATAGAACCATTCACCTAATACGGCACCGGCAATAGGGGTAACGATTAAATCTTGAATAGAGGGACGTTCGGCAAACGCTTCGATTCCATACTCCCAAAAGAATGTTGATAAAGCAAATGAATACAGGAAAGAGTAAGTCGCATTGACTCCGGCAGAACGGGCTCCCATGTAGTAAATAGCACCAGAATAGGGATGTGTTACATAATTTAAGAAAAGATCGTCACTATCCCAAACGGGACCACGAGAGACATTATCCCACCATTTTTTACCCGGTCCTTTTCCATCATCCTCCCAATTGGTAAAGCTGGATGGCATTAAATACAACAATCCCATTGTTGCAACACCTGTTCCAACTAAAGCTGTCGTATTTCGAGTTAATAAACGATAATCAACTTTATTTTCTTCGATTGAATAAGGACGATCGTAAATACTTTCTTTGATGGGTGGCCCCATTTCGTTTGACGCGTTTCCAGCAAAAGAAGGGGATGCGCTCAATACCATGAAGCAGAGACAAAACAACCAATACACCCGTTTTCGTAATTTCATTTTTATTTATCCGTATAAATTTATTGCCACACATAAATTGATATGCAATATCGTTTTGCAAGATATCCTTTTCTTATTCGTTTGACAACAAAAAAATATGTCTTTCAAGCGTTTTATATGTGCAAAAAGTGGATATCTTAATCACATTCCCAAGCATACAAGGGTATTTTTTCCTTGACTCAATGCCCCCATCGGGTGTATTTTGAGTATCAACAAATATTGTTTTAAAAGGTTTTTTATCATCATGACACAAAATAAATTTTCTCCTGCTGTTTTAACGGCACCGATAATACTCCTGATTTTCCTGGCTACTTGTTTAGGAATGAGTTTTTTATTTAACCCGGTTCATCCGATTACTTTTTTTACGACAGAAGGTGCTATTGAAACTATTACATATGCAATGTATGGGGTTGCCTTAATAACAATGATCATTTTTGGGCGTGACTTTATTAATACCCCGCAACAAACATCATATGTTTTGTTTTTAGTCCTTTGGTTAGCCGCTTTGTTGCGTGAAATGGGTATTCAGCACGCATTAACATCAACGGATACGACGGCTATTAAACTACGCTTTTTTACAAACCCGAATAATCCTTTGTCTGAAAAGATTGTGACGGCTATTTTAGTTTTGAGCGTTGTTGGTGTTATTTTAAAACTACTGATCCAATACACACCGAAAATTATTCGAGGATTTTTTAACTTTAATCCTATTTATTGGACAATATGCACATTCGGTGGTATTGGTGTTGTATCCAAAATTGCCGATCGTTTTCCCGGGAATTATTATAAATCAACAGGAACCAGATTGACAGAAACAACAGAAATTTGGTTTAAATTAATTGAAGAAGCCGGTGAGGCCTGTCTGCCACTTTTATTTGCTTTAGCACTTTGGCAATATCATAATAGCCTTAAAAAACAGGGTTAATATTCGGATTTATCAAAACGCCGGTGCATCCACAACCATTGCTCTGGCGTTTCCCGTATCCATTCCTCCATAATCCGATTAATGTCAATCATAATCGATTCTATATCCGCATTGATATCACCGGTATGGGGCAAAGTTAAAGGCTTTGATACTTCCACATAGAATTGCCCATTCGGTTTTCGAATACTTCTGGCCATGACAATTGGTGTGTTAAACTTTAAAGCCATGGTTGCAATTGCAGGAGCCGTTTTTGCGGTTTTTCCTAAAAAAGGTACGTCAATCC
>JAZRBO010000015.1:0-23055 GCA_045635125.1 Alphaproteobacteria bacterium | reverse complement strand
GGCCTTAACCGTCGTTGGTTTAGCCTTAACTTCCTGTGGTTTAGGTTGGGGTTTGGGTTTTGGGGGTTTAGGTTTAGCTACCCTTGCTTTCGGAGGTAAATTCGTTTTATCAGAAATCTGTACTTTTGTTAAATCAACTACCAAAAGAGCGGGAGGCGAACGATGCTCATCCATTTTTCCAAATGACAAATTGAACGCCATCAAAGTAATAACAGCGCCATGCAATACTGCCGATGAAACAAAAAATTTTGACGACACTAGTTCCTCTTCTTATCAACTGCCATTACTTTTGCATCTGTTTTCAACCCAACCTGAGTAAAACCAGCAGAACGCAACAAGGCCATAACTTCAATAACCTGCCCATATGAAGAATCCCGATCTCCACTAATAACCATTTGAATCTTAGGATTTTCAGAAACAATAGCCGTTACTTTTGGCACCACATCCGTCATAGCTACTTTTTGCGTACCAATAAAGATATCCCCTTTAGGATCAACACCAATATCCAATGTTTTATCCTGACCTTCAATCTGACGCCCATCTCCTTTAGGCAGATTTAGAGGAATACCGCTTGTCAACAGAGGGGCTGTAATCATAAAAATTGCCAACAAAGATGTCATAACATCAATCAATGGTGTCAGATTAACCTCTGATTTTATAGAACGACGTCGTCTTGTCTGAACCATCTACTCCTCCACTTGCTCCATCTGACGAGACAAAATAGCACTCAATTCATCTGAAAAAGTTTCCATACGTTGCGCCATCCGATCAATATCGTTCGTTAATTTATTATATGCCACAACAGCCGGAATAGCCGCTATCAAACCGACTGCTGTTGTAAATAAAGCTTCAGCAACCCCTGGTGCCACAGCAGCAATATTAGTGCTTTGGGTCACACCAATAGCATTAAAGCTATCCATAATTCCCCATACGGTTCCAAACAAACCAAGCAAAGGAGCAACCGAACCTGTCGATGCTAAAAACATCATACGTGTTTCCATTTTATCCACCTGCTTATCAATTGCAATTTGCATCACCTTATCAATACGTTCGGAAACCTTAATAGCAGAATGTGACTTTTTACGTTCCACCATAGAACGACGCCACTCTTGAATTGCACTGACAAAAATAACAGACAAAGGATCTTTGGGTGATTTAGCGTAAGCAGTAAACAAAGATTCTAACGAACCGCCAGCCCAAAATTTTTCTTCAAACGCCTTCATACCAGACCGAATCTTCTTAAAAGTTGCCACTTTTTCAAAAATAATCGCCCAACACCAAATCGATGTAAACAATAATCCTAAAATCAATACTTTCATGAATAAATCTGAATCCATGAACATTCCGTACATGGATAAAGATGAACGAATAGCTTCCTGTTGCATATTATATTTCCTCCTGTGGTTTCATATAGCTCTCAAATAACTCTTTCATATCTGTCGGCACACGAATGGGACGCATTGTCTGAGGATTAATAAACGCCAATTGTAAAATCATACGAACCAACACCTGCCCATCCCTCCAGACATTTTGTTCCATTACCATACTGGCATTTTTAATATCAACAATTTGCGTCGTAACTGTCAATAAATCATCTAACCGAGCCGATGCCCGAAAATCCATTTCTAAATGACGAACAACGAAAGCAACCCCTTTATCAATCAAAGCCACATTCGACAATCCGATATCATATAAAAATTCACTACGAGCCCTTTCCGCATAATCCAGATAGTTGGCATGATAAACAATTCCACCTGCATCTGTATCCTGAAAATAAATTCTAATTTTCGTTTCGTGTTGCATTACAAATTCTCCAATAAAGTCGGCTGAATTGAATTTACCGGAGCCGACAATCCCAAATGTTTAAAACCGGCAGATGACAACATACGACCTCTAGGTGTTCGCATAACAAGACCCAACTGCATTAAATACGGTTCAATAACCTCTTCAATTGTATCCCTCTCTTCAGACAATGCCGCGCTTAATGTATCGGCCCCTACCGGTCCGCCTGCATACTTTTCTGCAATACACATTAAATATCGACGATCCATCATGTCAAGACCGACTTTATCTACATCCAATCGATTTAAGGCCCTATCTGCAATTATTGCATCCACGGCTTTTTGACCAGCAAAATCCCGTACTCGCCGCAACAAGCGACCCGCAACTCGAGGCGTTCCCCGTGATCGTTTTGCAATTTCACAAGCACCTTCTTCTGTCATATTTAAATGCAAGAGATGAGCTCCTCTCTTAACAATACGCATCAAATCTTCTGTCGTGTAAAATTCAAGACGCATTGGTATCCCAAACCGATCCCGCAAAGGCGTTGATAACAATCCAGAACGGGTCGTTGCCCCAACTAATGTAAATGGAGGCAAATCAATACGTACGGAACGAGCAGCTGGCCCCTCCCCGATAATGATGTCCAACTGAAAATCTTCCATAGCCGAATACAACACCTCTTCTACCGTTGGATTCAAACGATGGATTTCATCAATAAATAAAACATCACGAGGCTCTAAATTCGTTAAAATGGCAGCTAAATCACCCGCTTTTGAAATCATCGGTCCAGCAGTTGGCCGAAAACCGACACCAAGCTCCTTTGAAATAATCTGTGCCAACGTTGTCTTCCCCAACCCCGGAGGACCAAACAATAACGTATGATCCAACGCATCCCCTCGACTTTTGGCTGCTTCTATAAAAACCCGCAGATTATCACACAATCCCTTTTGCCCCACAAAATCATCTAAACTTTGAGGGCGAAGTCCTGTATATAATTCCTCATCTCCTGCTATTTTTTGCGGTGCAATAATACGATTTTCTACCATTTTAGAAAGCTCCCTTTCCTATTTCCCGTAACGACAACCGAATAATTTCACCAACGGTAGCCTCTGGATTTTCCCGTATAACACCAGCGACGGTAATACCAGCTTCTGTTCGGGAATACCCCAAATTAACCAATGCTGAAACAGCTTCTGTCATCACATGAGATCCAGCAGAAACAACCGCATTTTCAGATACAATCATTTCTTCATTACATCCCAAACTACCCAGTTTTCCTTTTAACTCAGAAACAATACGGGTTCCGAGTTTAGGACCAACACCATTCGCCCGAGTAAAAGCCTTAGCATCTCCTGTCATAACAGCCATTTGTATATCAGTCGGAGACAAAGCGGACAAAATCGCCAACGCCACGCGTGCCCCGACCCCCTGAACCGTACTCAACAAACCAAAAGCCTGCTGTTCTGTTACATCAGAAAATCCAATTAGATGGATATGATCTTCCCGTACCTGCGTTTCAATCATCAAACTAACAGAACCGCCTTTAACCGGCATCTTAGCTACTGTTTTAGCCGAACAAAACACACGATAACCAACACCATTAACATCCAAAATGATGTATCCTTCAAATATAGAATCCAATAAACCTGTTAACTTTGCAATCATATTTTTTCCTCTCAAAAGCATTGTATCTGAAAGCATCCCAAAAAGCAAATCTTTTTCACGAATTTTATCAAAAAGAAAAACTTCTCAAAACGCCTCAAAAACATTCATAGTTCCTACACATTTTAAATGATAAACATCCCTCTTGTTTTTTAGGTAAAAATGATGTAAACTAGATAGCACATTATTTGTTCAAAGGATACATTATGGATATTGTTTCAGAAACCAATCGGATACCGCCTCAAAACATTGAAGCTGAACAAGCATTATTAGGGGCTATTTTATCCAACAATCGTGCTTTAGAAAAAGTATCTGAATTTTTATTACCCATCCATTTTGCCAATCCAATTCACGGTAAAATATATGAAGCTTGCCGTACGTACATTGAACAAGGCCGTATTGCCGATCCGGTTACATTAAAGGCTATTTTTGCCAATGATGAAGCCCTAAAAGAGGTTGGTGGTGCAAATTATTTAATTAAACTAGCAACCGCTTCTACCACGATCATTAACGCCGGTGATTACGGTCGACAAATTCTAGATCGCTATATTCGCCGGCAACTCATCTCTCTTGGCAATGATATTGTCAACGATGCCTTTGCCGTTTCTTTAAATGAAGAAGCTATTTCGCAGGTAGAAGGAGCCGAAAAACGTCTGTATGATATTGCCAACGAAGGAGAAACAACCGGCGGACCGCAAATGTTAAACGCAGCCCTTCGGGAATCTCTGATTTCGACAGAAAACGCTATGAAAAATCCAACAGGTGTAGCCGGAACAACAACAGGTCTTGTTGATTTAGATAAATTGCTTGGCGGTCTACATGATTCGGACTTAATTATTTTAGCCGGACGTCCCGCTATGGGTAAATCTGCCCTAGCAACAACAATTGCTTTTAATGCCGCAGCTAAATTTGAAGAAGAAAATAGAAAACGAGGGGCAGAAAAAAAATCTGTTGCTTTCTTTTCTTTGGAAATGTCTGCTGAACAATTAGCTACCCGTATTTTATCCGCAAAAGCTCAGGTTTCCAGCCACTTAATGCGAACAGGAAAACTAACAAATGATCAGTTTGATGAGCTGGCTGCCGGTGTCTCACTGTTATCTCGCATTCCACTCTATATTGATGAAACGCCCGGTATTACAGTCACAGCCATTAAAAACCGAGCTCGACGCATGAAACGAGATAAAGAAAAAGGACTGGGACTGATTGTCATTGACTATTTACAGTTAATCACATCTGGCGGTCGCTCTGAAAATCGTGTACAGGAATTATCCGAAATGACCAGGGCCCTCAAAATCATGGCAAAGGAATTGAATGTACCGGTTATTGTACTCTCTCAGCTTTCACGTTTGGTTGAGCAACGGGATAACAAACGACCAATGTTATCGGACCTACGTGAATCCGGATCTATCGAACAAGATGCCGACATTGTGATGTTTGTCTTCCGTGAAATTTACTACTTACAAAATGAAGAACCCAAACGCCACCTTAATGAAACACCAGAAAAATTTGCTTTACGCATGGCAGAATGGGAACAAAAGAAAATAGAACTTGCCAATCAAGCGGAGGCTATTATTGCCAAGCAACGTCACGGCCCCGTCGGAACAGTTAAACTATTCTTTGCTGGTGAGTATGGACGCTTTTCGGATTTAGAACAAGACTATACTTAAAAAAACAAAAAAGGAGGCTTACAAACCTCCTTTTTTATTTTTTAAACTACATTATTTTTTCTGAACAAATAAATTACAATGACAATGCCCTTTTTCTGCAACTTCATGTTCATGCTCACCACATGGACAGAAACCACGGGATACGTCACACGGGCAGCATCCGTTGCATGCCGTTAAGCATCGATTGATAATTCTATCTGCAAAAGGAGACAATTCATACCCTTTTGCCTTAGCATATAATTCTACTGCATGTTTAAAATGTTCTTTATCCATTTGAATTTCCTTTCTGTTAAAAAATAAACATGGTTAATCCATACAAAACGACAGAGGCATATACCCCTGCCACAACATCATCCATCATAACACCAAAAGCATTATGAACAGATTTATCAAAAAAAGAAGCCGGCCATATCTTGACAATATCAAAGAAACGGAACAAGACAAAGCCACAAACAACTGTACACCACGAAATCGGAGTAGCTGCAACTAATAAAAAAGTAACGGATTGTCCAATAGTTTCATCAATAACAACAAAACCAGGATCTTGTCGATTTTGTGTTTTTAAAACAATATGTGTTGCCCACCATCCTAACAAAAACAACACCACTATAACACTAAAAAAAACAGAAACGCCGCCACAACTAGCCAATAAAATCAAAGGAAGAGAACACAAAGAGCCTATCGTTCCAGGAGCTTTTGAAGCGCATCCACTTCCCCACCAGGTTGCTAGCAACCAAGCAATTGTTTCTGATGGTGTTCTACGTTTTAATTGTGATAATTTCATACATTTTCCTCTGGTTCGGGAATTCCATCATCTGATTCATCCCAATTGTTTTCATATATTTCTGATTCTTCATCTAAATCAATCTCTGACTCATCTTCATCATGTTCATCCTCAAAATCATCAGAGACATCCAATTCAGCATCTTCATTTTCATCAAAATAGATTTGTAAAAAATCACTAAACAAAGGAATATCTTCAGACTCAACAGACTCCAATCGTGTCAAAATAACACCCTGTGCATCCAAGTAATCTTTGACCTCGGCCACATTTAAAATTGTTCCAGACATTAAAACCATGATCGGAACAGCCACAGCCCCTTCATCGGCCTGTTTTAATTGTTCAGCGATCTTGACAATCCCGACCAACGGAGTCTTTAAAACACGCGTTTCACTATACCAATCCCCCTGATCCAAGGAAGATGTCGTATCCACAGACCAATGAGCACCAGAATCATTCAGTAATGTTACAACAGCCGCCTTCTTTTCTGTTGATAAGGCAAAAGAAGCATAATGACCATTCAAGGAAATATGGGGAAAAAAATCAGCCGAGGATATTTCTTTAACCAAAGGCAATAAAGTTTGAATATCTTCCTCATCCGAATACGAATTTATTGATGGTTTAATAGGTGCATGCGTTTCAGCATAAGGAGATGCTTCCGAATGTTTGGTGTGAGCAACAGGGTTTACCCCCAATAAGGCAGAGGATTGCACCCGCAATTTTGTCGGCATAAAAGGTTTTTTGGCTTTAACCTCTTTAATTACTTGTTTTCGGATAAAATGCCGTATTTTAAACTTAGGCAAATATCGCCCCCAAGATATCCGAACACATAAAAAACAACCACCAATCCACATGGGAACAAACAAGACAAGACATCCCAAGAAACATGTATCTCTAAAGGTATTAACCACCCATAAACCAGAAGCAAATTGATAAATCAACCGTTTCCATTCAGAGAACACCAAAGGTTCAAAGTCAAAAGCATAATAACACACTAATGACATAATCTGAAAATAAACGAACGTCCAAATGATACTGGTAAAAATAATACGTATTAAGCTTAATTTTTCTTTTGCCATAGTAACTCCTTTTTTTTGGTTATACGACAAATTAAACAAAATTACCAGAAAAAAATAAAAGTCGTGTCAAAAACACGACTTTTATTCCCTAAAAAGCAACATTAATACCCGTTATCATGGTTTTTGTGAGGTTGATTGAAAGAACGCCCTCCGTCTATAACTCGACCATTCTTACCCAATCGTTGATCCAATTCTGCACGATTAGCAGCCAATGTCTCTCCTTCTCTTTGATGGGTTTGAGCAGCTCGATGTTCTTCCTGACCACGCATTAAAAGCTTATTTTGAGTTGCCAAGATCTGTTCCAACATCTGATTGGTTTTCATATTTTCTCTCAAAAGGTCAGATATAGTTGGTTCTTTTGGTTTTTCCTTAGGCATTTCAGGCGTTTTTTCACTGTAAAAAGAAAACATCCCATCGACAATTTTATTCCATTCTTTATCTTCAATCTGACGTTCACATTTTGTTTCAACAGCCCCCCGAATTTTAGGATTACTCAAAACCATTTTTTTTAATTTTTTCAATTCCTTTTTGGGCATTTTCTTTAAATCCAAACGCCCTTCCTCGTCCATATATTTCTGATATTCAGGTGGTAAATTTTTTATAGTTTCCCACCATCCCGTAATAAATTTATCTTTCGTTTTTACCCCTAATTCTCGATCATGAGCAGCTGTTTTTTCATCGTATTCTTTCTGCAAGCGTTCTTTTTCAGCCTTACGATGATCCAGCCAAGCATTAATTGTATCAAACGGAGCACCTAATGCCGCCCAAAATAAATTTGTCGCTAATTCCTCGGGTGTTTTTGCCTGCAGTGCCTTATCGAGTTGTTTATCCAGCGATTTCAACAATTCAAATTGTTTTGTCTTTCCTTTAAAATAAGAAGACGGTGTAATATTCACAACCCCTCCAGCTGCCTCAATTTGAGATTTTTTATCTTCTATCTGAGATGCCATATTGGGATCGTTTTGCTGTTCATCTACTCCACCAGTATCAGTATCACTACCAGTACCAGTACCAGTATCACCATTCCCTATATCATTTTCAGAACCGGAACCGACATCTGCGCCAACTGTATCTTTACCATCTGCCAAAGCATCCGGATTTATCATAGCCTCTTGTTGTCGAGCTTCCATTTCCTGCTCAATTCGTTTCATTTCTTCTTCTGTTGTCATACGAACCTCCCAAAAAAACAAATCATTCTCACTATATTGTACACGAACAATTGTTTTTTGTCAAATTTACATCAATATTTTCTTTAAAAACTTACCAAGTTGCTTATTCTCATTAATTGCCTGCGTCGAAGTCAATAGCTCTCGCCCTTCCGCATCTTTTGTTTGAATTGGTGAAAAATAAGCAGGATTAACCAAAATTTCGGCCTTTGCCTTTGCAGCATCATGCGCCAACATTTTAATATAATTATAAACAAGCATTCGCCCATCGACATGAAATTTAGCCTCTTTTATCTTATCGGCGACAAAGTTAATAACAGCATTTCGTTTTTGTTCAAAGTCGGCTATTTCAGCCATAATGTCTTCAGCTTCTTGTTGCAACATTTCACCTTTTCTGAAATGAGTCTCTTCCTGTAAAGACAAAACGACATCAAAATAACCAAGAAGCAAGTCCCGCCAAAAAGGTTGATCGGCATAGGCGCCATCAATAATATTTAAGGCATCCTTAAAAGCAACTTTGCTAATATCAGAACGACCGAGCAGATAAGAAACAACCGCATTCAACTCTGTCAAAGCTTGCTGCAATGGAAAATCTCTCAAACCAATAATGGCTGGATTAATTGTCAGGGACGGAGCCTCTTGTAAAACAGTCCGTTGATCATAAAACCGTTGATAAAGTTGAAATATTTTTTCTTCTATTGTCATTTTTCCTCCACAAAAACACTCATTTAGATTTATTATACCTTTTTTTTTTCAATAATCTACAAAAAAATGCTGGTAAATTCGAAAATTGTGGTATACTATACATATAAGGATAGAAGAACACGCCTGATTTAAGGGTAATTTTTTTATAATATTTAAGGACATGAAAGGAAACAACATGAAAAAAATATTGACCATTATTTGCCTCTGCTTTTTTCTGTTCATGTCCACACATGTGGCAGCGCAGCCTAAGGATTTGGGTTCACAGATAGTTTACTGGTTTACTCATAAGGATTCAGAGAATATATCATTGGCTGGTGCCAACACATATGAGGTTGTAACCCCAGAAGAAGCAAAGGCTACGCTTCACGCATTTGATGATCCCAATCTTTTTATTAGAACTCTAAACGAGTATATGAACGATGGCGGGTGTTGGTTTTGTTCAACATTTGCTTCTTTATTTCGGGCCATCAATAAACTAGCAACCGATATGTTTATCAAATTAACAAATCTATTTTTGATGCTACTTGGATTCGGCCTACTCTTCACAATTGCATTTAAAGTTGGTCGTATGGTAATCCAATTACAGGAAGTCAACCTGATGCAGTTTTTGCAGGATTTATTTAAACCATTAGGCCGAGGCATTATTGCGGTTGCCTTTTTAACAACTTTTTCGATCGTCGGCGTTGTATCTGATGATAACATTTTTAGCATTCTGATTTCACCATTTCTGGAATTGGCATTTTATTTAAGTAGTACAATTTTAAAAGCCATTATCGGCGGTTAAATAGGGGAGGATATACCATGTTTCAAAAAATTAAAAGCGCTTTATTAATTTGTTTAATCCTCTTAATTGTTTCTATCCCCTATACGGGATACGCACAAATGGATATGTATGGAAATTTCGGACCACGAACAACAACCACCTCTGCAACCACCACCTCTACTCTGGATGCTATTAAAAACCTCCCGTCTCAACAAGAAATCCAGAAAAAAATCAACCAACACAAAGAGATTGGAGAGTTCTTAAGCGAAAACTCTTTCGGTATGCTAACAGCAACGAAGGGAATAGCAGATGTTGAGCAAAAATTATTGCAAAATGAGCAAGAAAAAATCGCCGCTGAAATCAATAAAAATGCAACTCAAGAAATTGCGCAAAAGTCTAAAGAAGATTACTTGTCAGATTTGAAGACAAACACAGATACAGCTCTGACCGATTTAGCAAAGACTAAGACATCTATAAAAGATACTGAAGCAGAGCTTAAAACTCTAAAAGAAAAACAAGAAAAAGTTAAAGAAATACAAGAAAAATTTAACGATGATGCATCCATACAAGCAGAAATACAAAAACTAAAAAAAGAGCGTGAATCTTATGAGTATCTAATACGAAAAATGCCAAGAAATTCAGAATGGATGAAAGAGGAGGTAAAGAGAATTAATCAAACGATATCAGCATTAGAAGACGCGCAATTAGCAGCAAAATCAGCAGCAGAAATAGAAAAAAAACAAAAAGAGCTTGCTGAACTTGAACTAAAAGAAGTAGAACAAACTCATATCGCGGCAGGATTACAAGCATCATACAGCAATGCTCAAAATAGTTTGGCTGCCTTTAATAATGCTAAAAATATTGGTAATTTAGAAATTATGAAGGCTGTAGGAGAAAAGGTGACATATCAAGGATGTACTTTTTTAGGAAACTTTGATTCTGGAACAGCTTTGGGAAGCGGAAACAACCGTGTTTTACAATCGGCTATTTGCTGGATGCAGGATGTTTCAGCTTCTTTAGGGGTTGGCATGGCTCTGGGTGCAACACTGATTAAGATGCATACGAACGATTTTTGGGATGCTTTTATGACAATCATTATTGGCATTTTTATTTTTCTGGCATTCTTTCTGATTTATCTGATGTTCCCATTAAAACTGTTGGATTCATTTATACGATTGGCCTTCATTTTTTCCTTAATGCCATTATGGATAACGTTGTGGGTTTTTCCGACTACAGCGGGATATACTAAAAAAGCATGGGATACATTCATTGGTACTTTATTTTATTTCATTGCTCTGAGCATTATTATTTCATTAGTTCTTATCTTAATGAACGAATGCATTCAACCAGCCAATCAACGAACGGAGATTTTTACGTTAATGCTTGGCGGGAAGACTGACGAAGCCGCCGATCTTTTGGCATTTGGAAAGACATTCTTTATGGTTTTGGCCTTTGGATTGATGAGTTTTACTCTTCTTGGAAGTGCAGAGGCCTTGGGCGGTATGTTTGCCAGCGCTCCATCACTGGGTATGGATAAAGCCATGACAGGAAACGCCACCCAAGCTTATCAAGTTACAAAATCAGCTGCAGGAACAGCCAAACGTGCCGTCACAGGTGGCGCTGCATTAGTTGGGGCGGGAGTCGGTGCCATTCGTGGTAAGTTTGGCAACAAGAACTCAGGCGGAAACGCAGAGCCCACAGATAATAGCACAAAACCAACGTCTCTCGGAAAATTTGAAGGCGCAAGTGGTTCCGGTGAAAATGCTGGTTCCCAAACGACTGGTGGAGTCGGTGAAAAAGGCGCTTCTCAACAAAACAACCCAACGTTTACATATACCCCGTCATCGACGAATGGAACAAATGGAACGTGGTCGTTTAGCTCTACTCCTTCAACATCAACCAATGCTAATTCTCAACCGACTAGTGACTCTAGTGAACAAGGTGGTTCTCAACCGACTGGCGGGACTGGTGAAAATGCATTTAGTAACCCATCGAGCGTTGATGAACGTCGCAGAAATGGTGTTAACAATGCTGAACTTATTCATAGAAATGCTACGGCTTCACAAATGGATAAAACTTCAAAAAATGCTTACATTCAAAAAATGTTAGATCAATTTTATGATGAGGAGTTTAAAAAAGGCATTATTTATTCCAAAGAAGAAAAGGATATTCTGTCGCGACGAGCCAATGGTAAATTAAGTTCTAAGGACGCTAAAAAGGAATTCAACAAAATAAACCAAAACAATTAAGTTTCTATTTACAGGAGAACACCAATGACGTGCGTGCAACAATTGTTAAGGCGGCTGAAACACTTACGATTAGCGATAATCGTAGGGCTTGCTTGTTTGACTTTGTGTGCCTGTGCCCCTCAAGAGGTTCCCTATGACTCGACCGAATGGCAATCGAATATTGCCAATTGTTGGCCGTGTCAATTATACGATGCCTGTTTTAGTGCTTTAGATAAAATTATTGTCGGTCTGACAAAAGATATGACACCGCATGCCCTGATTATTTTAGGGTTTGGATTATTATTGTGGCTATTATTTAAAGTCGGTTCATTTATTATTTCCATTCAACCACCAAATTCTAAACAATTTGTACAAAATATTTTAATAACCTTTTTTAAAGCAATGTTGGTATCGACGCTACTATTCAATCCAGATTGGTACATCAGTTTTATTGCTCAAAACATTGTACAACCAATCCTCCTCATTTTTGCGGATTTATCTCGGATTATTTTAACATCCAATCAAGATGTTACAAAATATTTGGCGCTCCATTCAGATTTTGTCACTAACGTTTCCCAAGCCACTCAAGCAGATGTCGTTTTTGGAGAAACAAAAACCTACATAGCTGAAATTATTTACCGAATAACGGTTGCTTTAAAAACAGGACAGGCATTGGGCATGACGTTGTTAAGAGAAACAGGATTTGTTTCTACCCTTGCTGGTCTTTTAGTGTTATTTATCTTCTTTTTTTTATTAATTCGCTTCCCTATTGTATTTATCGATTCTTTTTTCCGTTTAGGTGCGGTCATCATCTTATCACCATTGATGTTCGTAGCATGGGTATTCCCCCCAACAAAAGGGGTTATAAAAAAGGGATGGGGTGTTCTATTCGGTGCAATGGTTAATATTCTATTCGGCTGTATTTTTATGGCTATGATGGTTTATGTTCTTTATGTTTATACAGAACGTGCTCACCCTTCTTTCATGTACACTTCCTACCAATCATCAAGTCCAGATTTAGTATTAGGCATCAAGACATTTAAGGCTAATACTGTCGCCGTTTTTGTCCTTATTCTGACCATGAATAAACTGTCTGCTCATATCCCTGCCTTGGCCAGTAAATTCGGCGGTGATGCTAATACAGGAGCTTTGGCTGCACAAACAATGATGCTTTTGGGATTAGCTAAAAGCATGGCCAAAAGCGGGGTAAAACTAGCCATATCAGGGGGAAATCCTAAAACAATAGCCGAAAACACAAAAAAGATGAAAGAAAAAATTAGCAAAATAGTCAATAAAAAATAATAGGGGTAAGCAATGAAAACAATACGGCACTTTTTGGAAACGTTGGGACTTATCGCCTTTATCGGGATAATGGCATTTCTTCCCGTTGGTCGATATGATACACTTTCGTTTTTTGCATGTGTTATCGCCAGCATTGCAATCCTTTTATTTTTAGGGGTTTACCTGATTAAGAATCATTCAAAAGGATTGTTTATTCTTTTAATTCTAACAATCGGAATGTCCCAAAATGCCATGGCTGGGTGGCTCTTTAATGAAACTAAAAGCGATAAACAAACTGAAGACTTTGTGAAGTACATACGGCAGCATGGTCCCGAAGTATGTGCCAATAAAAACACGACTCCTGTTGCTGAACATTTGATCACTAAGGCCTACTACATAAAAGATATGTATGGTAAATTAGGTTTGTTAGACATTGATGCATGGCGGGATTTTTGTCCTTGGTGTGACAAATCTCTTGACGATTATAGACATTGTGCCGAAGACCTAATCTCCACGTATGCAAATGATATGAAAAGCAAAGAAGATACAATGTTACTTACCGTTCCCATGTTAATGGCAGAAGAAAACGGTAAGTGTTGGCCATGCGGTATTGTTGATACTTTATTAGAATCCGTTGAAAAAATAGCCTTTTCCATTGAAGATTATATGAAAAGATTAGGATTAATCTTGTTGGGAATCATGACATTATTTTGGCTAGCATTCCGTATTCTAACCTTTATTGGACAAATGGGGATGGGTGGGCAAGATGAATTAATGTCTGATATTTTAAGGCGTTTATTTGTCGTTCTGTGTACGGTTGCTGTTCTACAAGTGCCCCTAACCGCATTTACTAGCATCGCAATCTCTCCTTTTGTCAGTATTGGAACAGGAATTTCAAATGAAATATCAAAACTCAAATTAACAAATGAACCTTCTTTTGTTGATGAATTAGGGCAGGCTTCAAATGCGGCCTGTTCTTGTTGCTCAGATTTCAGTAGTACGTGTGATGACGGTGGAAGTGCATCCCAAAGTACAGGTATCCAAAAATCGACAACTCGCTTATTTTCTGAGAAAGATCGGGCAGATTTATTGTGTGCCACATGCCGGATTTACAAACAAACTCTACCCTTTAGTATTTCCGGCCAATTAATGATGCGATACTCCTTTAAAAATAAAAATCCAGTTTCTGAATTTATCTCTGCCATAACGGGGGGCGCGTCAGACTATATCCCCTGGCCCTTCCCTATGTATATTTTAGGCATAGTTATTGTTATTGTCTTTACCTTATTCGCATTCTTTGCAGCCTTTAAGTTAATTGATATTTTTATCCGTCTTTCTTTCGTTTTCATCCTGTTACCATTGCTAATTGCAGCATATCCTTTTCCGATTTCACGAGAATATAGCAAAACTGGTTGGGAATTCTTTGTTCATGCCATACTCAGCCTTATTGCTCTATCCATCGGCATGGCATTAGTAAGCCTTTTGTTCACATCTTTCTTACCAGGAAACGCTCAAAATATGTTGGTACCGGCAATGCTTGGCAAATGATAGGGGGATAAAATGAAAAAAATACTAATTATTATTTGCTTCAGTTTGTTTCTGATTATGTCTCCTAATATGGTAGAGGCCTTTTCCCCTGGTGGTTACAATAACTTCAAAATAACAACTAGCGGATATGAAAAGGCACGCAAAGAAACTGGTGGATTTTCCGATGCTCCAACCAGCATTACAAATGCCTACAAAAGAAATAAAGATATAGTCCCTAATGAATATTTTGATAATTTATATGAAGCCTTTCTGGGGGGCGAAAACGGTAGCGGCGCTCTTTACGTTGTTATGGTTTTAATTTTTATGGCCTTTGTCGGAAAAAAACTGCTAGACAGTTCTCTGGTGATGATTGAAACACTCAGCGGTATATCAGCTGCTATACCTGATTTAGTTGGTTCAGCCTTAACAGAAGCCACAACCAAAGCTATCGGTTGGGCCAAAAAAGGATTAGAAACGATTGGAAAAGCTGGCTCTCTCATAAAATCAAATTTAGATGAAAAAGGTAGCAAAACCGCCTCCAAATTAGATAAATTTGGTGATAACGCTGAAAAATCTGCCAAAGCAGCAGGAAATGCCGTTGATAAAGGGGCGCAAGCCGCTGGTTCTGCTGTCGGAAAAATGGGCTCCGCTGGTGGAAAGGGATTACAAAAGGCTGGAGGTGCTTTATCCACCACAGGTGTTGGTGCCATTGTTGGTGTTCCATTAATGGTTGCCGGTGCCGCCGGTGCCATCAGTTCAAAAGTAGCTGAATACGGGATAAAAGCGGCCGGAAAAAGCTCTAAATATGCGATAAAAACCGCAGGAAAAGCGGCCAAGTACAGTGCTAAGGCAAGCAAAAAAACCATTAGAACGACAAAAAAAATAAGCAATGGAATGAAAACAGCCAAAGCAGCCTCAAATAAACAAAAAGAAAAGAAACGTAAATACAAACGCAACCGTTAATCGTCTTCATTTTTTGATTATAAATGAGTTTTTTTTTCATTTTTTTGAAAAAAAATGTATTTTTTTACATTTTGTCTATTTCACAAAAAATTTTTTTAGTGTATAGTAAAAAAAACAACTAAGGAGAACTCATATGGAAGAAATCATTTTCCCTAATCAAATTCGTATGTTTCGCCGTGTTCACGGTATTTCTATGAAAAAAATTGCAAACCACTTGGGGGTTAGCTTATCTGCCGTCAGTAAGATTGAACGGGGGTATCGTCGTATTGATGAAAGACAGCTGAAAGCAATATCTGAACTCCTCAACTGTCCACCAGAAGCTCTTTTTGTTACCGAAGAATCCTCTCAGCCAGAGGTTATTAAAGCTTGGAAAATAGAACAAGAACGACGCAACAAAATTAATTCTGGTAGCGGTCTTAAAACATTAGGTGCCGGTTTGCGTTATTTACGCGGTCAAAAGAAATTAACATTACTACAAGTCTCCAAAGGTGCAGGTCTAACATTAGCCGTTTATCATCGAATTGAAATGGGACAACGTGAGGTTGAAGAAAACGTACTAGAAAAAATTGCTCATGCGATTGGATATTCTTGTGCTGATTTGCAATTAAAAATCTATGAATTAGATATGTCCGGCGCCCTGGATGAATTAAAGTTGAGTGACAATAAATCCGGCATTGAAAACGCTAAAGGTGGTTATAATGATCTACCGGTCAGTCGTTTTATGATAAAATCAGCAAATGCCCAAGAAATCAATGTTCCCATATATGGTTTACCACAAGAAGATGGCTCAATCCTCTTGGACAAGGAACGCTCTTCCGGATCCATTTTATGTCCTTCCACCTTGGCAAACACCGTCGGTATTTACGGAATTCGGTTAATGACCCCTACATTGGGAACAGTATTACCTCAACGCTCAGTGTTGATTGCGGCTCCTGGGCAAAACCTCCAAGACGGAGATATTGCGGTTTTACCAATAGAAGGGGAACGCATAAAATTAGTTTCCGTTACTTTATCCTCTAATGGAATGTGGTCTTACACAACTGCAGATTCTTCTGAAGCCACCTCGATTCCATTTGATTTGCTCCCTAAAATGCACCGCATTGTTTTCATTGCCATTCCTTAGAAAGAAAAATGCATGACCGACATACAGGAACAAGAACTTAATAATTCGTTGCAATCCTTTCTTCAAAGAAAAGGACCTCAAGAAAACTCTGCGTTAGAACAAGCGCAACGATTGGTTAATTTATACCATCATTTGTCGGTATTTGGTTCTGATTTTACTAAAGAATACAACAAAATGTTATTAGAGGCTTCACCAGATGTCCAAACAATGTTGGGAAGCATTATTGGAGGACAAAATGTACGAGAATACCTCGACTTTTTAAAGAAAAAACAAATTGAACCAACTAATAAATCAGAAAAAAATGCGGAAGATTCCAACACATCCCTATTTGAAGGGTATATGCCCACACCTGAGGACGATTTTTCTGCCAACTTCATATTTCCCCCCAATACAACAGGAACGAATGACTCCAACCTTCAATTAAATGCATTCATGAAAACTATTGTAAAAATGCAACATGCAGAGGCAGAACGTCAATCGGCTTTTTTACAACAAGCTTTAGAAAAGATGCAATCAGTTCTTTTGCAACAAATACAAAATCCTCCACCTCCAGCCAATGAACCAAGTCCTAATTTGTTAGATCAATCTCAAATCATTAATCAAACCATTGAAAAAGTTGTAAAAGCACAAACAGATGTAATGGTTAAAGCATTCCAAAAAGCATCTGAAAACACACGTGAAATTGCCGCACGTCAAACAAATCGATTAATGGACTATTTAAAGAAGCTGGAAAAAGAAGAAGACCATTATTCGGATGTTATTGAAACATCTCCGCAACCAATATCATCTCAGGTACTTCAATCTGAAACCCTTACAACGCCAGCGCCCATTATTCCCCATATAACAGATGACACGCCAAAGGAGTAAAAAATGCCTGATATTCAAAAGATTAAAGACGCATTACACGCCTATACTGGGGATCCTGCATCGCTAGAACACTTTACGACGGTAGCAACGGAAGTCTTAGGAACTGACTGGACACAACAAATTCACGAGGCTTTGTCAGATTTAGAACCAGAATATCAGGAAAAATTAAACCATGCATTTCAATATTATGCTGCAACAGCGGCATGGAATGAAGCTCAAGGATATTTAACCCAAACCGAATCATTAAATAGCGCTATTGTATCGGAACGCATTCCCATTTTATCGCATTGGTTAGCTTTTTTCGGAGAAGCCGGTGAGGCTGTTGTTACCCAATTACGTGAAAAGATAGCCGCTCCTATAACTACTAGCGAGACACCTATTGAAGTATCAACAACACCAGAAAATAACAATCAGCCACAAACAGAAAATGACTACGCCCCAAAAGAAACAAATACCATAAAAAAACAGGAAGAATCCGTTCAACCTGAATCCATATGGATGGTTGAAAAAATATTCCGACAAATGGAATTAACCCAGAACGTACAAGCTTGGATAACTGCCCGCTGTATTGAACTGGGGAACATCGAAATTTTTGCCTATCCCTATTATAGTTTTTTAGTGGATTTAATGCGGCAAACAAAACAAGACATTCAGAATTTACTATCTGACACAGAATTATTTGATGTCATTAATGCGACCTATGAAGATGGAATCAAACGCTTACAAAACATGCAAATTTCATTGGAAAGAGATTTGGAAATCGCAGAACAAAATAGTACTTCCGAAGAAACCGATTTAATTTCTGAAGGACTTACCCGCCAAGACATTCAAAAAACATTAGGAAGATTAGACACCTCTGACACTCATGAATATTTGGGACCAGCTCCAGATGGTTTTGAACCACTAATGGATCCTTATACTGAATTAGATGAAAAACCGATTAAAGAAGAATATCGTAAAATTGAAAATGTTGTTCTATCGGAAACATCCCAAAATATTCCCAAAAATATCATTAAAGAAAAAGAAGAAAAAACATCTTCACAAACGCCTCAAAATGGTGTAAAAAGAAATTTGTCATTTTCTTTGGGAAACAAAACAAAACCAAGCGCCGGCTAATATCGGGAAAGGATTACTATGAAAAACGGATTTTTCTATGCATGTCTCATCGGTTTGTTGACATTACCTGTCAGTATTTCGGCTTCTCCTATTATATCACCTCGTCTCGATACGACACAAACAGCTCGTTTTTTTGATGTCGAAACACCGTTCCGTTGCTCAGTTAAAAATTTTGGCGACCAGGAAATATCGACAACACTTGCCCTAAAAGCAACAGATTTTCAACTTACTTCTTTCGATGAAACGGATGATCTTCCCCGTTTTGAAGTAAATGGTTTTTCGTTTAATGCTACTCCGGTAGATGAAGCCTTGCAACAATTACTTGATGAAGCAGGTATTATTGTCTATACAGAGGATGGTGCCTATCCTGAGTTAGATGCTAAGGATGTTTATGGTGAGTTGTCAGCCGTTATTGGAGAATTAACCCGAGCCGGAGATACTTTTTATAAATATGATGCTGAACGCAAAGAACTATATCTGGCTCGTAAAGGACGTTTTGAGTTGCAATTGCCCGATAATCGCATGGTCATGTTGGCCATGTTGGATGCTCTACGCGGTGCTGGTCTGAAAGAAATAACACCGGATTGGAAAAAGAATGCTATTTTACTAACTCTTACTCAAAAAGATAAAGCCACAGTTGAATCTTTAATCGATTATATCGTTGATGATTCTTATCTGTTATTAGCAGACACACAGGTTTATCGCTTAACACAAAAATCAGAAGGAGCAACCTGGCAAAAAGCAGTAGAATCCTTTGGATCTGGTCGTATTTATAGCGCAACAAATGGATTAATGGGTAAAGCCTTGGTAACAGGACACCATCAAAAAACGCAAAATCTACTCTCCACACTGGGACAAGATTTTACGATTACCCCCATCAGTCAAGGCGTTGCAATTGTTCCCAATAGATGGAAAATGCGTTTTGACGTTGGTCGCTGCGCTTTTCCAGATGAAAACAGCTCTCTTTCTGTATTACTCAACGCACGAATTCGTTCAACCGATATGGTTGAAACGGATATAACATTGGATACCCGTGCGGGTGAAGTTTCAACATTTAATACCGTTGGGGCCCTTGATAATGAATTGGTGATCATGGGTATCCCTTCATTAAAACCAACCGCACCAAATGACAGTGAGTTATTGGTCACATTAAAATTGAGATTGATTCGTTTAATAAAGGAATAATAAAAATGACAGAACAAAATTTTCAAGCGCCACCCATTCCTAAGGCACCAACACCTATTTCGACAATAAGCGGTGGAACACCACAACCAAAACCATCTTTCCCTGAACCGATAACAACGGAAACGCCACAGGTAAATGAAACAAAAGCAACACCGGCAACGGCATCGGATACAGTCACTAAAACAGAATCTTCCGGAATGATTACGGATTTAGGACTTCCATCCCAATTATTACAAACCAAAATTGTGATTATTATTCTAGTCTGTATTTTATTTTTGGGTATGATTTTAGGTTCCGTCATGTTTGGAGGGGGCAATTCTACTCCAACTCAATCGACTGGATTACAAGGAATTGTTCGCAACCCTGAAATAAAACAAAATCTAGCCCGCTGCGGCATGGCCGATAGAACAGCCGCATGCGTTTTATACATCGTAAACGCTTCCCGCAACGATCGTCTAGCCGAAGAGTTCTTTGATGAAGCTGTTAAATTAACAGGCCGACAAAAATATTTACTAACGATTGAAAATTCACAATATGCAAAAACAAGAATTCCGCCGGGGTATTTCGTTCAAATAAAAATTCCCGCATTAAAATAAAATGAACGGCACCATTAAAAAGGTGCCGTTTCTTTTACCATACAAATTGCATCTCGAAATCCGTTAGGTGTTTTGTAATAGTTTTTTCTTCGACCACTAATACAAAATCCTTTTTTGCAATACAAAGCCTGAGCCGCCAAATTATCGTCTGAAACCTCTAAAAAAACACGAACAATACCATTTACAGAAGCATAAGACATCATTTCATTCAATAAGCTCTCCCCTCTTCCTTGATTCCGAAACAAAGGCAAAATACCAATGGTTAGAATTTCCATTTCATCACCGACGCGAGAACATAATAAAAATCCTTTTTCATCCACCCATAACAGAGTTGTTGGCAGAGCTAATAATTCATTAAAATCCTTTGTATGCCAGGGCTTATCAAAACAATCTGCATGCATTTGTGCCAAAACATTGGCATAAGCAATCATTCCATCAGATATGAACATCGGCATCCCGCAAATAAAACGGTTCTGGCGGTAACGGAGAATCTAAACGCATCATGGCAATTTGGGCAACAGCCTCTGCCGGAATCATATTGTTCCGAACGGGAGTTCCCTTTCCTTGAAATAAAGCAACACCATCTCCTGTAATAAAACCAGATATATCAGAAACCTCTTTTTCTGATTGAATTCGGGCTAGAGCCGGCTCACTAAATTCGCCCCAAAATTGCGTATAAAAATCGCCTCGTTTTGTATCTAAAATCACTGTTACGGGTTTTTCAACACCTAAAGCAGCTATTTCAAAGGTTGTCACACCATGTACTGGTATTCCCAAGGCCAACCCTAATCCTCGAGCTGCAGCCAATCCGACCCGCACTCCGGTAAATGAGCCTGGACCGACGGCAACAGCTATATGAGTCAATTCACTCATCTGTCGATTCGCTTCAGCCATTGTTTCTGCAATTATCGGCATCAGAGCTTCCCCCTGACCTCGCATCATTTCAACATATTTTTTTGCCACGACAGAAGTCTCGTCGCGTAAAACGACGGAAACGCTGTTAGCTGTTGTATCAAAAGCCAAAAGAAGCATTTTAAATTCCTTTCAATAAGCCTATTTTATGCCTTTTTAAGGCTGAAATCAAGCCTGATTTCAATCATTTTTATCAGATAATAACAAATATTAAAAAAAACACTTGCTTTTTGTTGTAACTTGCCGTATACTGTCACTCGTTCGGCCGACATAGCTCAGTTGGTAGAGCTACTGATTTGTAATCAGTGGGTCGGGAGTTCGAGTCTCTCTGTCGGCACCATTTTTATTTAAGACCCTTTATTGGGTCTTTTTTTATACCCATATTTCTCTGTTTTTTTATAATAAGACTTATTTTTATTGTTGTTTCAAAAAAGATCTTAAACTTTTAGGGGAACGTCTTAATTGCCATTTTTTATCATTAGGAAAATGTGTTTGAATCAAAACATCTGGATCAGACATAAAATATTTTTCATTAATAGATTTCTCAGATATTGTATTATTTACTTTTTTAGGATTACGCTTTTTTATTTCTCTACGGTATTGAGAATTATTTTTGATTTTCTTCCCAAAAGCATCTCCTCCATTAATCCCCCAGGTTGCATCAACCAAATACCATTTATTATTAATTTTAACTGCATTCCAGGCATGTCTTGAATCCTTTAAGGTCTTTTTAGAAAGTTTTTTTCCAGCATATCCACTAATTATCTCACATTCTAATCCTGCAAGATGTGCCATTTTTTGATATAACTCTGCAATATCCCCACATACCCCCAACCTTGTTTTAAAAATATCTTCATTTTGTTGTAAATATCTTCCTTGTTTCATTTCTTCAAACTTATACCAATCATAGTCTATATGATAAACAATCCAAGCATAAATTGCCCGTGCTTTATCTTTTTCTTCTTTAAAATCCTGAGTTAATTCCCGAACTAATATATTTATATTTGTATATTCCTTGATCCGTTTAGCTGTACGATCAACCCGACCATAATCATGTGCAAAACAAACGATAGAAAAACACATCATTATAATAAAAAAACAAAAATATAAAATCTTTTCTTTAAAAGATATCACTATCTTCCAACCTTCCAACAAACCATATCTCTATATCCACATATACTATTAATATTATAATAAAAAGTCAAACCAAAAGTATGTGAATGCAGATCCTTTTATTGAGTTTATTTTTCTATAATGCCATAAAAAAACACCCTTTATAAGGGTGCTTCTTTATGATTAAAAAATTATTTACTCATGAACATTTTCATTTAAACGCAACTGTGTAAACAATTGAGTTTGACAAGAATTACAGATAACGGTAACACCTTTGTTAACCGGCGCTGTTATTTTAACACTTTCCGTACACGTCGGACAATTTAATAACAACATATTATTTAGCGACATGTTTTCAGATAAAATTCCACTAAAAATCTGTAAAAATTCTGTTAATTTTTGCAAATCCACAGTTTCTTTTCCCTCCTCCTTATGAGGTCTTTTGTCTTTCTCAACACAAACTGTTTTATCGTGTCGTTTAAAATGTTTAGAAAATGGCAAATTAAAATCAAAACACTTTTGTACATAGGCTGTTACAA
>JAZRBO010000014.1:0-15398 GCA_045635125.1 Alphaproteobacteria bacterium | reverse complement strand
TCGAAATGGTGTTTTAATTTCAACAGAACCCGGAAAATCTGTTGCCTATGCTCTTTGGAATATTCAAGAACGTGGACCGTTATTTATTCCCGCCGGTGTATCGGTCTATCCTGGGATGATTATTGGCGCCAACGCCAAACCAGGGGATATTGAAGTCAGTCCGATTAAAGGGAAGAAACTCACCAATATGCGGGCTGCCGGTAAAGATGACGCTGTTGCCTTAATTCCACCAATTCAAATGTCTTTAGAAGCTGCCCTAGCCTATATCGAAGACGATGAATTGGTAGAAGTTACCCCAAAAACCATCCGTTTACGTAAAAAAATTCTAGACAGTAACGAACGTCGAAAATTTGAAAGACGAAAAGAAGAATAATAGGAGAAAAAATGACAGTCTTGACTGGCCTTAAAAATTATCTGAATCCGAAAGTACTTGTCTTTTTGGGCTTAGGTTTAGCCAGTCAAGCTCCGACAAACCTCATTGGCGGCACATTAAAATATTGGTTTTCACAAGAGGGAATCAACTTAGCTCAAATTGGTCTGTTTGGATTGGTCTTACTTCCCTATGCCTTTAAATTTTTATGGGCCCCGTTCATTGATCAAATCAATTTGCCTTTTTCACACCTGTTTGGACGCAAAAAGACATGGGGATTACTAGCTCAGCTTGCTTTAATGGGATTATTGTTAGCACTATCCGTTTCACACCCCCAAACAGAACAAATACGCATATTTTCCATTTGCCTTGCTATTGCTTTTTGCTCTAGCACACAGGACATTGTCATTGATGCCCTTCGGATTGATACTCTGTCGGGAGATGAACTCAAAACAGGCTCTGCCATCTATCAGTTTGGTGCCCGCATTGGCTTTTTGATAGCCGTCGCTGGTATGATTTTCCTATCTGCCCGTGTATCATGGCAAACAGCATACCAATTATCCATTGTTTTAATCGGTATCGGATTCATCTCTCTTTGTCTGATTCATGAAAAGAAAGCCCCCCCGACACAAATCTCATTCCGCCGTTTTGCTATTGAACCGTTTCAAGACCTCATCCGTCGGGAACATTTTTTCACACTATGTACCTTTATCATTTTGTACAAAATGTGTAACGGTGTTTTAGGACCAATGGCCTATCCATTTTATCATAAAATTGGTTTTACTCCCGATGATATTGCCCTTGTCTCAGGTACATTTGGTGTTTTTGTCACAATGGCAGGTATTTTTTGCGGTGGTTTATTAATGGTTAAATATCCCTATCGCCCCATGTTGTTCTGGTTGGGTATTTTAGAAATATTCACATCTGTTTCTTTTGCGGCTTTAGCCTATATTGGACCAAATATTTTAGGCTTTTTTGTTGTTATTTTATTTGATAATCTAGTAGGTGGTGTCGGTGGTGCTGTTTGGGTTGCCTTCTTGTCCGGTTTATGTTCACGAAGCTATTCGGCAACACAATACGCCTTTTTAATAGCCTTAACGATGTTTCCTCTCTCTGTTATTGCCAGCTCCAGCGGCTGGTTTGCCGAAAATTTGGGCTGGATTGGCTTCTTTTTAATGACAGGAACCCTCATGATTCCGGCTTTAATTATGTTAAAAACAATGAAGCTGAAACAGTTTTAAGGATGAGATATACGTTATCTGATCATTCGTAACAAAGAAAACCCACCTAAAATTTTAGTTTAGGAAGACGAAAATTTAACACACCTGGCGATGATTAAAACGCAAAAATTTTGCATGCTGATATTTCTTCAGTTGGGTATGTTACCTTTAATCGTTCTCAAAATGATTTTATGATTACATGGCATACCCCTTATGCAGATGAACCAAACGAACAAATAGATATTGAGGATAAAAATCTGTTACTTTTCCACATGCATCAAACATATGGTTCTGATGAAACAACTAAATCCCGAATGGCTAATGAGTTTGATATACAACAACGCAATAATGAAAAAATAAAAAACAATTTTTTAAAGGCGGTCGATCATAAGATATATTATTGTACAAGAAAAAGATCTGGAACCGACAGTCCTTCTCGGGATAAAAGGACAACGCCCCAATCTTAAAGACAGAGATTATCCACATACAACATATATTAAAAACAACAATATCCCCTTACAATTTCATTAGCTGGTTAGTTTTTTTATAATCTGGATCACACAACAATCCGATATTGATGATGCTTCATCCTATCAAATGGACGATCATAAAAACGACCGTGACAGAGATTTTAATTTAGTACGTTGATCCCTCCCCACCTTTTGCTTGACTCATCGAGACCTCGTACCCAAAATCAAACAAGAGTGGATTGAACCTCTAGACTTTCTCAAACAAGGAGAAGAAATTTTAAAGCGGATAGCAGACATTCAGGCCGGCAAATAACTAGATCTGTTTCTATTACTCAACAAAGATAACCTGAGCATCAGGATTGCCCATATTCAAGACACGCATTGCTGACTCTTCCAACTGATCTAAATCCATAGATTCTGGAGATAATGACTTCACTTTTGTTTCCAACAAATGTCGTTCAGCCCTTGTTTCGTCTGCAATTTTTTTCGCCAAAATAATTTCTTCTTTTAACTGAAACATTCGACGATAGCCACGGGCTCCTTGTATTCCATGATAAATAAAGTATCCCGTAATAATCAAACAAATTGTTGGAAAAAACCAAGCTCTAGTCAAAGAGGTTCTCATACCTTTTCCTTGTCGGCAGATTCATCTTTATCGGAAGTAGTTATATCCTCTGGTGCATCGTTCTGAACTTCTTCGACATTATTACCCATCTGATCATATAATGATACTTGATTCTTACCGTTTTTCTTAGAATGATACAAAGCTTCATCGGCTTGCTTAATCAATGCATCTAAGGTTGTAGCTCCCGCCCCTGAAATACCCAAACTGATTGTCACAGGAATTCTCTTTTCGCCGACTTTGACTTCCATATCTTCAACGGCTTCACGAATATGCTCGGCGGCAATCTTTGCATCTTCCGGAACTGTTTGAGCAAAGAAGACAATAAATTCCTCACCCCCGAAACGCGCAACAACATCTGATTGCCGAACTGTCTTTTTAAGAGTCTGAGCTAATGTTACCAAGACCTGATCCCCAACGTCATGCCCATACGTATCATTAAACTTTTTAAATGAATCGATATCAATCATGGCCACAGAATACGGTGTTCCATAACGCCGGGCAATACGCATCAATTGCTTTACGACGACTTCAAATTGACGACGGTTATTTAATTCCGTTAAAGGATCTGTTGAGGCCTGTGTTTTTAATAGCTCTGTCATCCTTTGGCGTTCTGTTACATCTTTAAACGTAGAATACAAGGCAACTTCTTCATCCAACTCAATCGGACGAGAAGCGACATCCATCCACAAAACCTCATCCCGCTTAGGATGATGCATTTGAACAACGAAAGAGGATAATATCTTTTCCTGTTTTATTTTCTGAGTCATTTCCTGACGATTTTCCAGATTAACAAAATAATCACTCAAACGATAAGACCATATTTCCCCTTTTTGCAATTGAAAAGCCTGTTGCGCTGCTGGATTGATGTATAAAACACTATCATCCCGCAACCGAGAAACAATAATCGGGAACGGCGAAATATCCCACAACTCGCGGCGTAAATTTTTTTCACTTTGCACCGCTATTTCTAACTTTGCCGTTCTGATATTAAAAAACTTCACTTCTGCGATTAAAGAAAGTAACATCGCCATCGTATAACAAGTTAATGTTGCAATATCTGAATTAGGAATTAAGTTTATTAATAAATAAATATAACAAAGACTTAACACCAAAAAAGAAGCCCCCATTCCCCGAACTGTTTCACTCATTTGTGTTTCAGGAGCTGCATAAAAAGAAACTCCGACAAGGACGAATGAAAGCGCCAAATAAATGACAGGAATTTGCTCAAAAAATTCAGGATAAACCGTTAAAAAGGATGCCCCTATACCCAGTCCACCGAAAAAAAGTACTAAAATAGGAACTAAAAAGACCGCCGAAAAATAAAGTCGCATATTTTTAAGTGAACCAACAACGAACAAGCTAGCAACTAATGCCGTTAGTCCCGTTTTAAACCATTCAACAATCTCTGGTGCTAAAAAATATTCTGGAAAAATAAACGGCCATACCATAAATCCGACAAGAACAAAATCCCGAAAAACTAATGCATAAAATCCAGAACTTAAAAAGGAAAAGCTTTCCTTCATCGTTCGTTTAACATAGGGAAAAGACAATAATCCCGCTAACAACAATGCCCCTATTATCTCAACACCGTAGTTTTGAAATGCTTCAAAAACAACCTTTACATAAGTACTAGAAACCATTTTTCATCCTATTTTCAATCTAAAGTAAGTTAAATTCAAATTGATTCTACAAAAAAAATAAAAAAAAGTAAAGAAAAAATCATTCCACCCGTTGCAAAATACAATGTTATGCCCTATATATTCGCTATCAAACAGATTCATTTTAACAAAAAGGAGAAAAATATGTCTAAAATTTTAGGAATTGACGTAGGTACAACTAACTCATGTATGTGCATTATGGATGGACGTGACCCAAAGGTTTTGGAAAACCGTGAAGGAGCTCGCACAACACCATCTATGGTTGCTTTTACGAATAAAGGGGAGAGATTGGTCGGTCAACCAGCTAAACGTCAAGCTGTTACAAATCCAGAAGGAACATTATTTTCTATAAAACGTTTAATTGGTCGCCGTTTTGATGATAAAATGGTTGAAAAGGATAAAGGCATGGTTCCTTATCATATCATTAGCGGTGATAATGGAGATGCTTGGGTTGATGTACATGGTAAAAAATATGCACCGAGCCAAATTTCCGCATTTGTTTTGCAAAAATTAAAAGAAGATGCAGAAAGCTATTTGGGTGAAAAAATCACTCAAGCCATTATTACGGTTCCAGCCTACTTTGATGATTCACAACGTCAAGCAACCAAAGATGCTGGTAAAATTGCTGGATTAGAGGTTTTACGTATTATTAACGAACCGACAGCAGCTGCTTTAGCCTATGGTTTAGATCAAAAGAAAAACGGTACTATCGCTGTATATGATTTAGGTGGTGGTACATTTGACGTTTCTATCTTAGAAATCGGTGATGGTGTTTTTGAAGTTAAATCCACCAATGGTGATACTTTCCTCGGCGGTGAAGACTTTGACGCTCGTGTCATGGACTTCTTGGCTGACGAATTTAAAAAAGAAAATGGTATTGATTTACGTCAAGATCGCATGGCTTTACAACGCTTAAAAGAAGCCGCTGAAAAAGCTAAAATCGAATTATCCAGCGCAACACAAACAGATATTAATCTGCCGTTTATTACAGCCGATGCAACAGGTCCAAAACATTTGAATATTTCTTTAACACGGGCAAAATTGGAAAGCCTCTGTGAAGATTTATTAGAACGGACTAAAGGTCCAATGGAAAAAGCGTTAAAAGATGCTGGTTTATCCAAAAATCAAATCGATGAAGTTATTTTGGTTGGCGGTATGACACGTATGCCCAAGGTACAAGAAATCGTTAAAGACTTCTTTGGTAAGGAACCACACAAAGGTGTTAATCCGGACGAAGTTGTTGCCACAGGTGCAGCTATTCAAGGTGGCGTATTAAAAGGTGATGTTAAAGATGTTCTGTTATTAGACGTCACTCCATTGTCCTTAGGTATCGAAACATTAGGCGGTGTTTTCACTCGTTTAATTGATCGAAACACAACAATTCCAACAAAGAAATCTCAAGTCTTTTCAACAGCCGAAGACGGACAAACTGCCGTAACCATTCGAGTATTCCAAGGCGAACGTGAAATGGCACGCGACAATAAACTGCTTGGTCAATTTGACTTGGTCGGAATCCCACCGGCACCACGTGGTATGCCTCAAATTGAAGTCAGCTTTGACATCGACGCAAACGGTATTGTTAATGTTTCGGCTAAAGATAAAGCAACGGGTAAAGAACAAAACATTCGCATCCAAGCTTCTGGTGGCTTAAAAGATTCCGACATTGAACAAATGGTGAAAGATGCAGAAGCACATGCGGCTGAAGATAAAAAATTAAAAGAAGCAGTTGAAGCTCGCAACCATGCCGATGCGCTTATCCACACAACAGAAAAAACCTTAAAAGAAAACGAAGGAAAAGTTCCTGTTGCGGATAAAGAAGCTATTGAAAAAGCCATTCAGGAATTAAAGGATGTTTTAGATAGCAATGATGCTGATAAAATCAAAGAAAAAACAGATTCTTTAATGCAGATTTCCATGAAAATGGGTGAAGCCATGTATAAAGAACAGCAGGCTTCTGGTGCTGAGACGACTGGCACAGAATCCACTACGGAACAACCCCAAGGGGATGAAACCGTTGTTGACGCCGATTTTGAGGAAGTAAAAAAATAAAAAGGAATTAATACGGACGTGTTTTCTATACTTTAAGAAGACACGTCCGTATTTTACTAGCTACCAATAGACACCCCAACGGGCATTTCCTATCTTATGACACAATCGAATCGGGGGGATTCGAAGACAAACAGGGAGATGAAAGCTGGAAAATTGTGACTCAAAACTATTATGAATTATTGGGCGTTTCCCAATCAGCATCGTTTGACGAAATCAAACGTGCTTTTCGTGTTAAAGCGAAAGAATGTCATCCGGACTATCATCCGGGCGATTCTAACGCCGAAAAGAAATTTAAGGAAATTAATGAAGCGTATGAAGTTTTAAAAGATGATCAGAAACGAGCTGCCTATGACCGTTATGGCCACGATGCGTATACCCGAGGCATGGGACAAGGCGGTGGTTTTGGCCAGGGCTTTGGTCAAGGCTTTGGTGGTTTTGATTTTTCGGGTTCTGGCTTTGAAAGCATTTTTGAAGAAGTCTTTAACGGCTTTGGTGGTCGTCATAGACAACAAACCACAAATCGAGGAAACGATATTCGTTATGACCTAACAATTGATTTGGCTGATGCCTATAAGGGGCTTAAAAAGAGCATTACCGTTGATACATTTACGACCTGTGACAAATGCAATGGCAAAGGCGGAAAGCATTTAGAAACTTGTCCAACCTGCGGAGGTCATGGACATGTTCGCCAAAGACAAGGCTTTTTTGTCGTGGAAACGGAATGTCCTGTCTGTCATGCAACCGGAAAAACAGTGAAGGATCCTTGTTCCAGCTGTTCGGGAACAGGCCGTACACGTAAAAAAAGAACGCTTGAAGTCAATATTCCAGCCGGGGTTGATACAGGTGTTCGGATGCGTCTAGGAGGCGAAGGTGACGCTGCCATGAATGGTGGAGAATCTGGCGATTTATACGTCTTTCTAACCGTCAAAGAGCATCCTATTTTCAAACGTGAAGGCTCTAATCTATATTGTGAAGTACCCGTACCAATGACAACAGCAGCCTTGGGGGGCGATATTTTAATTCCGACCATGGACGGCAAAGGTGAAACAGTTAAAATTAAGGCAGGCCTGCAAACAGGAACAGAAATGCGCTTAAAAGGCAAAGGCATGCCCATTTTAAAAAGTGGTTCATTTGGTGATCTGCATGTAATTTTCCGAGTAGAAACACCAACGAATTTAACGGCTCGGCAAAAAGAATTGCTAACAGAATTTGCTGGTGCCAGTCAAGATAATAGCTCTGCCTGTTCTGACTTTTTATCCCAGATCAAAAAACTATTTCAATAGGATTTATTTTGCACAATTTAAATCCCCTCTGGAAACAGAGGGGATATCTTTCTCTATCTTTAAGTGTTTGTTACAAAAGACCTCTCAACTTCTATCGTGTTTTTTTGATAATAATTTTATAATCAGCACCCCCACTACTACTCCAATTTGATCCACCACAAGGAACATAGTATGTAGTGTCTCCTACACTATACGTATACCCATCACTTGTAAATAATACTGTAGATGTAGAAGGATAACGCTGAAGAGAATTGCATTTTGTTGCATAGTGGCAATCTTCTTGATAATAGTCTAAAACTTTATCTTTTACTATTAAGTCATAATAAAAGAGCGAGTTAGAATCACTACATATTTCTGTAACACAAAACCCAGTTCCTGTTAAGTTCCAACAATTTGGTTTAGAAGATATGGCGCATCCCTTATTGGAACATGTACCGTTTAGCCCCAGTATTGTACACGAGCCACTAGTTTTATTTAAAACACCATCTGTAAGATTACACGTTTCACACCCTTCCAAATCCTTTGGACACACACAATGATCAAAATCATAATATTTTCTATCACTATTGGTGCCAGAACATGTGCCTTCTGTAGTCGAAACACAGTCACCTAAAGCCGCAATCGTGCAGTCTGTATTATAGTCTGTCGGTTGGTTAGAACCAACATCATCCGGACTAATCCCATTAAACACGAATCCGACATTTAATTCTTCTTCATCCTCTCCCAACTGACAAAAGGATTTCCGGCCCTGGGCATCTTTTATCCCATCTCGTGAAACAAAAGGTCCTATTGGTTGGCCCTCCACATCTACCCGAAAACAGAAACGTCTTTTATCCTTTTTTCTTTAAATACCCAATGACGGCCGTTGCCGCTGCGGGGGTCATTCCCGTCATCCGCATCATAGCGCCGACTGTTGCCGGTTTTGTTTGATTTAACCGTCCGACAATTTCATTCGACAAACCACCTATCTTTGCAAAATCTGTCTCAGAGGGGATACATAATGCTTCATCTTTTCTAAAAGCATCAATATCTAACTGTTGACGCGCCAAATATCCCCGATATCGCCCCTCTATTTCGATTTGTTCGGCAACATCTGATGAAATCTCACCTAGAACAGGCCAGCACCTGACTAAATCCGACCAACCAATGCCTTGATATGACAACATATCAAAGGGCGTTCTTTTTTGACCATCAGAATTAACCGAGAACCCCATATCACACAACTCTTTTGGTGTATAAACAAGGGAATTAATTAAAGTGCGCGCTCTTTCCAAAGCTTCCTTCTTTTTCTGAAATGCCTGAGCCCGTTCTGGACCGACGCAACCGACTTCTATCCCTTTTTCTGTTAAACGCAAATCCGCATTATCCGCCCGCATTGTCAACCGATATTCTGCCCGAGAAGTAAACAACCGATAGGGTTCATCCACACCCAAAGTTGTAATATCATCAATCATCACACCGATATAACTATCCGCCCTGTCAAAAACCAATGTCCGACCTGTATTCAATGCCAGCAACGCCGCATTCACACCTGCGACAAGCCCTTGACCTGCTGCTTCTTCATATCCTGTTGTTCCATTGATTTGACCGGCTAAAAATAACCCCGAGACTGTTTTGGTTTCAAGAGTTGGCTTTAATGAACGGGGATCAACATAATCATATTCGATAGCATATGCATATCGCAATATCTTAACATTTTCCAATCCTGGTATAGAACGAATAAAAGCTTCCTGTACATCTTTGGGCAAAGAGGTTGAAATCCCATTTGGATAGATACTTTTTCCATCTCTAGTTTCAGGTTCTAAAAAGACATGGTGACTATCCCGTCCCTTAAAACGAACCAGTTTATCTTCAATACTGGGACAATAACGGGGACCTATCGATTGAATTTGACCGCTGTATAAAGGAGCCCGATGCATATTTTCTTCAATAATTCGATGCGTCTCTGGTGTTGTATGTGTAATATAGCACGGTACTTGTTTCGGCTCAAAATCCGTCGTCATAAATGAAAAAGGTCGTGGCACCTCATCTCCATCCTGACGTTGACATTTATCCCAATCAATCGTATCCGCATCCAATCGAGCCGGTGTCCCTGTTTTAAGACGATCAACCTGCAACCCTAACCGTTTTAAAGCCGGTGTAATTCCATAGGAAGCCTCATCACCATAACGCCCCCCTGCAATTTGTTCCGGACCGATATGCATAACCCCATTCAAAAAAGTACCGGTTGTCACAATAACTGCCTTAGCTGATATTTCTTCTCCATTTGCCCGCACACCGATAACGCATCCGTCTTGATTAATTAAATCATCGGCAGAAGCTTCTAAAATACTCAAATTGGGATAATTAAGCAAGATACGTTGCATTTCAGCACAATACGCTTCTTTGTCCGCCTGAGCCCTTGGCCCTTGTACAGCAGGCCCCTTTGAAGCATTAAGCATCCGAAACTGTAATCCTGTTTTATCAATCACTCGGCCCATTAAACCATCAAGAGCATCCACCTCTCGCACGACGGTACCTTTAGCTAAACCACCAATCGCCGGATTACATGACATATCAGCAATTGTGGCAATTTTATGTGTTATCAATAAGGTATCTGCCCCTGTGCGAGCAGCACCGGCCGCTGCCTCACATCCGGCATGACCTCCACCGATAACAATCACATCATATGATTTTTTCATGTTTTATTTCCCGATACAAAAATCTCTAAAAATAACATCCAATAACTCATCAGCCTCTATCCGACCAGTAATTCTACCTAAAGCTCGTGCCGCTAAACGAAGCTCTTCGGCTTTTAACTCCAACTCTGGTACACAAATAGACTGCATTAAAGACTGAACACACGCCTTCAATGCCGTTCGATAACGTTCTCGGGTAATAACACCATGAGAGTGTCGCCCAAAATCTCGCTCTAGCACCACACGAATCTGATCCCATAAATCAGGAATACCCAGACCGGTTTTAGCACTGACACACAATACATCTGTTGGTTGTACCGACATAGCATCAGCCTTATTCCATATGGTTAATACCGTTTTTTCAGACAACACTGATGGCAGTTCATCTCTATTCGGATAATGCATTCCGTCTTGAATATGTAAGATTAAATCAGCCTCTTCCGCCTTTTGAACGGCCCGCCGTATTCCTTCAGATTCAATCTCTTCGGCTTGCTCCCGCAAACCTGCTGTATCGGCTAAAATAACAGGAAAACCAGACACATCTAAATGAGCCTCTACAACATCCCGTGTTGTTCCAGCTATTTGAGAAACAATCGCAACATTTTTTTGAGTCAATGCATTAATAAGGCTAGACTTACCAACATTAGGAACACCAACGATAGCAATTTGAAAGCCCTCACGTAATTTTTCGCCGGATCGATTATCATTTAAATGCGTTTGAATATCCGTAATTAATTTTTGAATATCCCCGTCAATGGTTTCCAATTTTTCAGGAGGAATTTCCTCTTCCGGAAAATCAATAAAAGCTTCCAAATAAGCCATATGATGACACAATGTTTGCCGCCATCCATCATACAAATGCATCAACACTCCTTGCGCTTGCGTTAACGCTTGAGCCCGTTGCTGTTCTGTTTCCGCATTAATCAAGTCTAAGATGCCTTCGGCTGTTGTTAAATCCATCTTTCCATTAATAACCGCTCGCCGAGAGAACTCCCCTCTTTCAGCCGGCCGACAACCAGAAATATCCCCCAAAGCCATCAGCACCGATTGAATAACACCTCGACCACCGTGTACTTGAAACTCGGCAACATCCTCACCCGTAAAACTATGAGGACCAGCAAAAAAAAGAACTAAAGCCTGATCTAATACCCGACCATCACCTGCTTTAATCGGTTTAAAGTAAGCGTAGCGAGGTTTCGGATCACATATTCCTGCCATCTGTTTCAAGACATTTTTGACCGCTGATCCGGATATCCGAATAACGGCGACCCCTCCTTTTCCAGCACCACTAGATAAGGCATAAATCGTATCTGTCAGACAATAAGAAACCCGCTCGCTCATTTTAAATACCTTCCAACACCTTTACAAACTGAGCTCGGACCAAATCAATATTAATATTTTTTTCTGAACTGGTAACAATAACTTCCGGATAACAGGCAACATGCTTTGAACCGATCTCTATGGTTTGTTTTAAAACAGACTGAACCTCAGACTTTGATACCTTATCGGCTTTTGTCAAAATAATCTGATAACTGACTGCGGCCGTATCTAACATTTTCATAATGTTTTCATCTACTTTTTTAATACCGTGCCGAACATCAATTAATAAGAAGACACGTCGCAATTGTACACGTCCCCGTAAATAAGCATGGATAAGCCGAGTCCATGTTTGCACTGTTTTCTCCGGAGCCGCTGCATAGCCATATCCTGGTAAGTCGACAATAAAAAATTGTCCTGTTTGCTCAAAAAAATTCAGTTCCTGTGTCCGACCAGGGGTGTTAGAAGCTCTTGCCAATCCTTTCACCCCTGTTACCGCATTTATCAGACTAGATTTACCGACATTGGAACGACCGGCAAAAGCAAATTCTGGCAATCCTCCCAAAGGCAATTGTTCAACATCGACAACCCCACGTAAAAAGACAGGCTTTTGTTCAAATAAACGATTACCTTTTCGAATTAATTCTGCCTGAAAATCTGCATCTGTCATCCTATACCCCAACTTTTTTCATGACATATTTTTGCTGTGCGATTGACAGGATATTGCTCCACGTCCAATAAATCACAAGACCTGCTGCAAAATTACCTAACATAAACGTAAAGATAATCGGCATGATGTTCATCATGATTTTTTGATTTTCATCTGCCGTTGGCGATGGGTTTAAGCGTTGTTGCAAAACCATTGTCAATCCCATTAGAAGTGGCCAAACACCAATATTTAAAAAGCTAGGTATTGGCCACGGCAAATATCCAAATGCCGTAAACACAGACGACGGATCAGGTATAGACAAGTCCGTAATCCAACCAAAGAAAGGGGCTTGACGCATTAAAATAGAAACAGACAACACCTTATATAAGGCAAAGAAAACAGGAATCTGAATCAATAACGGCAAACATCCTGAGGCCGGATTAACTTTATCCCGTTTATAAAGAGCCATCATTTCCAACTGTAATTGCTGCTTATTATCTTTATACCGTTCCTGTAAAGCCTTAATTTTGGGTTGAATCTTTTTCATTTTAGCCATGCTTTCATACGATTTTGTCGCAATTGGCAACAATGCTATCCGAAGTAATGTTGCAAAAATCAAAATCGCAACCCCCATATTTCCAACCAATGAATACAAAAACCCTAAGAAATATAAAAATGGCTTTGTTAAAAAGTAATACCACCCAAAATCTATGGATAAATCAAATCGAGGGATACCCGCCTTTTCATAGGCATTGATTAAAGACAACTCCTTTGCTCCCGCGAACAAACGAGTCGTGCGCGTGATTTTAGTTCCAACAGGAATCGTTTCCGAATGTGTTGTAAAAGAAGCAATATAATCATCACCTTTTCTGTCAAAAGCCATTCGTGATTTTTGCGTTTGATCCGGAATAAAAACCGTTTGCCAGTATTTATCTGTAATACCGACCCAACCGCCTGTATTATCTGTTTCAAAACCTTCTTCGGCGGTAATATCATCATAATCTTCTTCCACTTCCCGATTATTAAAATAACCTAGAAATCCTTGGTGAACCGAGGAACGATTAGCGGTTACCGTATCTGCCTGACGAATAATTTTTCCGTTTAAAACAGCCGAAACCGGCACGTCCCCACGGTTGATAATTGTATCTGCCATAGTTATCAAATATGCATCATCCATTGAAACGATACGTTCAACAACAACATCTTTTGTTTCCCAAACCAATTTAACTGGTGAAAAAGGTGTTAACTCATCCCCTTCAACAACGGGACCAGATGTCATATCTGGAAAAAGGGCAGATGTCCCAGTCCAATACAATTGCGTCCCAAAGCCGTCATTTAATAAAGAAACAAAAGGACTGTCTTTTTCAGCTGTTTCACGATATTTCAATAAAGAAAGAGAAGATATTTTAGTTCCTGCCGTATCAAAAGCCCCCTGAACAAAATCATTTCGAACCGGAATAATAACACCCGCTTTCTTTTCTACTTTTTGTTCAACAATCATTTCCTTGGCCGGTTCGGTTACAGTTTCTGCCACAGCCACTTCTGGCGGAACAGAAATCGTCTCTTTTGGCATAAAGAAACGATTAAAAGCAAACAAAACGCCAACAACCAGAATCAGCGCAAACATCATACTTTTTTGTTCTTTTTTTTCTTGTTCTAAATTCATTTTTTCTTCCTTTGATAATACGGCTTTGGCACCGGATCATATCCGGATCCGCCCCACGGATGACATCGCAATAGACGCCGAATTGTTAAGATAGCACCTTTCGTCGCCCCATGCAACAAAAAAGCCTCACGTGCATAAGCTGAACACGTTGGCGTAAAACGACAACAAGGAGCCTTAAATGGAGATATCAATACTTGATACAAACGCACGGCAAAAAGACATAGATACTTTACTGCTTTTTTCATGCCACTACATCCATACTACTGTTTTCAACTGAGGAAATCGACATCATTTTTTCCTCGTTATTTTTATTATTTTCTTTTGTTAAGGAAAAATCCATCGATCCGTCAAATGCGCGTTGCGCCTCATGTAGCGCGTAAGACAAATCACTTAAAAGCTTTTGAAACGGTCTATCCTGTGTCGACTTTCGCCCGATGATAACCAAGTCAAATCCCTTCATCAGGGTAATATCCGGAGACAATCGAACAACCTCGCGCAAACGCCTACGCACTTTATTCCGAACAACGGCGCAACCAACCCGTTTTGTTACCGTAAAACCAACACGAATCAATTCGGTATGATTCGGCAACGCCTGCAACACCAAACCGGAAGCGACATGCTTTGTCCCTTTATCAGAGATCAAAACAAAATCTTTTCTTTTTTTGAGGCGAATTGGTTGTCCTGTTACCATTAAAAATACGACTCCGGATATTGTTAAAGCACCGATGATACACCGGTGCCTAAATGCGTTATATTCCGTCCGACCGGTTAACCCGATACAATTAAGCGCTTAAAACCTTACGGCCTTTACGACGACGAGCGCTCAAAACAGCACGACCGCCGGCAGTTGCCATGCGAGCACGAAAGCCGTGACGACGTGTACGAACGATTTTGCTTGGTTGATATGTGCGTTTCATGTGTCTTCTCCTTACGTTAATCTGTCGAAATTCAGAAGCGTGCCAACGGTTTTATCCGCTACCGCAAAATATTCACACCCCGAATATTCTACTCTTTTTCGACAGCCATCTAAAAAACGAGGTTTATTTATACCTCTTTTTGTTTCAAAAGTCAAGTCTATTTTTACTTTTTTTATCGAGTTAACTCTAATCCCATGAAACGGTTCATTTGCATTTCATTCAAACGTTCCCTTTTCATAGCATCCATTGTGCGATTTACCCGACTTTCCATTTCTTTCCGTCTATCGGGAAGCATCTCAGCCACTGCCTGCGCTATATATTCATAATTAGCCACCCTACGCAACTCCGGTGTTCTTAAACTAAGCAACAACAGCATTTCAGCCATGGACAAATTTAAATCTAAAGGCTCTTTTTTTTCTTTTATATCCAAAGGCAAAACTTCTTTTGCTTTATTTTCTTTCTGAATCTGTTTTTCTTTTTCAGCTTTCTTAATGGC
>JAZRBO010000013.1:0-5654 GCA_045635125.1 Alphaproteobacteria bacterium | reverse complement strand
TATTGTGGAAAAAGTTTTGGCCGATTATAATGATGAGGTTAAAGAAGGTCAGCTATTGGCGCAGTTGGACACTTCTGTTTTAATTGAAAATAGGAACGATGCTAAAGCTCGGCTGGATTTGGCTAAAGCCAAACAGAAAATAGCTAAATTAAATTATTCTCGTATTGAAAAATTATATAAGGATAAGTTAATTGCCAAGGCCTCTTTGGAAGAAGCTGAAATTGCTATGGCAACGGCTGAGGCTGATGTTTTAACGGCTCAGGCAGATTATAATAAAGCCGAACAAAATTATGGGTATGCACAAATTACGTCTCCGGTATCAGGAACTGTTATTTCTAAGGAAATAGAGCAGGGACAAACGGTCGCAGCTAGTTTACAAACACCGACATTATTTACGGTGGCTGAGGATTTGTCTAAAATGCAGATAGAGGCTAATATTGCTGAGGCCGATATCGGTATGATTAAGTCTGAAATGCCGGTTACTTTTACGGTAGATGCCTATCCGGCCGATACTTTTCATGGGGCTGTTCGACAAATTCGATTGTCCCCTACTGAAGAATCTAATGTTGTAATGTATACTGTTGTGATAGAGGTTGATAATTCATCACGTAAATTATTACCTGGGATGACGGCTTTTGTTAATATCGTGATTGAAGAGCGTCAGGATGTTTTACGCTTACCAACGGCAGCTTTGCAATATAAACCAAATGCATTTGTCCGTCGTTTTATTCCTAAAAATCGAGTTGAATTAAAACCGGATGAAGCAATGGTGTATCGCTTTGAAAAAGGGCAAGTTTTTCCCGTTGTTTTCCAAAAAGGGTTGAGTGATACATCTTGGATGGAAATTACAGGTGGTTTAAAAAAAGGGGATAGGATTATTACTGAATTCGTTCAAAGTGGGAGGAAACGTTAATGTCCGCGAAGATGTCCCATGAAATACCAGTTATTTCTGTTCGTGATTTATGCAAGACATATTTCATGGCAGGTGGAATGAGCCAGTCTGTTTTAAAGAATGTCTCTTTTACGGTTAATAGTGGTGAATTTGTGGCAATCATGGGACATTCTGGTTCTGGAAAATCAACCCTGATGAATATTCTTGGGTGCTTAGATCGGCCGACCACCGGTATTTATGAGCTGGCGGGAAAAAATGTCTCTGCTAAGACTGATGCAGAATTAGCAATGATTCGCGGTGCTGAAATCGGTTTTGTTTTTCAAAACTTTAATTTGTTGATGAAACGGAGTATTGCAGATAATGTATCGCTTCCTCTGATATATCAAGGGGTGTCTGATAAAGACAGATATATACGTGCAGTCGAAATGTTGCAAAAAGTTCAGTTGCAGGGATATGAAGACCGATTGCCGACACAGATTTCAGGCGGGATGCAACAACGGGTGGCAATTGCGCGGGCTTTGATTAATAATCCGAAGATTATTTTTGCGGATGAGCCGACAGGTAATTTAGATAGTAAAACGTCGGATGAAATTATGGAATTATTTACCGATTTAAACCGACAGGGTATCACAATTGTTTTGGTAACACATGAAGATGATGTGGCGGATTATGCCAAGCGGATGATTAAAATTGAAGACGGGCGTAAAGTATATGACGGTTTGCGAGCCGATTATGGGAAGGAAAGCGTATGATTGGACAAATTTTACGGGAAGCATGGATTTCTATTACGGCCTATAAAATGCGGTCTTTTTTGACAATGCTTGGCATTATGATCGGTGTGGCGGCTGTTGTGATGATGGTGGCAGCAGGACAAACTGTTCAAAACGAAATTACAAAGACATTTGACTCAATGGGAACAAACTTGATTATTATCGGCCCTGGTGAAACGGTAACCGGTGGTGTTCGAGGAGGGCGTGGTCGTCCGAGTGTTAGTTTCGATGATGTGGAGTCTTTGCGTGATTTAAAAGATGTTGAAACGGCTTCCTATATTGTTAATGCGGCGGTTCAGGCTGTTTACGGTTCCAATAACTATGGTGTTAGTGTATATGGGACAACGCCAGAATATTTGACTATTGGTAATTGGGAAATTGAAGACGGTATCATGTTTTCAGAACGTGATTTTAAAACAGGAAAACCCTATATTGTTATTGGTCAAACAATTGTTAATGAGCTGTTCGGATTACAGGATCCTGTCGGAAAAAGTATTCGTTTGAAGGGGCAACCATTTACAGTTATTGGTACGTTAAAAGAAAAAGGTGATGGGTTAATGGGGGATGATCAGGATAACATTATCCTGATGCCGGCAACGACCTTACGGCAACGGTTACGTGGTTCTCCTCGTCCCAACTATACGAATGTGGCTTTTGTTAAGGTTACCTCAGAAGATCGTATGGAATCTGTCGCTAATCGGATAGAGTATCAATTACGGGCTCGTCATCGGTTGAAAGAGGGTGCTGATAATGATTTTACTGTCCGTTTAATGACTGAAATGGTTGAAAAAGTACGCAGTGTCGGTTTGATTTTGTCACTATTGTTGGCGGCTATTGCCTCTATTTCTTTAATTGTTGGCAGTATCGGAATTATGAATATGATGCTTGTTTCTGTGACAGAGCGGACACGTGAAATCGGAACACGTAAAGCCTTGGGAGCTCCGAATAAATGGATTATGTTTCAATTTTTATCGGAATCCATTTTAATTTCATTTATGGGGAGTTTTGTCGGTATGATAATCGGTGTTTGTTTATCTCAGGTTGCTGGTTATTATTTTGGGCGAGAAGTTCCTATTTCAATCTGGTCTGTTGTAATATCTGTTTCGGTGGCTGTTATTGTCGGAATTGTATCTGGTCTTATGCCAGCGATTAAGGCAATGAAACTGGATCCGATTGATGCTCTACGTTTCCAATAGTTTGGGAATTTCTACTATTCCTCTGGTAAATCAATGATATCTTGAATCCGTTGAAGGATAACGGGATTATTGTTAAATTTGTCTTTTAAACTTTTGGCGCTGCGTCTGGCTTGAACGGTATTGCCGATAGATTGGTAGTATTCAGCCATAGCATATGAAGCCAACTCTTTTTTGCGCTGTCTGTCGTAGGCCTTTGCCAACAATTGCCAAGCGAGAGGTTCTGCTTCATGATGTTGTGTTAGGAGAGTTAATTCTGTCTCTGCTTTTTGAATTGAATTCGTATCGCCTGTTTCCAACAAAGCCTGTGCATAGGACAAACGGATTAAGGGGGCGTCCTGTTTTATCTGAATGGCTTTTTGATAATACTCAATCGCTTGTTTTGGTTGCCCCTTTTCAAATAAGAATTGTCCCTTTAATTCATAAAAGTAAGGATTGTCGGGATTGTTTTTGATAAGGTCATCCAATAAAATAAAAGAGGTATTAAATTGATTTTTACGGTAAAGAGCAATCGAACGTGCATATTTATCGGCATCTGTATTGCCAGAGTATTGTTTTAAGACCTGGTTATACGGTAATAAAAATCCACTGAGCTTTGCCCGAATGAGATCAAATTTTTTATCTTGTGTGTTGGGGGCTGTTAATTTGGTAAAACGTTTCATATCCTGAATACGGTTTCGAGTCATCGGATGTGTTCTGAGGTATGATTCTTCGCTGGGTGTATTGAGTTTTTCATCAGCCTGTATTGTTTTCATAATACCATCAAATCCCGCCATTGAATATCCGGTCTTGGCCATAATGTCTACCGCTGTTCTATCGGCAGCACTTTCCTCGGCCTGTCGATAATGTGTAAAGATACCTATTGCTGAAGCTTGCCCACCCATCATAATAGCAATACCAGCGTCAGGTTGACCACCCGCAACGGCAGCTAGTCCTCCTAAAATAGTTGAAATCAGTGCGGTTGTTTGCGCTTTTTGATAGGCCTGTATTCCTCGAACGATATGACCTCCGACAATATGTCCCGTTTCATGAGATAAAACAAAAGCCATTTCATCAGGTGTTTTGGCTTTTAGAATAAGTCCCGTATGAATAAAAATCGTTTGTCCGCCTGCGACAAAAGCATTTAAGCTATTATCATTAACAAGAGCAATTCTGGCATTTTCCGGATTAAGTTTGGCCGCTTTAAAAATGGGACGTACATAGTTCAGAATAACTTCTTCTGTTTCCGTATCACGAATAAAATGCATCGCTTGTCCAGTAATGGGAAGAAATGTTGCAATAATACAAATAATACCTATTAAAACGAATTTTATCATAGAAATAAGGTACGTTAAAAAAAATAATTCGTCAATCCATTATATATAAAAAAAGAATTTTTGATAAAAGAATACTTGACAATAAACGATAAATCTTGTCAAATAAGAATATGCAGTATAGGGGAAAAGTGATGAAACGAAATAAAGAACTCTGTGTCGGAGTTGTTTTGGTTTTGTTGTTGGGCGCATTGTTTGTTTTTGTCCACGGTCGGTCAGTACAAAACACCGCAGAGGGAAAATTTACACTATATGCTCATTTTGATAAATCAGATGGCTTGATGAACGGGGCGGATGTTCGTTTGGCCGGCATGCGTATCGGACAGGTTTCGGGACAGGAATTATCTAATGGTTATCGTGTTCGAACTCGCTTTGTTTTTGATAAAGAGATCGATATTCCGGTTGATTCTTCCGTTATGATAGAAACAGACGGTTTGTTAGGAAGTAAACATATTGAAATTTTACCTGGTGGGGATGAGGAGTTGATGCAATCTGGTGATGTTTTCGCTTATCAGCAGGATGCGTTGATTTTGACAGAGTTGTTGGAAAAAGTAAACGGTTATATGCAAGAGAAAAAGGCTAAGGAATCCGCAGAAAAAGAGGCTTTGATGCAGATTCAGACAGAACAAGGGGTGGAATAATGAAGAAAAATCCGGTTGAAACGATTTTAGGTTTTTGTGTTTTAATTTTTACAGGTGTGTTTTTGTTTTTTGCAGCCTCACGGGTTGATATTAAAAAAGTTGAAGGATATACGGTTTCGGCTAATTTTTTAAAGATAGGTGGTTTAGAGGTTGGCTCGGATGTTCGTATTTCGGGTATTAAGGTTGGTTCTGTTTTGTCGACAGAATTAAATAAAGACGATTATACGGCCGATGTATATTTAAGTATTAATTCTTCAGTTAAATTGCCGATAGATACAATCGCTGGTATTGCCGATGTTGGTATTATGGGGGATAAATATGTTCGTTTGGAACCTGGTAAGAGTCAGGCAATTTTAAAAAATAATGATAAGATTTTAAAGACACGAAACTATAAGTCTTTGGAAGATAGTGTGTCAGAATTTATCTTTTTATCTGTGAAGTAATATCATGGTACGGCTGGGAATATTTTTGCTGGGATTGCTAACAACGACACTCGTTAGGGCGGCTGATATAGAAACGTCTCAAGTTTTATTGCGGGGCGTTGATAAAGTGACGGGGCGAACAAGCACAATGGTAGCTGATGTTGGAGAGGTCTCCCGCTTTGGTAATTTAACGATTTTAGTGCAAAAATGTTTAAAAAAACCACCCGAGGAAACACCTGAGAATGCTGCATTTTTAACAATAGAAGAAACCAATAGAGATAGTGCTCAGGATACTGTTTTTAATGGTTGGATGTTTTCATCAAATCCGGCATTGTCGGCGATGGAACATCCGATTTATGATATTTGGGTGTTGGAGTGCGTTTGGGAAGAGTCAGAACCTCAATGGCGTGAAATGCCGACTAT
>JAZRBO010000012.1:0-9141 GCA_045635125.1 Alphaproteobacteria bacterium | reverse complement strand
CTCCATTGCTCTTCACAATTTATTTATACACTTCCGTCTCATAGTTCCTTATGCACTGACAGCCCCGTAACTTATTTAAGCTAACAGCTGCCCGCGCATCCGTTTCCTATCCCTTATTCACTAATATCTACTAAGAACAACCCCGTGGGGTGCAGAAAGGAATATACACTATTTAACACCCCTTGTCAATACTTTTTTTAAACTTTTTTACTTATTTTGGCATATTTTTTATAATGCATTGTTTTTTATAACTATTTCCAAAACATTAAACATCTATATTTTTAAAGAGCCCGTAAGACGAGAGCATAAAAGCTCAACAATCCTCTTCTTTTTTACCTTAATCTACTCAAAAACACGACCATCAAAAATTATTCTTGTTAACAACAGTTGCTTACATAAACCAACACCTGAAATTCCACCATATTTATGTTTTGTATGTTTTTCCCCGGCAAAAACCGCTGAGCGAAAATCCATCACTTGACCATTTTCAAGGCGCGTTTCCCAATAAATAAGATATCCCTCTAAAGTAGCCACATCCCCCGCCTTTAAAATATCAAGCCCTTTTTGAACACCGGTTGATGCGGCAATAGTATGAATATTCGTTACATGAGTATCATATAAATTATAGTATTTTCGGTAGATATTATAGGTATACTCATCACTACCATCAATTCCTCCTGCCCGATATTCATGAAAACCTTTTATTTTAGGTGCACGAGCAAACGGCCCGACAACAAAGGTCACATCCTGAGGAACAACTTCATCATACGCTCTATTCGCAATCCCTGACGGTCCAGAGCTCCGATAAAAACGCCCGAATGGATTTGTATAGCGATCCACATAAACAACACGACCCGTAGCATAATATTGTTTTAACAACTTAAATTTAATCTTATGCCCTGCAATAGTTGCCATCCGAAAGCTATCTGGCGGTAAATCTATATAAACCTCATTTTCAGAAATTTGCAACTCTTGATTAAATGGTTTTCCAAACAATTTTTGATATGCATACCTTTTTAACCCTAAATGCCAAACAAGGGCAAATCCAAGAATACAGAAGAAAATAGGCTTTGAGACGCGACGAAATGTTGCCCAAAACAAAACCAAAAAATTATCAGTATCAATATTTTTTAAAAGCATTTTATATCACCTTTTATCCAGCATAACACAAAATCAGACCAAAAGGAATAAAAAAATGGCGATCCCGAGAGGATTCGAACCTCTGACCTACTGCTTAGAAGGCAGTTGCTCTATCCAGCTGAGCTACGGGACCGCGACGAAAGGGATTATATAATTAAAATACTACCCCTGTCAAGATGTTTTTAGAAAATCATCTATCCCCTGCCCGTTACGCATAATCTTTTCAGCCATTTCGGTTCGAGTATCATCATTATTATGCATAACTAATCCCGCACACAAAGATAGAGGTTTTCGACTATTCATAACCCCTCGTACAATAATACGTTTACTTGGGCAACCCGCCTTAGGTTCTATTGGTAAAACTTCCAAAGCCCCTAAACGACCATTCAGGCAAGATAAAATATCCGCCAACGATTCGGCACGATGAATCATTGTAAACGTACCTTTTGCCCGCAAATGACGCAAACAAAAATCTAACCATACAGATAAAGGAACCAGCTCTTTATAAGCTATCGCCGTTTGGGGATGAGAACGGGAACCGGCCTCTGTATAAAATGGAGGATTCGTAACAACGTGATGAAATTGTTTACCATGAATCGGACTTGGTCGTTTTGAAATATCGGCCTCAATAACAGTCAAATCACAATGGTTTAGCATCGCATTTTCCCGAGCCAACCCAGCCAAATCTGATTGATATTCCAAACCAGTATAGATTAAATTAGGACATCGAGCATTCAAACACACGGCAACAACACCCGTTCCTGTACCAACATCCAAAACTGTTTCACCAGCCTTAGCTCGAACTGCCGCTGCCAACAAAACCGAATCGGATGTTGCTCGATACCCTTCCTTAGGTTGTTTCAACACAACCCGTCCACCCAAAAAGTCATCCGTTGTATATAATGTCATAGTCGCATACTAACATTATCCTAATAAAAAAGCAAGAAAAAATAGGTCTATCATTTTTTACAGCTATATTTTATGGATTAAAAAAGAAAGTATATATAAATCAATTCAATACTTATTTTTTAAAAAAATTTATTTTTTTGCTTGCATTTCATTTTTTTTTATGTATAATACAATCATTGACCTTTTGGGGGTATAGCTCAGCTGGGAGAGCGCTTGAATGGCATTCAAGAGGTCAGCGGTTCGATCCCGCTTACCTCCACCAATTTAAGATTCAGCCCGTTTGAAACGGGCTTTTTTCGTGCCTGAAATGAGGCGATGAAAGCTAAGTTATAAAGGCTCTTGTGATGAGTTTTAGGCTCAATGCGAAAATGCCCGTTTACCACAATTCATTCGCAATTTTTTGGGAAAGAAAGCAAAAGTGCTATTTGAGCAGATGAACCACCCAAAACTTTCTTTGCTAGGCAATCCATAAAAAGGCATAACTTTGCGCCTTTTTCGTTTCGTATCTTTATCCGCTAGGCAATTTTAATTATCGCTCGGCATGTCAAACTGCCCATAGTCAAAGACAGGGGCGCGGTATTTACTGATTTTCTTACTGAGTGACGGGTCTGTTAAGAGATACTCCTTCATCAAGGCAGTGGCTAATTCATCTTCGGACAGTTTCGTTTTTTCTATCGCATAAAATTCATCCGCCGGCACAATGGGCTTTTTGGTATGCCCTTCGTACAATTTCTTCAGTTCTTCCCCTTGTTGATAGGCGGCCAAATTCAGGTGGTCCAGCGCCAACGCCAAAAAGGCTTCAAAAGGGATAGGATCACCTGTCAATTCCAGATACTGCATTTTCATGATTTGAAGGGCCTCTATCAGATGAGCCACACCCCGATATTGACGCCAGATATCTTTATAGCGAGGGGCATTGTTCTTTTGAGAATCTTTGGATTTTTTCTCTTTGATGTCTTTATCCAAAACAAACGCCGCTTTGTTGAGGCTGATTTTACCTGCCAATTTGGGATCTTGTTGCATGGACTGCATTGTCTTTAACATCCGCATGACATAAGCCCAATCGGTTGTTTGAATATGCTCTTGTAATTTTTTCATCTCTTTGGCCGATCGGCACAGGCGTAAAAGTGAAACCCCACCCAATTTTTCAAAAATTTCGGGCATTTCCTTTTCAAGACCTGAGACCTTTATCAGTAAAAATTCGCGTTGCAGGGCAGAATCTTTCGGAAATAAAGCCCGGGCCATAAACAAATATACTTGAAATAAATTCCTGTAAAATTTCTTCATCAAAGACTCCTATATCCAAAGATATAGTCAAAAGGCGATAAAAAGGCAATATTTTTCAGAGGGAACAGGAACAAGTTTTTTGCACTCAACACTTTTTTTCGCAGACTGGGATTTTTTAAAAAATGCTAGTTTTTTCAAAAAAATCTCAATGTTTATTCTTCTTTTTAAGCTTTATTTTTCCCTTGTTCGCATAAGGCGAGCAATGTCAACAATAAATTATGGAGAAATAAAAGATGGAAAAAAGAAAAGTAACGCAACGCTTTTACACAACAAAAGATGCCGCCACCTATCTGGGGTTAGCCCAACGCACCTTGCAAAAATACCGGGTGGACGGTTCCGGCCCCAAGTTCAGAAAAATACGCGGTCATAGTTTTTATGATGTAGCGGATTTAGATGCTTGGGTGGAATCGGCCGAAAAAACAGCAATCACTTTTGATAAGAGGTAGCCCATGAACAATCCGTTACACGAATTGGCGCTGGTCATACTCCCCACTTTGCTGAAAGTTTTCAATCAAGGGGAAGAAAGTGCCGAAAATCATCAGAATTAACTGGATATAAATTGTAAAAAGAGCGTTATTGTATTCACAAGGAGTCGCTATGGTTGATACAAATCTTGACTTAAACATTGATATTAGCACTGTGCCGGATTTGCCTTTTCCTGTCCTGAAACAGTACTATATGCAACTGTATAATCAAGAAGCCCGCATTGGCAATAAAGAGTTTTACATCTTGCGCGTTTCTTACCGTTTGCAAGAATTACGCCATGGGGGATTATCCTTAAAGACAAAAAGTCTGATTAAAAAACTCTTTGAAAAACAACAACGCAAGAAAAGTTTATATCCGGTGGGAACAGTGATAGTCCGCACCTATAAAGGGACGGACTATCGTGTCACTATTTTGGAAAGGGGCGTAGATATGGACGGCACCTATTACACCAGTTTATCATCAGCTGCCCATCATATCACAGGCATACGCACCTCGGGAAAACGCTTTTTTGGAGTTGGATAATGAGATGTGCAATCTATACACGTAAATCAACAGACGAAGGATTAGAAAAACAATTTAATACCCTGGAAGCTCAACGGGAAGCCGGGGAAAATTATATCAAGGCGCAACGTCATCAAGGATGGGAATTGATAGACAAACATTATGATGACGGTGGTTATTCCGGCGGTAATATGAACCGACCGGCTTTTCAAGAATTACTGGCCGATATTCAAGCGAATAAAGTGGATATGGTGGTTATTTATAAAATTGACCGGTTGACCAGATCTCTTTTGGATTTTTCCAAGATGATTGAAATTTTTGATAAACACCACTGCTCTTTTGTATCGGTGACACAAAATATCAATACGGCGGATAGCATGGGCCGATTGATGTTGAATGTACTGTTATCCTTTGCGCAGTTTGAACGGGAAATCAGTGGAGAACGCATACGCGATAAGATTCTGGCATCCAAGAAAAAGGGTATGTGGGTCGGTGGCGTTCCCCCGTTTGGTTATAAAGGTGAAAATAAAAAACTGGTGGTTGTGCCGGAAGATGCCGAAAAGGTCAAGCACGTTTATGAACTGTTTTTATCATCCGGTAATTTATCCATGGTGGGCCATACCCTTTTACGGGAAAATTGCACTTTCCGGGGAAAAGTTCCCGGCTGGACCTTTTTAAGGAGTATGCTTAATAATCGTGTTTATATCGGTGAGATTACTCATAAAGGGACTTCTTTCCCAGGCCAACATCAACCGATTATTGATAAAGAAACATTTGAATCCGCACAAAACCTATTCAAATCAAATACACAAAAAATACGGCGGCGGCGGTTAAAACCGGTCAGTAAAAACGAGGAAAACGGATTACTCCGAGGGATTCTGTCTTGCGGATGTTGTGAGCAAAAACTTTATCCCAGATATTCTTTAAAAAATGGCAAACGATACTATTATTATACCGATAGCACCCACAAAAAATACGGACCTCATTCATGTCGGCTGAATGCCATCCCCATGCACTTGTTGGATAATTTGGTGATGGACTTGCTCAATCCACTGATTAAATCCCCGTATGTTTTACAGGCGCTGGCTCAGGAAGCCTGCCAAGTGCAAGCGAACTTGAAAGAAAGCGAGGTCTTTTATGCAATGCGTGAAACGGATTCTGTTTTTCAACAACTGACCGGCGCACAAAAGGAAAAAATAGTCAGCCTGCTGGTTCACGGGGTAACGATTTTCGCCGATAAAATTGTTGTGGTCTGGAAACCTTTGGCCATTCACCTGATGGACAAACGCCTGAAAGCCAGTTTAAAACCCAATGAATTAAAACCGGAACTGATGGAATCTACTGTCCCCTTTAACCTGATTACACATCGTGGGAGCAAGGAGATTCATTTGCCCGAAACGGTGTCGGATATGCTGTATTTGACCTCAGGTGAAAAGCCATCCAAGAAAGAAGACCGTTATCTCATTAAGATTTTGGCCAACGGTTTTACTTATCGTGAAACCCAGGAAGCCAAGAACTTAAACCTGCATGAACTGGCCGAAATCTATCATCAGGATCCGGCCTATATCGGGGCGCAAATTCGGCTCACCTTTTTGGCACCGGATATTATTGATGCTATTTTACGGGGAGCTCAACCCAAAACAATGACCGCTCGAGAATTGCTCAGAGCCTCTATCCCGGCCAGTTGGCCCGAACAAAGAAAACTATTCGGTTTTCCACCAGTCAAAGATTAACCCTTTTCCCTCTCATTAGAAAGGACACACCCGATGTCTCAAAACAAACAAAAAACGGATGATCCGCATTTTCCTCTTGGCTTTGTCAAATTAGACAGACGTTATTTAAACTGGCGCTGGCTTCCGGATGAAAATGTGTGCCAAGTATATCTTTATCTCTTACTACGCGCAAATTTCCAAGATAAAGAACTTTATGAATATGTTATCCATAAAGGCGAATTGCTGACCAGTTATGCTGTGATCTCAGAGGCCTTAAAAAAATCCCCACAACAAATCAAGCGGGTTATAGCAAAACTCAAAAAAACCGGGGAAGTTGATACAAAACGCTTAGCAAACGGACTACTTATAAAGATGTTAAAATATAATGATTTCAATATGTTAAGCGGTAATGAATTGTCCCAATGCGACTCAGGCGCGAACTACCTGCGGACGACCGGCGAACTACCTGCGGCTATAAATAAGAAAGGAAAGAATGCCCAGAATGTATATAATGAAAAAGAAACTCCCTCAGGCTTGGCAATGAATTGGAGTGTGCCAAGGCAAGGCTCAATTTCTAAAGGACCGGTTCCGATCGGACAGCTGTTGGGGCTAAGTGATAACAGCCCGTCCATAGAACAGGTGGAAGAGTATTGTCAAACAATGCACTATCATAAAATCAATCCTTACCAGTTTCATGCTTATTATGCCCGCCAAAAGTGGCGTGATAAGTATGGCAACCCAATTAAAGATTGGAAGCGCTCGGTTGACCAATGGGAAATGTACGGGGAAGAATATGCCAAAACCAATGAAGAAGGCTAAAAGTTTTGAGCTTACTTGATGATTGACTCCTTCAACCTCTGGCTGGTTGGCCATGGGTCCTTCCTGGCAAGTTTTCATATGCGGGGACGCAAGCCGCGCCATATTTCTAGCGAAACAGAAAAATTCTGGCTGGTCGGGTATATCTCAAACCCCAATAAATACAAGGGTTATAATAGGGTCCGATTTTTCCTGGCTGGTCATTGGTCACTTCTGGCTGGTCACCCCTTCAAAATAATGCATATTTCTTGCAAATTAATGCAGAAATAACTGGATAATTCTTCGAAAAAGAGCGTTCATTGTGATGCGAAAGGAGATTATCATGAAAACAGTTAAAACTTATATGGTCAGAAAGCCATCAGATATTGAAGAGGTTCGAAACCTCACTCAACAATATGCCCATCAGGCGGAAGAAGTAGTGATAGCCGAAACAGTTCATTTATCGCCTGCTTGGTATCAGGCTGTCTGCCAACACCCTCTGGACAACTACATCTTTTTATCTGGCAAAGGCGGATACAACGAAGACAATCAACGTCAGGTGGTCGCCTTGGAATGCGATGGTCAGCCGACACTCTACGCCGACCCGTCAGGATCAAGCTACTGCCGCTACTTAGGCATCGAAGTCAAAGAAGGAGGTCGCTATGATGAATAAAAAAGCAACCCTGAACCAAGCATTTAAAGAGCTCCGCAAGCTCGGATATTTTGCAAGACAAAACTTTTGGTGCTGTCAATCCTGCGCCTGGGCCGCGGTACCGATGGATGCCAAAAAGGTGGTCTTTTACCACAGGCAAGACACCGAAGAATTAAACAAGACCGGTGAATGTTACCTTGCCTGGTCCGGTGACCGGGACGAAATCGCCGAGGTCTTGGAACGCAACGGGGTCTTAAAAACAAAGCCGGAAGACGAAAGCCAAAGATTTGAAATCAGCATTAACTAGAAAGGAAAAACAATGACTGAGATTTTAAAGACACAAAACAAAACCTGGGGATTTTGGGGAACCGCCAGCAACCATATAGAACATAAAAAGGAAATGCAGGCATTTTGGGATAAGGCCGCCGAGATAATCCAATCCAAGGGCTTAACCCCGCAACAGACCCTGGGCCTGATGGACAGCCGCTGGGGCCGCCACATCGCTGACGAGTTCACCGAGGAGCTCAGCACCAACCTGGAAACATTCGCCTCAGTATTTAAAAGGCAAATGAGCACGAGCCGCCTGATTAAAGAATATCGCTATTATGTGGACCCGAAAGCATTCCCTGACGTAAAGCCACGCGCTTATGAGAACTTCGCCAAGGATCTAACCAAACTCTGCAAGACCTACGGTGTAACGATTAAATGTATCGGCGGCGTAAGCCTGCACTCACAAGACGAAATGAAAAAGCTCCTGGGTTACAGTTCAGACCTGGACAGCGGTGACATATTACCAATTTGGAGAGATTAAAATGTATAAAGAAGTACCTATTAATGAACATAGAATTGACAATTTAGACCTTTTGTGCCTATAATCCTCCTATGACTAAAATTCTATTCGTCTGTTTAGGTAATATTTGTCGGTCGCCGATGGCGGAGTTTGTGATGAAACAAATGGTCGCCGAAAAAGGTCTGGCGGACCAATTTGAAATCGCTTCTGCCGCGACAGAGGGGTATAACGAAATGGTGCATGAGGCGCTGGATTACCGGGCGGCGGATATGCTTCGACAGATGAAAGTCCCCTTTACTCAACATTATTCACGCCAAATTCGCAAGTCTGACTATGATAAATTTGATTATATTTTAGCGATGGATGATAATAATGTGCGGGATATTTTGGATATCGTTGGCGGGGACAAGGACCACAAGGTTCATCGCCTGCTGGACTTCACCCAAAATCCGAGACCAGTTAAAGATCCTTGGTACACCGGCAATTTTGATGAGGCCTATTGGGATATTTATGAAAGATGCCAAGCATTTTTAGATTCACTAAATTTAGAGATTTAAACTGGGTTTATTGTTCACTATTGTATTCTTGATCTTCAATGAAGACAAGGAATTCTTTACCTAAATCTGTGATAATTGTAGGTTCCGTTGAACCCATTCTACCAGAAACTGTATACACTAAGTGATGTTCTGATAAACTCTTTAGAATCGCCTCTAAAAGTTCCTTATCCTTATAGTTTTTTCTTAATTCTGGAACCAAATCGTTTTCTGCATAAATACCTTTTATATTCATAATAATACGTGGTCCTTTGGAATGAGAAACATCTGTTAGAACACAAATATGTAGTGAAGTAAAATCTCTTAACATATTTA
>JAZRBO010000011.1:0-5427 GCA_045635125.1 Alphaproteobacteria bacterium | reverse complement strand
TTGGTTCCTTATTTCTTCTCCGGCAGTGAAGGCGGGCAATGCTATGGTGGATCAGGAAGGAAAAGAAGTGGCAAAGGCAACACGGAAGGCTGTTTTGCCTTTCTGGAATGCTTATTATTTCTTCTGCTTGTACGCCAATGCTGAGGGGGTAAAAGCCAAAGAAATTACAACGTCGACAGATATTTTAGATCGGTATATTTTAGGTAAGTTAAAGGCTGTCGCCGAAAGCGTTCGGACATCTATGGTTGCCTATGATATGGGTAAGGCTTGTCAAGAATGCGCAGAATTCTTGGATATCTTGAATAACTGGTATATTCGTCGATCACGGGCTCGGTTCTGGGATGGAACGGATGCACAGGCGTTTGATACGTTATATACAGTGTTGGTAACATTGGCTCGCGTTATGGCTCCGTTAATGCCGATGATGAGTGAATTTGTCTATCGGGGATTGACTGGAGATGAGTCAGTGCACTTAACGGATTATCCGAATACAGATGTATTGGCTGCAGAAACGGATTTGATTTCAGAAATGGATTTGGTGCGTCAGGTTGCCTCTACCGCTAAAGCGATTCGGGAAGAGCATAAGCTGCGGAATCGGTTGCCGTTAAAGTCTATGACGGTTGCTGGTGAAAAAGCAGAAACATTGACTTCCTTTGTCGATGTCTTAAAAGATGAAGTGAATGTGAAGGATGTGGTTCTGCAAACAAATATCAGTGCCGTGGCCGATACATTCCTGTACTTGAAAACACCACTTATTGGAAAACGGTTGGGGCGTTACATGAAAGACATTATGGCAGCCTCTAAAACGACGGACTGGACTGTACAGCAAGATGGTACGTTGGCTATCGCCGGACAGGTGTTGACAGCAGAAGAATTCGAATTGCGTCTTGTCCTGAAAGAGGGATTGAGCGGACAGGCTTTGCCAGATAATACCGCCGTCGTTCAATTAGATACTGTTGTAGACCCGGCATTGGAACGAGAAGGGGTTGCCCGTGATTTTGTGCGGATGATTCAGTCTCGTCGGAAAGAGAGCGGATTGGATGTCTCTGATCGTATCGTGTTGCAATGGCATAGTGATTCCATTCTTGTCCAAGAGGCTTTGAAAGAACATCAAAGCTATATTATGGAACAGGTGTTGGCTGTTCAATTGTCTGATATTATGTCGGATAGCGCCATTACTGAAGAGTTGGGAGACGGTCGGATTATGTTCGATGTCGTTCGGGCGACAGGTATCTAAAATATCCGACAATAATAACCGATTGCATTGTCACAGTTCGTGTCGGGCAATCGGTTTTTTATGGTTTTAGACTATATACAAAAATAAAGTTGTTTTTTGGGCTAAATTATTGTAGCTTAAATACTAGAATAGAGGTATGTAGCAACATATTTATCGGGTTAATGGAGTGGTAGATGTTTTCTAAAACAGAGCGGTTATTGGCTTTTCGATACTTAAAATCACGAAAGCGGACAGGTTTTGTGTCCGTTATTGCCGGTTTTTCCTTTTTGGGAATTATGTTGGGGGTTGCGACCCTTATTATTGTCATGAGTGTAATGAATGGTTTTCGGGCCGAGCTGATGGGGCGCGTTTTAGGTCTCAATGGTCAGATTGGGGTTTATCCTGCTTGGGGGAGCTTATTAGCGGAGGATGAAGAACGTGTTCAGCGCTTGAAGTCCGTTGCTGGTGTTGATCATGTTGTTCCGATTGTTGAGGGACAGGTGATGGCATCGGCTCATGATAATACTGCCGGCGTGATGATTCGAGGAATGAAACCGGCCGATTTTGCTGATCGTTCGATTTTGATGAATGGATACCAGGGGCTTGAGTTCCATGAATTTGCCGATGATGATGTCATCGTCGGATATCGATTGGCTAGACGCTTGGGACTGCGGGCAGGGGATACAGTTATGTTGGTGTCGCCCAAGGGAAATATCACGGCATTTGGAACCATTCCCAAAATGAAGCGTTTTACTGTGGTTGGTACGTTTGAATCCCAAATGTTCGAATATGATGATAATTTTATATTTATGCCAATACAGGCTGCCCAACATTTTTTTAAAACAGACGGAAAAGTGTCTCGGTTGGATATTTTAACACAGCCAGATGTCAATCCAGAAGCTGTTTTGTCGGCTGTTTTTGATGTTGCTGGTGAGGATACTCAGGTATATGATTGGCGCCGAACGAATCAAGCCTTTTTTAATGCGATTGAAGTAGAGCGGAATGTGATGTTTTTAATCCTGACTTTGATTATTTTAGTGGCCGCTTTTAATATGATTTCAGGGTTGATTATGTTGGTGCGGGATAAAGGACGGGATATTGCTATTTTGCGAACCATGGGAATGAGTCGGGGCGGTATTCAGCGGGTCTTTTTATTAGCCGGTCTGATTGTTGGTGTTGTCGGGACGGTTGCTGGTGTTGTTCTTGGACTTTTATTTTGCTATAATATTGATGCGATTAAAGAGTGGTTGGAAGGATTGTCGGGGCATGAGCTTTTTTCTGCCGAAATTTACTTTTTATCCCATTTGCCGGCAAAAGTAGATTTAACTGAAGTTGTTGTCGTCGGTAGTATGTCGTTAATTTTGGCGTTGTTGGCAACAGTGTATCCGTCGTGGAAAGCTGGCAAAACAGATCCGGTGGAGGCTTTGCGATATGAATAACGTATTAGAGCTGCAAAAAATAGAAAGAACCTATGGTAAAGGTGAAACGACTTTACGTGTATTGCGTGGAGCAGATTTGGTGATTAAAGCCGGGGAAATTGTTGCTTTAGTTGGACCTTCTGGTTCGGGTAAATCAACGCTCCTTCATATTGCCGGATTGTTGGATGCTCCGACAAAAGGTCGTATCTTTGTACAAGGACGGGATGTGTCTCGATTGGGTGAGAAGGGGAGAACTCTTATTCGTCAAAAAACAATGGGATTCGTGTATCAGTCACATTTGTTGTTGGGGGATTTTAGTGCTCTAGAAAATGTGATGATGCCACAACTGATTGCCGGTGTTGCAAAAAAGGAAGCCGAAGAATGGGCAATGGTGTTATTGAAAAAAGTTGGTTTACAAAAACGAGCAAAACATCGACCGGGTGAAATGTCTGGTGGTGAACAGCAACGGGTAGCAATTGCTCGGGCTTTGGCGAATAGGCCGGCTTTGTTATTGGCCGATGAACCGACTGGTAATTTAGATCCGATGACATCGGATAAAGTTTTTGATATGTTCATCCAATTGGTGCGTGAAACGGGGTTGTCGGCTTTTATAGCAACACATAATCCTGCGCTGGCCAAACAAATGGATCGTCGTGTATGTGTACAGGATGGAATTTTAGTGGAATTGGATTAGGTTTTAACAATTTTTCAATGTCAAAAATACCGTCTTGCTTCGCAGATATTATTTTCTTTAAATAAGTTTTTTTGCCCTGTCATTTTGTAAGCTCAGTAGGCAGAGTGAGGGCTGTATCTAAGTGTTTACACTGCTGTTTTATAGTGTTGTATAAAAAAACACCTGTCTGGAGACAGGTGTTTTTGTTTTGTTGAGATGATACCTGAGGTTAGGCTAATGTATCATCAAAAGATTCTAAGCCACCAACTTCTTGGTTAGAATCACTTTGTGTTACATAGTCAACAACAGCGCCGGCGACAGCAACGATGGCTAAGCCGGCAGCTAAAGCAGCCAACCAGGACCAGCGGACTTTTCCGAAAATAGCGGCAAAACCCAAACCGACCAAGCCGAAACCACCAACTACAAAAATAACCGCACGCACATTTTTAAATGTTGTCGTCATTCGTGTAATAATGGTATCAAAAACGTTTTCGCCACCACCTAGAGCAGCAGATGCTTCAAATGCTGTAAATGCCAAAGCGATCACAGCAAAGAATACAAAATATTTTAAAAATTTAGTCATGACTTATTCTCCTTTTTCTTAAGTTTCAGGATAGGACTTTCCCTATCCTTACCTTCAGTATATCTATTTTTTTCAATTTGTCTAGCCATTATATTTGCTTTTCTTGAAAAAAACGGTTTTTGTTAATAAAAAATTAAACATTATCCTTGTAAGATAAAGCCATGTGATCGTGTCTGGGTTGTTTTTGAGGGGTAAAGGAAAAAGGCAAGATGTTGAAAAAAAACATATTTTTTACTTTTTTGAATGGTGTCGCCATCATCGGTGTTGGTTTGTGTTCTGCTTCTGTTTGGGCGGATATCGCACAAGGTGATGGAGATCCCAATGAACTTATTTCACTTCAATTAACTAACAAGAATGAAAAAAATGCGCCCGCTGTTGGTGCTTTATTAGATGATGAACGTGGGGAAACGTCCGAAAATGCAGTGGCTACCGTGACGGCTGATGGAGATTTTTTGTTGCCGACTTATTTTTTGCCTGGAGAAACATCGGTTGTAACTTCTTTGGAACAAGGTATGACTACGGCCGAAGTTGCTGTCCCGGCCGTTGTGCCTGTATCATCTGTTGATATGTCTGTTTCTCAAGAAAAAGTTGCGGTTTCAAAACCGGTTGTATCGGTGTCCTCATCAACAGTGACGGAAGTGCCGTCCATGGCGAAGGGGGGGGCTTTAGTATCGGTTGTCTCAGAAGTTGTTGAAAAAAAAGAAGCTGATACAACTAATAATACGGTTAAAAATGTACCTTTGAACAGCGTAGATGATTTGAATGCGTTGTTGGCATCTGTTGCCGATGTTCAGACTGTATCAGACGTGTCAATCGATTCGTCAAAAACGGTTTCTGAAACAGGGGTGCAGGGTGAAATTACAAAAACGAAACCTTTGTTAATTCCGTTGACTTCCAAAAAGGCTGAGGTTCAGAAAGATAAGGTTGTTGAGCCTGAATTGCCGATTCGGGCTCGGGCAATTGCGCCGTCAACCTATGCCGATGATATATTGATGGCTTTAGAAAGAGGGCAGGGTGTTCCTTTCCATATGCCTCATGAAATGAAGATTACGTTCTATCCGAATGCCAGCTCTTTTTCGGGACAATCCCTTAAATGGGTAAAGGCTTTTGCTAAAACAGCTTTGCTAGATCCTCGCTTGGTTGTTGAAATACGGGTTAGTCGACAAAATGCTCCATTGCAGGATAAACGGTTGCTGTTGATTCAAAACGCTTTGCAGGGTGCTGGTTTGTCCACTCACCAAATCAATGTCGTTGTTGTTGATCGGTCGGAAGACACGATGTTGTTGCGGGCTGTTCCTAAGCCTCAGATCGATGAAATTGTGTCCGAAAAAGATCTTAAAAAAGGTGTCGATAAAAGACGGCGAATCACAAAATGGTAAAATGTGTAAAAAAGCCTTGTGTTGGCATGTAAAATACGTTACAGTACACTAAAAAGGAGTTCAAAATGACAAATTTAAATTTATTACGAGGCTTGGCGGTGTTAATGATTGTCGGATGCGGGATGGGCTTAACGGCTTGTGCAACGTGTGAAGACGGT
>JAZRBO010000010.1:0-4678 GCA_045635125.1 Alphaproteobacteria bacterium | reverse complement strand
GATATGAAAACAGCGCAGAATGCTGAAGGATCCGGTGGTGGGGTCTTGCAGGAGATTCAATTGGATACTCAGACAATGCGATCCTTAACGATGTTATCGGCTGCAAATGTGATTATGGGCATTAAAATGATGGAATTGGATGCCGCTCAGATGTTGGCCAGTAAGGATGTCGAGTTGAAAACAAAACCGAGTACACAGAAAAAGTAGAGAAAGGAGGCACCTATGAAAACAATACGAATGATGATGGTCGGTGTCGTAGCGCTTGGAGCCTTGTGTTTGGTCCCATTGTCTGTTAAAGCCTTTGCTGTAATTGATTTTTTGTTGGCTCCGGAACCGACGCCGGTGAGCGATCCGGTCAGTATTGCCCCCCAAACTGTCGTTCAGGGATTGCAGGCTGTTTTATCCACTTATACGGATATGGAAAAGGAATTGCAGGGGCAGTTGAAAAACCTGCACTTTGAGCCGGAAATTATGGGGGTTAAATTAACCATTGAGGCCAATAACCAAATGAAGCCGATTGCAGAAGGACTGATAACGGCAGATCCGGTCACAAAAAAACATCTCGGCATGTCTGCAAAAGATTTAGCACGGGATTCCCAGACTATTTTAACAACAGTTGCCGGTACCATTGATGGTATTGATAATTATGTTAAAACAAGACAATTTGAAGAACAGGAGGCGACTATTGAAATGTTGGCGGCTGTGTTGGTTTTAAAGAAGGGAACGGAAACCGTTCAACAAATGTTACGGGATTTTGATCTGGGACGTTTTGAAAAAGCGGATAATTATAAGGTGGCCTTGGAAGGGAACTTGACGGTTAGCACAATGTATAATCAGATGTTGAGTTTGGAGCAGCAGGTGACGGCTATGCGTTTGAATACATTGAGTTCTCAACGGATGATTCAGGCTCAGCCAATTACAGAAACTTTATCAAAGTAAGGGGAGGAAAAATGCGTTCTGTCTATTTTACAGCAATGATTTTAGCCGTAGCAGGGATAGCTCTGCCGACAATGGCTTTGGATTTTTCGGTTGCCAAACCGAATGTTGTTCCTAAGCCGATGATTTCCCAAAATGCGGATTCAAATGCTTTACAAAAAGCGGTGTCGGTACATAATGTTATGAATGAGTTGCAAGTCCTGTTGCAAAAGCAAAAAATGCAGGCCGAAATGCAAAAGAATTTTGAATTGCAACAAAAAAAGATGGAGGCTATGCAAAAGTGCAATATTAAACGCTTGGCCAAAGATTTTAAGGATCCCGAAAAAGTTTGGAAAAAAATGACGGATGAGTATGATAATCGAGAACGGGATTTAGCTATTTTCATTAACTCGGCTGATGATATGACAGATGAACAGCGGGCAACAATGAAGGAAAATTTAAAAAATGGATATTTTTCAGATGAAGCTTTGGCAGAAGCAATGGCTTATTGGGATATTGGAAACGATATTTTGACGGATGTATATGCCAATCAAGATAAGTGGGGAGAACGAAAAGAACCAAATGCGCCATCCTTGCCATTGTGGGAAGATCAAAAATATCTTTTTGACAAAGAATGGAATGATAAGTATGAGGCAATCAACCTCTATTTTGGTGTGCCACCTGAAGGTCGCCCCATTATTGGTGAAGAGCGTTATGACTATATCAATGCCGATCAGGTGCAGGCAGCACATACAGCTTATATGACGGCATTGACAGCCAAAAATCCGGTAAAGGCTGCATTGGTGGCTCCCAATAGTGATATGTTAAATGCTGTTCAGGCACCTAAACCATTGCCTCCAAAGGCGGAAAGTGTTATGTATATCCAAACGGATGAAGCTGAAAAACGGGTCTATCCGGCTTTACCTGAGCCATGGCGTCAATATCAGCAGAATGGATTTAAAGATATTGCTCCCAAAGGAGAAATGGCATCTGATTTTGTACAGGGGTTGGAATTAAAGGAAGAGGCTAAAAATCGGACATCAGATGAGCAAAATAATCGATTGACTGTTTATCAGGCTCTTAAAAAATCTTTAGATGGCGCAGATAAGATGAATCAAGCAATGACCCAAAGTATGAATCAAAGCGTTGCGTCTGTTCAACAGAAAATTGCTTCAAATCTTGATTTGTCAGAACCGATTGATTTTTCGGATATGAAGTCTCTCGAAGAGATTATGGAACGCTTGGTTATTGAAAAAGAGCAAATGATTGCTTTGGCTGAAGTACAATTGGCAGACGAGGAAAAATGGGAGAAGATGGCTTGGCAACAGTTGCCGGAAAAACAGCGTTTAGAATCTTCAGAGACAATGAGAGAGCTTGCTAAAACAAATCCAGCGTATTATGAAAAAGTAAAGGAAACATTGAGCATTTCTGTAACGCAACGTAATCGAGAAATGTTGGAAGCCTTAAAGAAGGATTCTCAGGCTCTTGTCGCCTTAACGCCGACAAATGCAAAAGATGTTGATCGGAAAATGCGGGAGGCTCTGGCTCAGAAGGAATTGTTAAAAGCTCAGGATAAATGGAGTAAAGAGTTAGCTAAACAGGAAGAACGGCCTATCGATGAGTTATGCATCAACGGAGGTGTGTAAGTGGGGCGTTTTTCTTTAAAAGAATTGTCGGTACGGGGATGGTTGGTTGTAACATCCATCCTAATGGCGATTAATATCTTTTTGGCGTTGACATTGGCTCATTTTGCTCCGGAAATTAGAGTCGTTGCGCAATTGTTTTCACCGAATATTATGAATTTCAGTCATCTAAACGAAGCAACAAGCTTTGAAGGGCAAGTAAGTGATAAACGTTTGATTGATGAAATGTTAGTCCGTTATTATATTCGTATGCGCCATGATTTTATTCGGGATGAGTTTGAATTGACAAATAGATGGGGACCTAGAGGGCCTATTGCTAGATTATCAGCCCCAGATGTTTATCAGTCCTTTTTTGCAAAAAATGGAAATTTGGAGGAAACTGTCAAACGATATCCAGGAACGGCATCGGTTCATATTACAAATGTGTCTCGTCTCGATAATATTTTTACGGTTGATTTTGATATATATGAATGGGCGAATGGGGGACTTTTCCGTGTGCAAAGTCGTCGTGCGGTCGTACGCTTTGTAGATGCGCCGGCAAGACGTTCTTTTGCCGTTGATATGGTCAATCCCTATGGGTTTACTGTGACACAATATACCGAAACGCAAAAAAAACGCAGATAATCTTTATTTTTTTGTTGGCTATTTTATTTTTATGTGCTAAGTTGAGTTGAGTTCTTTATTTTTTAACGAGAGGAAGAGGAACGAAATGACAAAATATTTAGCTATTGTTTTGGGTGTTAGTGCTTTAATTTTAGCAGCTTGTGGTTCTGTTTATGAAAAAGAAACGGTGGGTATTGGTCCGGATTTTTCTGAATTGAAAAAATCTCCATGCGCTTGTTTGCAATTGGAAAAAGCGCCGGCTTTACCCGTTTGGTTTTCGTAAATTTTAGTCGAGAGAGCGTCGTATGGATGCCCGTCAACAAGAAAAACAAAAAATATCTATGACTCATGCGAAGGTGGAGGATGTTACGCCAGAAGCTCAGCGTGAGCGTAGTTATTTGTGGATGTCTCGTGTATTTGGATTGGTTTGTGTTGCAACATTGTTGGCTAATTTAATCCTTGTCGTGGCATTGTTTTCTTTGTTGCCTATTGTTCGTGTGCAGCCATTTTATATTTCAACGCAGGATAAAGATCAGCAGATTATTACACTTCAGCGGCCCGCGCCAGAAGTGTTGTCGTCTAAGGAATTGCAGGAATCTTTTGTACGGCAGTATTTAGTGGCTCGATTGGGTATTGGGTCGGATGTGTCAGAGCTTGAACGACGTTGGGGAAATGACGGCTTGGTTCAGTGGATGAGCGGGGAGGCTGTTTTTAATGAATTTTTAAGGACTGCACCGGCTTTGGTAGCTCAAGCCCAGCAAGAAGGGTTGACTCGGAATGTACAGATTTTAAATGCCTCAACTTACCCAGTTGAGGGGAGTGGAATTGTGTGGCAGGCTGAAGTTGAACTTGTTGATATGAAGTTGGATGTGAAGGAACCACTCAGAACAAAGTGGTCCGTCATGCTGGAAATTAAATTCGGGCAATTGCGCGAAGGGTTGCGCTGGGAACAACGATTGAAAAATCCTTTGGGCTTTTCTGTGACGCGGTTTCGTATGCAGGCTTTGGATGGAAATGGGGTAGTCGGAAGATAAAATGAAAAAAAGTTATTTTTTTGTAGACTTTGTGACTATTTTTGTTTAGGATAGCAGTAAGATCATTTTTATAGAAGAGGAGAAAACGGGAATGATTATGAAAAAAACGCAAAAAATGCATTGGTTGGGAGCTATTAGCTTGGCTGTTTTAATGGCGACTTCTGCCCAAGCACAGCAAATGTTGCCAACGGATACTGAGGCAGCTCAGTTGGAGGATGCTATCGCCCAAACAACTGGTGAATTTGATCAGGTAAATTTGGGATATATTCATTCGTTGGGTATGCAACAAAAAGCTTGGAATGATCCGCTTTCCCATATGGGAGAAGGTCAGTTAAAGCCTGGTTATTCACGGTATAATTGGTCGCCAGATGTAATTTTACCGATTCGTTTGCGGGAAGGTATGATGACGTTGATCAATTTGCCGGCTTGGGAATTAATTGAAAAAGTGCATATTGGTTCTCCGGAATCTTTTGGTGGCGAAGT
>JAZRBO010000009.1:0-3687 GCA_045635125.1 Alphaproteobacteria bacterium | reverse complement strand
GGTTTCATTCTGTTTAATTTGTATCTTTTCCATTTTATTCTCCTCTTATTTGGGGGTTATAAATAACCAAAAACCGATGGGTCATTGTCCAATGTCCCATCGGTTTTTATACTCGGCAATACACTACATGTATGTATGTATGTATGTATGTATGTATGTATGTATGTATATATGTATGTATATATGTATGTATGTATAGAAATCCTTCAGTTCCATCCATTTTTCTAATGTCTTAACATGCATTTTTTCTATATTTATCATGCCCAAAATAAAACATATTTCAATCCCCTTGTCAACCAGAAAAAATGAAATATATTTTTTCACTCGTTTTTTAGATGAAATTTGGACAGAAAAAATCTAAATCTACTATTCAAGAGAAAAAGCCCCTTTATAAAAGAGGCTTTTAAAAACAGATTTGAATCTAAATTTTATTCTTTTACAGATACGTCTTCAACAACATTCTTTGAGATTGGGGAACGTCCCCGACGACGTTGTACCTGAGGAACAATAGTCGAATCATTTTCTTGTTGCTTGGCGGCCATTTCGGCAACAGGAACCGACAAATCCAGAACTTTCAAAGCGCCATCAACAGGTGCATCTGCTACACGAGCAGTATCCGCCGAGGCAACATCACCCTCATCGAGATTCGATACATTTTTTTCGCCTTCTTCCCCATCCGTCAAGACTGTATTTTCGGCAACAACTTCATTAGACGCCCGTTGTTGTCCTGCAATATTTTGAGGCTGTTGCGGACGAAAAGCCTGTTCATTCGCAATGGCGATATTTTGAACATGCATATAGTGATCCGCATACTGCAAACAGGTTTCTGCCAACACATCATCATTTTGAATTAAGGCATCTTTTGCAGCAATCTGATATTTTTCAAACAACTGCAGAGCTGTTCCCCGCAGCTTTCCGCAAGGCCCTGAACTTTCCAACGCTGTATTTCTAAAAATGACCTGAGTTCTATTAGCCCGATTCGTATTATTATTGTATCGTCCGTTATAACGACCCCGTTGATTTGGTTTCATATTCCCTCTGTTTTTCTTGATACTCACTAGATTGATTTAACAATCAAAGCCTAAAAAAGCCATCACATTTCCGTGATGGCTTTATATTAGCAAATTAAATACCGAATTGCAAGAAAAATTTAATATGCAGGATAAGAATACCCCATCGGAACCTGAGCACCAGAAACCGGTTGCATTATTCCTTGCGACACAGGTTGAACCATTTGAGGCATCACCTGCTCAACAGCTGGCATTTGTTGAACGATACCAGATGGAACAACGCCTGCTTGTTGCGGCACTATCGGAGCCACAACCGGCTGAGATGTCTGTTGTTGCATCTGCGGATTCGATTGAGTTTCCATAGCTGGAACCATAGGCTGTCCTACAACCGGTTGAGAAACTGGTTGAATTGCCTGCATTTGTGGTTGCGGCATAGCCGATATCTGAGCGGTCAAAGCTACCAAATCTGGTTGTGGTACCGATATCGATTGAGCCGGTAGCGTTACAGGAGGTATTGCTGTAGCTTGTCCTGCAACCGGCATTGGCATGGGTTGCTGAGTCCCTGCACTTGTCACCGGCATCACAATCGATTGTTGAACTTGTGTTTGTGTTGACATCTGTGAGGGTACATGAACGGATTGAGCCAACGGCTGAGGCTGAACCTGCCCTTGATTTCCCCTATTTTGATGAGGCACCTGCATCACAATTGGTTGCTGTTGAATATAGGTCGGTTGTTGTTGCATAATCATTGGCTCTTGTTGCACATACGTTGTTGGGCGTTGTACAGTTACAGCCTGTTGCATAACAACCGGACGACGAACGATGACAGGTTGTTGCATAACAACTGGTTGTTCGACAGTTACTTCACGTTGAACAGTCACTGGATATTGAACAGAAATAGGATACTGACGCGTAATAGGATATTGCACCTTTACTGGTTGTTGAACATAGCGTGTATCGATTTGGCTTTCGATAATAGTTTTGTTAGCCACTGTCTGTGGATGCAATTCCTGTACAGGAACAGGATCCGTCAAAAGGGCAGCCTGACACTTCTGATAGGCGCAAGTTTTTTTCGGTTCTGTCCGTACGATTACGGGCGTTTCAACTGTTTTTTCCACGGGTAAAACAGGGGCAGCCTCATCCACATAAGACAAAGTCAATCCTGTTTCTGCTGGCACAGTCTGAGCGATAACCTTTTCTGTTTTTTCCACCGCACCTGTTTTAGCTTCCATAGCCAATGATGCCGGAGTTTTAATAAAGTTCGTTTCTGGTTTAGTTGCTGGCGCTTGATTTTTTGTTTGGGCTTCTGTTCCCATAACATAAGACCAATCCATATACCCAACAGGATCACCGTCTGCAACCGCTAAAGCGCTGAGAGATAAACCAACGGATAATCCAGACAATAAGATAACAGCTAATTTTGTTTGCATGTTCTGCCTCCTCATAAAAAGAGTCTACCCTTTTTTTTAAAAGGTTTCAACCCCTATTCGGCAATTCCCAATAATTTTTTGTATTCATCCCGCAAATATTCGGTTTCAGCCCGATCTGCGGCTGTCATTTTGCGCAACCGCAAGATCTGACGCATGACTTTGACATCATATCCATCCCCCTTAGCTTCGGCAAAGACTTCACGCACATCGGCACCCAATTCACGACGCTCCTCCTCTAATCGTTCAATTCTTTCGATATAGGCGGCTAATTTACCGGCATCGGCCGAAACAGTTTTAACATCATCAGTCATTTTAATCTCCCTTGTTGTTAGTGATAATAGTTACTTTTTAGTAGCGACGGTAGCGATTACCGCATTCAAATCCGATTCGGAACACAATCCCAAAGTCACTGGACTACGAGGTACAATATTATGGATGTTTTTGTGTGTCCGTTCACGAATAGCTGTAATAGTCGGTTTTGTTGTCCGCAATAGTTTAATAATCTGAGCATCTGGAATTTCCGGATGATGCTTAACGATCCAAGCGATTGCAGACGGGCGATCCCCACGTTTAGCCTGAGAAACATAGCGCTTTCCTTTGTTTAATAATTTTTCAACTTCTGGATTGCGATAGAGCTGTAACTCAGCTTTTTCATCAGCTTCACATCTTTTAATTTCATCGAGAGTCAGCTGTTCATTGGCGATAGGGTCAAAGCCCATGATATGGGAAGCCACATCACCATCGGCGATAGCCTGTACTTCAAGCATATGCATCCCGCAAAAATCGGCGATTTGTTGAAACGTCAAAGTCGTGTTATCTAAAAGCCACACGGCAGTTGCTTTTGGCATTAAAGGAAGTGTCATATAAAAAACCTTTCATAATAAAATAAATAAGTTTGGAATGCGTGCAGTATATCAAAATCATTTTTGAAAAGCAATAAAAATGATGACAAGGTGTAAATAATTTGGTATGTTGACCGCATGGCTATGTATTAAGAAAGGAGAAATCATGAAAAAATATGTATCAATTGCTTTATTATTAGGGTTCTTAGGCTTTTCTCATTCTGCATCGGCAGATTTTTATGCTGGCGTTGGTTTAGGGGGTAGCTTTAATGATGGCTCGGTTCAAACAGATACGGTGAAAAGCGACTTTAAAAACTCACCGATGTACTCTGTATTCGGGGGATACGAATTACCTCTACCGTTATTAGATATTCGTGGGGAAATTGAATACCTGCATTCCCGACC
>JAZRBO010000008.1:0-3162 GCA_045635125.1 Alphaproteobacteria bacterium | reverse complement strand
ACATAGATAAATCTAAATTATTTAATACACTTCTTATACTCATACTTTTATTTAATCAAGGTATTTAATCACTTAAAGGATTTGGGATATATCAATACTCAATATGAGTTTTCTGAACAGTTTTTAAACAAAAATAAGTATTATTATGGCATGATACTATCAGAACACAGGCATCCTTCTATAGATGCATTACATTCTTTAATCAAATCAATCAGCGAACTCAGTGAAGCAGAAAGCAATCATCAAAGACTTGATGCCCTTTATGAAGAGGGACATACTCTTATTACAAAACGATTGTTAAAGAACTATTAAAGACAGGATTTGGGAGAATTTGTTCAATGTCTTAAACTTCGGGGAAAATCCAAAAATCCAATCGGGCAGAAGGTAAGAATGTCCGGCAAATCCATTCGGGAAGAATGGTACTAAAATCTTAAAATATAGGTATGTCTAAATGTCTTAATCGGGCAAAGTGACGTGTAACTGTGACGGGAAGGTAAAAATGCCTAAAATCAAGGCAAAAAAAATTCCACAAAAACAACGTCTTGTGGAATGAATGGCGGGAGTGAAGGGGCTCGAACCCTCGACCTTCTGCGTGACAGGCAGACGCTCTAACCAGCTGAGCTACACCCCCATGTGGTGCGAAAATAGTTTTAGCAGATTTTATTTCAAATTGCAAGTGTTTTTTTTATTTTTTTATATTTTTTTATTTTAGATGCTCTTCTTAAGAACAAAACCCTCTATAAATAAGAGGGTTTTTATCCTTACAAACCATTACCTCCATTTATCATTTCTGATAAAGTTAATGCACGACGCATCTCTAGCGAGCGCTTTTTCTCTTCTTTTTCACGATCAAATAAACGTAAATCCCTTTTTAAAATTCGCTTTGTTGTTCCGGTACGAACAATATCATCTGCAACCATAGCCAATCCTTCCATAGCCAAATTTTCATCTGTTTTAATCAGCCGTATGGAAGCCCGACGAGCGTGTTTAGACGCATATTTCCCTGGTCGGTCATATAACGCATCCAAAAATTCCTGACGCACATCCGGCAAACTAAGAATTTCCCGAGTCAATCCCCCTAAATAAATATTAGATAAGTGACGATCTGGGACTTCCTGACCTAAAAACTGTGCTAAAAAACGTGCCATGATTTTATATGTTGTCACAGCAGCCTCATCACCTTTATGAGCCAATTCCGTCACTTCCCGAGGTGTTGTGGCCAATTTATCCCTATCGGTACGAATCGCAGTTAAGTACTGATAAATCCGAAGCGAGGACGGCCCGCTAACATAATCTTCCCAAATACCTTCACGCTGTTCCCGCATAAAGCCCCACACGTTTTCATCTGTCTTACCTCCCCGCCGAGAAGGAATCGCTTCATGATGTCCTGGTTCAGACGCCTCCACACATCCATCATTAGCGTAAGAACCGCCAAATCCTGTTCCAACCACAATAACACAAGAGGAAGGATTTTTCTGACTTGCTGTTGTATTCAGATTTAACTCTTCCCAATCTGTCTGTGGCAAATCCAAAACCTTAACCGTATGAAAAACGACATCATTTGCCAACAAGCCTTTTTTAAAACCAAATTTTTGTGAAATCTCACGAATATCCAACTGTAACGCCGAATTTGTTAGTTCTATCCGACCTTCCTCATTAATTTCACCGGCTGCCCCAGCCACAAAATAATCCGGCTTTTCGCCGACTTGATTCAGATATGTCTGAATTGCCTCTTCCGTTGATTTAAAATCAGCACACCGAAACTTAGAGACATGTGTTACTTTTTTATCTTCCGCCAACCCAAAGCGAATATTTGTTCCACCAACATCGGCAACTAAGACTTTGCTCATTTTGGACTCCTTTTTTTAAACTTTTTATAGTATAGCACATTTTCTGATATACGACAAGAAAATTTACCCCATTCCAAGAGAACAAGGTAAATTCCAAGATATTTTCTAAAAAAATGAACTATCCTTGACGACGCAAATATATTTCTTGAGCTGCTTCCAACTCTTCAGGCGTATTCACCCCATGTAATTCATCCATGTTCCCAATAACAACATCGCATTTCAATTGTTGAGAACGGGCAACCGAAACGATATCCGTTAAATAATATTCACCAGCTGCATTATCATTCTTTATTTGATGCAATAGTTCCTTAATCTTTTGTCCATTAATACACATAAATCCAGAATTACACAACCGAATTGCGCGCTGTGCATCCGTCGCATCTTTATATTCCACAATTGCCTGCAATCCGTCATTATCCATAATTAACCGTCCATACCGACGAGCATCTGGCGGAATAAAGCCCAAAACAACAACATCCGCCCCCTCTTGATAAGCCTGCACCATCTTTTGCATTGTTTGCGGTAAAATAAGAGGGCTATCACCAAACAAAATAAGAACGCATCCATCAAATGGTTCTAGCTGTTTTTCAGCAGCCAACACAGCATGAGCCGTCCCTAATCGCTCTTCTTGTATCACCGTTGTATGCGGATGAACAACTTCCGCAACCGTTGTCATATTAGGACCAATCACAACTGTGGTATCTTCGATACCGGCTTTTTTTACGCTATCCAACAACAACTGTATCATTGGACGACCACAAATCGGATGTAACACCTTAGGCAAATTTGACCGCATCCGTGTCCCCATTCCTGCTCCTAAAATAATGGCTTTAATATGCATTTTTCCTCCTTAAATCAAGATACCGTGATCTTGCGCATACATCTTGAGTGTTTCCCGCAACGATCGTGTTGATGTTTGTAACTGCTTTTCCAAATAAGATCCCACCTGCGCTTGATCCATAGTTCGAATAGCCGCCTTAACAGCCCCCAGAGCAGCCGGATTCATTGATAGCGAACGGAATCCCAGTCCAACCAATGCGATAGCTTCCAAACTACGACTAGCCATTTCCCCACAAACAGAACACGGTACATTTGCTTTTTGGCAGGCGTCACAGATGTATTTTAACGCTTTTAACAACGGAGGAGCCAACGGATCATACCTATTCCAAATCAAAGGGTTCCCTCTATCTGTTGCATATAAGAATTGTGCCAAATCATTCGTTCCAATTGAAATAAAATCCACTTCTTGCAACAAGCGATCGAGTTGAAAAATAAGAGAAGGCACCTCAATCATTGTTCCGACTTTAATAGA
>JAZRBO010000007.1:0-2467 GCA_045635125.1 Alphaproteobacteria bacterium | reverse complement strand
ATCAACGGCATAGCGATAGCCCGCGACACCACCAATACTCAAAACACCAACAACGGCCAAAACCCCCAGCATTTCGACCATACTGCGACCGGTTTCATTGTGTTTAATTTGTATCTGTTCCATTTTATTCCCCTCTCGGTTTGGTTATCAATATATAAAAACCGATGCATTATATTCCCATGACACATCGGTTTATTTTGCTTGGCAATACGCTACATGTATGTATGTATGTATGTATAGAAATCCTTGATTTCCGTACATTTACCTACTGTCTTAATACTCATTTTTCTGACATTTTCCATACCCTAAATAAACCATATTTATACATCTTTGTCAACTCAAAAAACAACGCCTATTTTTTCAATAACTTTCTTGATTTTGATACAAAGTTCAGATAAAAAATAAATATCGCTCACATGGCGGAAAGGGAGGGATTGTTCACTCCGTTCTTCCCTCTCTTCGCTCGGGACCGCCTTCGGCGTCTACTACGCTACGCTCCGTGAACGAACCCTCTCCTCGGGTTCTCATCCCATAAAAAAAAGCACCCACTCAGGTGCTTTTGGCGGAAAGGGAGGGATTCGAACCCTCGGTACAAACAAGTTGTACAACAGATTTCGAGTCTGCCGCATTCGACCACTCTGCCACCTTTCCATCGTGTGTAGCATAATGTCTGATCCGGCAACCCTCAATCTGTTGTCTGTTTGCGTTCCGCAAACACAGATTTGTCCTTCGGGCTTACGCCCTTCGTTCATCTCCGCTTCTTCGCTTCGATAACGAGTCTGCCGCATTCGACCACTCTGCCACCTTTCCATCGTGTGTAGCATAATGTCTGATCCGACCGACCCTCAATCTGTTGTCTGTTTGCGTTTCGCAAACACAGATTTGTCCTTCGCATCTCCGCTTCTTTGCTTCGATAACGAGTCTGCCACTCATCATTCACTCTGCCACTATTCCTCTTAATAGAAACAGCATCGATCTGATTGCGATAAGATTTGTATAGCCGATTTCAAAAAAAAATGCAAGAAAAAAGCATTTTTTTGTGTATTTTTTATTTCATTTCGGGTATTCTAAAAAGAACGAGGAGGAACCCATGAGTCTGTTTAATCTATTTTATTGGATACGGTATTACAAAAATTGGATTATATCCACTATTATTTTCACAATTTTGTTTTTCATATCTGTCCTTGTCAGTTACGAATGGAGTCTACGTTTTACTGGAATTAATACGCCTTTAGTATCTTTTGTCTATGAATCCTTGTCACATACTCTGTTTCTATATGGAACAGTCGTTTTATTGGGCCTCATTCTAATTGTAATGGTTCGCCTAATTGGTTTTTTCAGAGCCAAAGATATCGAACTTTTACTCCAAGCAACGACACGTGAATTGCGCCACCAAAATAAAAAGCAAGCAGATGACATACGCCAATTATTATCTGTTTTGATGCGAGAAAACATCGGTATCCTAATTACAAAAGGCGGAAAAGTCGTTTCAGGTAATCCTGCCATGAGCCTTTTCTTTCAAGGAAAACCTAAAGATTGGGTGGGTAAACTAGCAGCTGATTTATTTTATGATTCAAATGAAATGGTGAAAGTCATCGGCAAAGGTCGACGCTTCGTTTCAAAAAGTAAAACATGGACAACGCAGCTCCCCTTAACAAACCGACATGGAAAGCGAATTTTATACCAAGTCTTCTCTTTCGCTTTAAAAGAAGGAAATCCCAGACTGGGTATGGTATGGTTGTTTCAGGATTTTTCAGCAGAATCCCGTAATATTGAGCTGGAAAAATATTATCAAACTGTTTTTAGGGTTCTATCAATTCTACACCATTTTAATGACAATGATAATGAATATGACTTATTGCGTCAGATGCTCAATGAAATTATCGGTATTTACGGCTTAAAAACAGCTTTTTTCCTGGGATACCGAGACAAAAAATTACATGTTAACTTTGTTGTCGGTGATGACCATGCCTTCCCACACGTTATGAAAGTTATCGATTTAGAAAAACCGGCCCTACGTGATGTCGCTGTCGTAAAAGCCTTTATGACTCTAAAAGCCGTCGGATATAATGATATTCGGAACATTCCGTATTATCAGGAATCATTTGCTCGCAAGAACAGAAAACCGGTTCTGTCAACCTATGCTTTTCCGATTGTGATTGAAGGTAAAATTGAAGGAGTTGTCAGCTTGTACGGACACACTGTTGGCTTTTTCTCCGAAAATCTGATTTTCCGTATCCAACAATTGCTATCTGAAATTTGTGAAAATATTGCAGCTATTCGATTACGGCGCCGAAATCAAAAGGCTATTCACCAATACGAAGAACGATTGCGCCTGCAAATTCACGAGCTTGAAAAAAACAAAGAAATCATGCAAAAACAAACGGATGAATTAAACTTAATCATTCATGATTTAGTGGAGGCTCGAGATGCAGCTGAATCAGCCAATACCGCAAAGTCTGAATTT
>JAZRBO010000006.1:0-3781 GCA_045635125.1 Alphaproteobacteria bacterium | reverse complement strand
TTTTATAAAAAAAACACTTGCAATTCACAATTAAACATGGTAGACACAACATGTGAGTGGTGTCGCACACCGTTCCCAAATATGTCACGTTTGTCACTATACAGAGTGTACATTATGCGACAAAGTCGGAAAAACCGATATTGGGGATGGAATCAGACATCGAGTGTTAACATTCTTATATAAGGAATATAAATTATGACAATGAAAAATGAATCCGGCCGTTCAATGGTCGAAATGTTGGGTGTTTTGGCCATTATCGGCGTTTTGTCCATCGGTGGTATCGCCGGTTATACAATGGCTATGAACCGCTACCGCGCTAACGAAATCATCGACGCTGCTTCTAAAATTTCTGTTATTGCTATGACAAATAGTAATACAACTGCGAAAGATGTTGCTGACTTAGGTGATATTGGAAGTCCGACTGTTCCTTGCGTTACTGCAATGTCGGGTGATGCAGACGGGGTAGTGGATGTTACATTAGATGGTAACTGCTCTGGTATTGGTGCGATTATTGGATCTGTCGCTGGCACTAAAGCCACCAACTGTTCTGACAACGCTTGTACACTTAGCTTTGCTTCATAATTGTTGCGATTATCAATGTCAAAAAACACCTGTCAACCGACAGGTGTTTTTTTTGCATGATAGGTATTTTTGTTCGATATCAAAATGGGTTCAAATGGGGAGGGCGATAAATTTTTTTAGCGTCCCGATATTTTATTTTTGGGGATAAAACCAGTCATAGAGGAATTATTCCTTGATTGTTTCTCGGCTAAATCCGTTATCACTCTATTCATGGTATCCTTATTCATGAAATAGTCGTACTTTAATATGTTGTTTTGAATCTCTGTCAGAGGGAGTCCCCTTTTCAAAAAAGAACAAGAAACGTTTTTAAGAATTGTTGCGTGGTTATTTTCATCCGCTTTGTATTTCGATTTTAATCCTAATCCCAATAGCACGTTCGTGATTTCAGCGAATTTTACCCCTAACGGTTGGTCGTGTGTTGATATATTTAAATCAATAAAGCTAATCCTACCGTTAGAATAAAAAAAGTTTTCGCATTTTGATGGGTCGATCAGTAAGCCTGCCCCCGAAATCGATAGCCAATCAGATACAAATTGATCTATCTGTGCCGGTGACATGTGGGCAATTTCGTTTAATCTTTCTTTGTATTCTGTTTCGGACATTTTACTCTTGTATAATTCCGTTCCTTTGGCACGTTTTTGAAGGAAATATCCCTTTGTGTAGCCTAATTGATTTGGAGGTGAAACAATTTTGTATGCTAGCGTCGGAAGGATGGCAACCCCCTTTTTTTCTAAAGAATTACTCATTTGAATTAATTGTTTTAATTCTTCTTCTTTGTAGCTACCATATAGCAAAACATGATTTTTGAAAAGAAAGCATTTCTTGTTACTTCCATTTTTATCAGGGCTGATTTGTCTGGAGTTTATGAAGTCATCTATCATTATATGCTCGATCAAAATCTGTACACTATTGTTCAGAAGTTTAAACTGTTCTTTGATAAATTTCAATAAAAATATCCTGAACTGCAGGCTAGATTTTATCCTTTTCCCCGATAGAAAAACCTGTTTTACTTTCTACGCAGGGCATAAATACAAACAGGCAGGGCAAATAATGTAATTAAAGCAGAAAGCCCATACATTAATCTATAGCTCTCTGTTTGGGATACTAAAAATCCAAGAAATACCGGACCTAAACCAAAAGCAATATCGCTGAGCATATAATATGTGGAAACAGCATAGCTAAACCGATGGGTGGGAACCGATTTACAAGCAACAGCATAGTTGGCGGATAAAATAGTACCAAATCCTAATCCACAACCGATTGCGCATAAAATGACTGTAATTGTTGATGGATATATGGCTAATGCCATCAATCCAATCGTTTGTGCTAAAAGGGATGGATAGCATACGATTTTATTGCCGTATTTGTCTTGAATTTTACCCGCTAAAGGTCGCGAAAAAATTAATATAAATGCATAAATTAAAAAGAAATAGCTAAAAATAGGCATTAAATTTTCTGATGTCGCAAATAACCGCCCAAAGGTAATAATGCCAATATATCCTAAGCCACACAAGGCAGAAACAGTTGAAATCGGTAAAGCTTTGACTTCAATATAACGATTAATGCCTGTCGGAGAATCCGCTTTAAGCCCTTTTGTTTTTGGGGTGGGACTGAAGGCCGGATCATATTTATGAACATCCACAAACCAAACAAAAATCAATGAGGCTAATCCCATCAACATTGCCGCAATAAAACAGCCTTTAGGGCCTAAGTGGCTATAAACTTGACCGCCAATAAAGGGGCCTAAACCAACAGCTAATGTTGTTGCTAACATTAAATAGCCACACCCTTCAGCAAATCTATCCTTAGGCAAAATAGCACGACCTATTGTGGAAACAGCATTGGAGGCAGCCCCAAAACTTAATCCATGTATAAAACGCACCAACAACAATAAGGTAATATTATCAGCTAAAAAATATCCTCCACACGCTAAACAATGTATTGCAGATGACCAAACGGTTATTTTCTTCCAACCCAGTGTTTCCATCGCACGTCCAGAACAAATCCGAGAACATAATGAACCAAAAATATAGATTCCCGATATTAATCCCGCAATTGTTGCTGTGGCCCCCAAAGCTGTCGCATGTTCGGAAATCGTCGTAATTAATAAATACATGACAATCGCTTGTGTCAATAACGATAAAAATGTAAGGATAAATTTTGGGGTAAAAATAGGTTCTTTCATTGTTTAATGATCTCTTTCAAAATTATACTCAGGTATCATACAGATTTATTCTTTTTTATACAATAAGAATAACGTTTTTTACTGAGAAAAGTTCGAGTGTCGGAATATCATAAAAAACGGTATAAAATGCGAAATGTGGTAAAATAAAAAAGCCGTCCATTTAGACGGCCTTTTTTTGGCGGAGCGTATAGAGGGAACTTTAATCTACTTTTGTTGTTTTTTAGCTTAAAATTTAACCCTATATCATAAAACTCCAGCCCCAACATTCTCTGTATCCTTTTTCTCTCGAAAAAATACATAGATTTCCAAATAGATGAAGATTTCTTTTAGCTTTTATTTCCTCCAAATAAACAAACACAGATTTTGCGTTAAAACCTTTGACGCGTCTACTGATTTCTGCTGCAAGATCAGCAGGTGTCAAAAAATCTTTATTCTCAACATTGACATCTGCCCCTAGTTCAACGAGTTTTTTAATAATGTCTACTTTATTTCTAGTTAAAATGGAATAGTGAAGGGCACTCCAACCGTTTTTAGTACGAGCGTTGATTTTTGCCCCAGATTTTGCCAGAAGTTCTAATGTTTGTACATTGGCATCATCAAAACTAGCCCACATGATTGGTGTCATATAGTTTTGGTCTCGAGTATTTACATCTGCCCCCCATTCAATTAAATATTTAATGATTTCAGGAGATGCATTATATCTAGTAGCATTTAATAACAAGGTGTTTTTTACATCCTGTGAATCTGCCTGAGCAGTTTCATAATTTTCAGGAACGCACCATGCGGCAGGGTGCATAAATATATGATCATAAACATGACCAGAAAAATCATTTTCCATTGATTGTTCAATTATAATAGAGGCATTTTGAATATCCTGTTTTAATTTATCCAATGTTACATTTTTCCAGTACTTTGATATCTGTTTCTCATCCATATTTTTAGGATTTATCCATTTATACCCTTCTTTAAATTCTTTTACACCTTTCTTTAACAAGGTGCTAGAAATCCTAGGGG
>JAZRBO010000005.1:0-2574 GCA_045635125.1 Alphaproteobacteria bacterium | reverse complement strand
CGTGACAGATGGTCGTCTGGATTTAAAAAGACGTTTGACTTATAAAGATTTACGAGTTCAGGATCCTTACAATACATATGTTATATATGGATTGCCGGATGGACCAATTGCTAACCCTGGTCGTGCTTCATTAGAGGCTGTTTTGAATCCACCTGAAACGGACTATTTGTATTTTGTTGCCGATGGTAAAGGAGGGCATATTTTTGCCAAAACCTATAAAGAACATCAAAAAAATGTAGAAAATTGGCGGCAGATTAGAAAGCGTAAAAATAAATCAAAAACAACGCCTCCTCAACCATCTAAAATGCCAGTTGGTTTAAAAGAAAGTGAAAACACTCAGGAGGTAATTGCTGAGCAAATAGACGATATTAAGGTTGATAACGAATAAGATATATACTTTTTCATTTTTTTGCTTGCAAATTGACTATTTTTTCGGTATCAATATTCTATTATTATAAGAGGAGTTAGATTATGGATGCTTTTACATCGATGAAACGGCGGATGAAACCGACGGCAAAACAATTGCAAAAACTAATTGAATGGCATATTAAATACTCTTTGTCTAAACGGGTGTGTGAGGCTGATAAAGATCACCTGTTTACGGCATTGGCGATGGCTGTTCGTGACCTGTGTATTGATGGGATGTTTGAAACGGCGGCGCGTCATGAAAAAGCCGATTCTAAAAGGGTTTATTATCTATCCTTAGAGTATTTGTTGGGGCGTTTGCTACCCAATAATTTGTACGGTTTTGAAATTATGGATTTGTTGCAAGAAATCCATTTAGATAATCCTATTCCGTTGACAGAGGTATTGGATTGTGAATACGATCCTGCTTTGGGAAATGGGGGACTTGGTCGGTTGGCTGCTTGTATTTTGGATTCTATGGCGACACAAGGTATTCCAGGATACGGATATGGTATTAACTACCAATTTGGGCTGTTTAAACAATACTTTAATCATGGTTGGCAAAAAGAACATGCCGATTCGTGGTTAGATCGTTCTTCTCCGTGGCAATTAGAACGTGCCGATAGGTCCTGTTTGGTACAAATCGGTGGAGAAGTTGTGTATGAAGAAAAAGATGGACATCGGGAACCACACTGGGTTAACACGCGTCAATTGTTAGGGGTTCCCTACGATATGCCGATTGTTGGATACGGTGGTGAGACGGTTAATTACTTACGCTTGTTTTCGGCTAAGTCAACCAATACCCTGGATATTGAGACCTTTAACAAGGGAGGATATGTTGAGGCGGTTGAGGAAAAAATTAAAACCGAAACAATTTCAAAGGTTTTATATCCCTCTGATGCGGTAGAGCAGGGTAAGTATTTACGTTTGATGCAACAATACTTTTTTGTTTCATGCGTTATTAATGATATTATTCGTCGTTTTCTTGAAACACATACAGACTTTGAAGATTTGCCAAATCAAGCAGTTATACAGTTGAATGATACGCATCCAACATTAGCTATTGTCGAATTGATGCGGGTTTTAGTAGACGTCTATCGCTTAGATTGGATGAAGGCATTTGATATTACACGTCGAACGATGGCATATACGAACCATACATTGTTGCCGGAAGCTTTAGAAAAATGGCCTGTCTCCATGTTTGAAAAGTTTTTGCCGAGACATTTGTTGATTATCTATGAAATCAATGATTGGTTGATGCATCAGGTCATGGATCGCTATCCGGGAGATATGGGTAAATTGTCCCGTATGTCATTGATAGAGGAAGGTCCAGAAAAGAAAATTCGGATGGCAAACTTGGCCATTGTCGGTAGTTTTTCGATAAATGGTGTTGCTGAAATTCATACAGAGTTAGTAAAACATAAGTTAGTTCCAGATTTTTATGAAATGTGGCCGGAACGTTTTAATAATAAGACGAATGGTGTAACTCCTCGTCGTTGGTTATTAAATGCAAACCGTGGTTTGTCAGAGTTAATTACACGACATATTGGGGATGGTTGGATTACGGACTTGTCTCAATTAAGACGTTTGGAACCATTGGTTTCAGATCCTGTTGTTTTAGACGAAATAAATGCGATTAAATTTGAAAATAAAAAGAGATTGGCCGCATTTATAGATCATGTCACAGATATCAAAGTAAATCCGGAAGCGATTTTTGATTGTCAGGTAAAGCGGATTCATGAATACAAGAGACAACTTTTGAATGCATTACATATTATCCATCAATATTTATCTATTGTTGAAGACGGTGTTAAACTGACAGTTCCTAAGGTTTATATTTTTGGTGGGAAGGCTGCTCCGAGTTATGAAATAGCGAAGTTAATTATTAAGTTAATTAATAATATTTCTCAGGTTGTTAATAATGATCCAAGGGTAGGAGAACAGTTAAAGGTTGTCTTTATTCCAGACTATAAAGTATCGGTTGCAGAATTGGTTTTTCCAGGATCTGATGTTAGTGAACAAATTTCAACGGCTGGTTTTGAAGCCTCTGGGACAAGCAATATGAAGTTTGCTATGAATGGAGCTTTAACGCTGGGAACGTTAGACGGCGCTAATATTGAAATCATGGAAGAGGTTGGTGAAGATAATTTCTATCTGTTTGGTTTAACA
>JAZRBO010000004.1:0-40701 GCA_045635125.1 Alphaproteobacteria bacterium | reverse complement strand
AAATATAAGATTAACGTTTCTGGAGCATTTTGAGGCACCCCTAAAACAAAATTACCGAATGAATCTGCTTCTATTTCATATTTATCAAACAAATCTTCTTTCTCTTTTTCTTGACTCTGAATCCTATTCTCCCGTTCTTTTTCATATGACGTAGGACCATCTTTCAAAATAATATCAGTCAAATCAGACTTATTATCCGTTAAACGTCCACCTTTCTCACCAGCTGTTCTATCTGGCTGCATCTTTTGAATAGAATTGCGATAATCATGCAATCGATTATCTTTATTCAATAAATTAATATCAATATTTAACAAACTATAATCTATATATAATTTTTCATCAGAATGTAACTTTCCATAAATCAATTGCCCCTCCTGAACAGGGGTTAATAATTCAAAAGCATATCCTATCCGACATCCTAACAACAAAAATATAATTACAATGTATATACATTTAAGCAAAGTAATTACTTTGTAATTACATTTTTTATAGGTAATCACATTGTAATCACATACTCTCCTCCCGACATACACAGAAAGAGAAAACAACGCCTTTTTTAACAATGTAATTACCTTGTAATTACATCTCTTATTTTGTAATTCCATTGTAATTACTTCCTTTCAATTAATCAAATAAGTTTGGCTGACTATCAATTGATAAATCTTCTTTTTTCTTTTTGGATTCTTCAGATAAACATGAGGATACTTTTTTCAATTTTGACTCCTTTTTTTCAGGAATGACCGAAAGGCTCCCATCTGCAAACATGATTTTAAGCCGTTTTTCAGCCTGCGCATCCTGCGACTTACCGATTATTTTTCCTGAGGTCCCTGAAATAAGGGCAAAACCACGCTCTAAAATCGAACGATATGAATATGATTTCAATAACTTAGAAAGAGTTTCCAATTTATTTTGAATCAGGCAAATGAAAACCTGAAACGATTGTTCTAACCGCTCCGAACGATCATCAAGCTTTTGAATAAAACGGTCAACAACCTCAGATAAATTCGGTAAAGAACGAGACAATCCCGTTAATCGTATTTTTTGTTCTTCACACAAACGATAAGAAGCATCCATTAAACGATTTTGAAAACCTTGTAATTGAATTTGTAATTCACTACGAACAGGAACAGCTTTTTCAGCAGCGCCTGTTGGTGTTGGCGCTCTTAAATCGGCCGTATAATCGATTAATGTCGTATCTGTTTCATGTCCGACAGCCGAAATAATCGGTATATCAGAAGCAGCAACTGCACGAACGACTATTTCCTCATTAAAACACCACAAATCTTCTAAGCTACCGCCACCACGGGCAACAATCAAAACATCCGGACGATATACAATCCCTGTCGGGGTGATAAGACCTTCTTTAGGAATTTGATTAAATCCCTGAATTGCACGAGCAATTTGCTCAGCAGCTCCAACGCCTTGAACCAACACAGGCCAAAGCAAAACAGGACGAGGAAAACGATCCTGTAATCGATGCATAATATCTCGAATAACAGCACCAGAAGGGCTTGTGACCACACCAATAACTTCAGGTAAATAAGGAATTTTCTTTTTTTTAGAAATATCAAAAAGCCCTTCTTTTTCAAGTTTTTCTTTTCTTTCTTTGAGAAGTTTTAACAGAGCCCCCTCCCCCGACGGTTCAACGGTTTCCACAATCATCTGGTAATTTGACCGTCCTGGGTATGTTGATAATTTCCCTGTACAAACAACCTCTAACCCTTCTTGCAATGCCGCTTGAGTAGATTCACTTCGACCACGCCAACAAACAGCCGATAGAACTGAATCTGTATCCTTTAAAGAAAAATATGTATGTCCCGAAGCAGCCTTTTTTAAGCCGGAAATTTCACCCCGAACTTTAATATGACCAAAAATCTGTTCGACACATCCTTTTAAAGAAAGAGATATTTCAGTAACAGATAAAATTATATCTTCCTTATTTTCCATAAAATCTTAATTATTCCCCAATAGGATCAAGTTGCATAAGCTGTTGTAAAATAACATCTAATTTATCCAATGAATCATAAGATACAACCACTTCCCCACCTTGCCCAGTCCAATTAATCGTAACCGTTGTTTTTAAAAGGTTGGACATTTCCTTTTCCAAGGCCAAAATATCCGCATCCTTTTCCATTGTCATTTTCTTTTGGATTTGTTTCATGGTCCGACGATGCGTTTTAACACCACCGGCAGTGGTTGCTAATTTTTCTGTTTGACGAACACTCAAACCTTTTTTAACAACTTCCTGAGCCAATTCTACTGGATTTTGTGCATTTAATAACGCCCGAGCATGTCCGATAGTCAATTCTTTTTCTTCAATTAAAGACTTGATTTCATTTGGCAAATCCATTAATCGCATCATATTAGCCACATGGCTACGACTTTTCCCGACAACTTGAGATAATTGTTCTTGTGTATATCGAAATTCCTGCAACAAACGGCGATAAGCTTCCGCTTCTTCCAAAGGATTTAAATCTTCCCGTTGTAAGTTTTCAATTAACGCCACTTCCAGCGTTGCTTTATCATCAAAATCTTTAACAATAACAGGTATTTGACTTAAACCTGCTATTTTAGATGCCCGAAACCGCCGTTCACCAGCAATAATTTCATATCCCATTGGTTGGCGCGGATTTCTGCGGACCAATAAGGGTTGTAAAATTCCTTTTTCACGAATGGAAGAAACTAAATCACTCAAAGCTTCTTCTGTAAAAACACGACGAGGCTGAAAAGGACTTGGCTCCAAATCAGCTGCATTGACAAAAATAATATCAGTTGCAGACGATTTTCGCACTGTTTGCGGTGCATACAAGGTATCATTCCCCATTAAAGCACTCAATCCTTTACCTAATCCCAAGTTTTTTTCCATACTTAATTCTCCTTTTCACGTTTTAAAATTTCGCCCGCTAAACGGATATAATTTTGAGCTCCCACACTCCTAAAATCATACAACATCACCGGCTTTCCATGAGAAGGAGCCTCGGGAATCCGCACATTTCTAGGAATAACCGTATCAAAAACAAGCTCTTTAAAGAAGGAACGAACATCGTTAACAACTGATTTTGACAGATTCGAACGACCATCAAACATTGTCATCACAATTCCTTGTACAGTTAAATCCGGATTAAAATTATACTTAACTCGATCAATTGTCTTCATTAAATCAGCCACACCTTCCAAAGCCAAATATTCGCATTGAACTGGAATCACAACCCGATTAGAAGCAACCAAAGCATTCATTGTCAACATACCAACAGCCGGCGGACAATCAATAAAAACATAATCAAAATCTATATTTTCAATAGCTTTTTTCAAAAAGAACTGAGGGCGTTCAATATCAGCTAATTCCATATCCAAGCCTAACAATTCAGGGCCTGCCGGTATCAAGGACAAATACGGAATATCCGTTTTTTGAACAGTATCTTCAACGCTGTGACGTCCTGTCAAAACAGTGTAGGAATTTGCCCCTCCACTCACTCTCTGGCGCCCTAAGCTAACAGTTGCATTTCCTTGAGGATCCAAATCAATAATCAAAACCTTTTTTTCCAAAGCAGCTAAAGCCGTAGCTACATTAACGGTTGTGGTTGTTTTTCCCACCCCCCCTTTTTGATTAGATACAGAAAACACTAATGGATTCATTTATCTTACCTCCGTTACTTTTAAAATACATCCTTTCGGATGGGTTACACTTTGTACTTTTTCAATATTAGCCTTATGTGTTAAGGCTTCAATTTCCTTTTCAACTCCCTCACCTTTTAAAAATAAGCAGGTTGAAGTCGGCTTTAAAAATGGACTTGCCCAATCCAACAAACAATCTAATGGAGCTAAAGCACGAGCTGTAATAACATCAGACGGTCGTGTATCACACTTTTCTAAACGCTGGTTTAAAATAGTTACGGACACACCAACTTGACGAGCCACTTCCTTCAGAAACAAACATTTTTTTGTATCACTTTCAACCATCGTTACTAAAGGATGATCTTGCCAACATACTTGCGTCAAGATAGCCAAAAGCAATGCTGGAAATCCAGCCCCACTCCCCATATCTATTATCGTTTTTGCATCTTGAGGCAATAATGGAAATAACTGAGCCGAATCAACGATATGCCGATTCCAAGCGTCCGATAAAGTCGCACTTGAAACCAAATTAACTGCTTTTTGCCATCGTTCCAACAGTGACAAATAAGTTATCAATTTCGGACGAGCCTTTTGTAAAATACCATCCAATTGTTCCACGTGAAACATTTCCTTTTTCCTTTTTTTTATTGTTTCATGTGGAACAATGTATCCAAGTCAGGCTCTGTTTGCAAGTATTTTTTAATAAAAACCACCCTATTTTAGGGTGGTATTATATTACACATAAAAACAAAACAATTAATTAAATATAAATTTCAATGTGTTATTATTTTTACACTGCCGTGAAGTACCTACAACATGATTCACTTCAATTTCCTGAGCATCCGTCATAGAAGAAACAAGTTTTTGACATGCGGATTGATCTATTCCATTTAATTCAATATAAAACTGTTTTGCCCCTTTCGGACCAATGGACCACGATATATCTTTAAACGGCTGACCATACACAGAAGCTAGATTCACACCTGTATACCCGTTTATATATGTTGTCCGAATTTGAGTAACCGTTTGCACTAAATCCTGTAAAATTTGATTTTGCTTCAACAGAGAAAGTCCCTGCCCGACTTGACTAACAGATTGTCTCGTTAAGACTCCTTGAATTCCTAAAGTCCCCAATGAGTCCAATATTTGAGCATTTGCTGTATACGATGACAATAGTAAAAATCCTAAAAGAAAGTACTTTGTTTTCATCCCTCTCCACCTTTTTATATTATTCTTTTTCAAAAACACCCCAAAGATTGTTTTTTATTTTTTTAACAAATTCAATATGTTGTGATATTTCTTCAGTAGGGATTTCAAAGACGCGAGGGGGTCTAAACTCTTTGTTTATAACTTTTTGAACAGATTGAATTTGTTGTGTTTTTACAGCTTCTTTTTGAGATGTCATTAGAACAAGGCCAGGCTCTCGTCCTCCAATCAACTCTAAATAAACCTCCGCTAACAATTCACTATCCAACAATGCTCCGTGAACTGTTCGAGCAGAAGCATCCACATTAAAACGCTTACACAACTCATTCAAATTGACACGGGAACCTGGGAATTTTTGCCGAGCAATCAACAAAGTATCTGTTACTCTATTAAATTGAAGAGCCTCCCTACCGCATGCTGTTAATTCAGCATTTAAAAACTTCATATCAAAGGCGGCATTATGAATAACAAGTTGAGAATCCGTTCCGATAAAAGCCAAAAATTCATCAGCTACCTCAGAAAACTTGGGTTTATCAGCTAAAAAATCATTTGTCAAACCATGAACGGCAATGACTTCCTCACTCATTACCTTTTCAGGATTTAAATAACATTGATATTTACGTCCTGTCGGAACGTGATTTTCCAACTCAACACATCCGATTTCAACAATTCTGTCACCAGAGGCAGGATCCAATCCCGTTGTTTCCGTATCTAAAACTATTTCGCGCATTTGGGCTCCTTTTTAATAATAGGTATCATACAAGATTTCCCCTAAAAAAGCAAGAAAATTGTGAGTAACTTTTAATAATGTGGATAAGTGATAAGTTACTAGGTCTATATAAAAAAAACAGGAAAAGATATCCTTTTTTATTCTCAAAAATACTCACTCTATTTTAACACCTCTACGATTCGAAAAAAAAGACCTGATAATGACAAAAAAATAAATAAAATCACCGATTCGTATTTGTTTTTTCCAACTGTCAAGCAAAAAATAAAAAAGATATCCCACTTATCCACAGGCACATACTAATACTATTTATATTTTTTATATATAAGATGGGCGGGATGATGTGGATAAAAACAACAATTTGTCATCGGATAAAAGCATTGCAAAAAAGGGAGGAATGTGTTATTGTTTAGCTATTATAAAATTGACTATGACGGAGAGATATTTATGTTAAAAGTCTATAATACAGCAACACATTGCAAAGAAGAATTTAAACCTATTCGGGAAAATGAAGTTCGTTTTTATGGATGTGGACCAACAATTTATAATTATGCCCATATCGGTAATATGCGTGCTTTTGTATTTTATGATTTGCTGAATAGATATTTACGTTATAAGGGATATCAAGTTACGTTCTGTATGAATTTAACTGATGTGGATGATAAAACCATTCGGCATTCACAAAAAGAAGGCAAAAGACTGCGTGATTTTACAGATTTTTATGCGGCGGAGTTCTTTAAAGACTGTACAACTTTAAATATTAAAAAGCCGGATATTGTTCCACGCGCGACAGAAGAAATCCCCGCTATGTTGGAATTGATACAACATTTAATGGATAAAGGATATGCTTATCAAACAGAAAAAGGGGATGTCTATTTTAAAATCAACCAGTTTTCTGAGTATGGTCAGATGGCCGGTATTGATGCCTCTGCTTTAAAATTAAATGCGGATGGGCGATTGTCCTCTGATGAATATGAAAAAGAAAATGCTCAGGATTTTGCTCTCTGGAAAGCATGGGAAGAGCGAGATGGGGATAATTATTGGGACTCTCCCTTTGGAAAGGGGCGTCCAGGTTGGCATATTGAATGTTCGGCCATGTCTAAAAAATATCTCGGACAACCGTTTGATATTCATACCGGTGGAATTGATTTGGTTTTTCCACATCATACAAATGAAATTGCTCAATCCGAATGCGCTTATTGTTCAAAGTATGTGAATTATTGGATGCATAATGAACATATTACCGTTAACGGTAAAAAAATGTCAAAATCTCTTGGAAATTGTTTTACCCTTAATGAGTTAATTGAAAAAGGATATTCCGCTGAAGCTATTCGGTATGAGTTTATTAAAGCTCATTATCGGCAACGGATGGATTTTCAAGAAGCCTCCCTTCCCGGCAATCAAACGGTTATTGATAAATTCGGAAACTTTTTAAATCGCCTGAGGAACGAAGCAAATGGATTGGGATGGGGTGACCTACCCATTGTTGTGGAAAAGGCTCTCAAAGGCTTTGAAAAGGGCATGGATGATGATTTAAATGTGCCGGTTGCCCTCGCCTCTATTTTTGATTTTATGACAGAAGTTAATAAGCACTTTTCTGAATTGAGTTCTGAAAATGCTAAAGCTATTATATCGGTTATGACTCAATTTGATAGTGTTTTAGCAGTTTTTCCTAAGGAAAAAGAACAAACGTTGACGCCGGCTCAACAGGATTTGATTGACCGTCGACAGGCGGCTCGTTTAGCAAAGGATTGGGCTACGGCAGATGCTTTAAAGCAAGAGTTAATTACTCAAGGAATTGAAGTAAAAGATACACCACAAGGGCCTGTTTGGCGTTTTATATAGTGTCAAACAGCTGTTTATAAATCCTGTCAATGAGTTTTATCTTTGGCAGGATTTTAATTAACTAGTGGTGAGTTTTTTAGTAAGTAGTATACAATAAAGCCGAAAATTATAGCTAAAATAATGATATGTTCGTAACGTGACATCATGGGCATTCATTCCTTTTTACGTTTTTTAATTTAGAACAAAGTATTAAAAAAAGCTAGTATTTTTTTGTAAAATAAGATAAACTGTTTCCCATGAAACATAAAAATGAACTGACAATTTATCCTTTATCTGATTTTGACGGATTAAGACGTGCTGGACGTTTGGCCGCTGAAACGCTTGATTATATTACAGAATATGTAAAGCCGGGGGTCACAACGGGGGCTTTGGATGATTTATTAACATCGTTTATGACATCCCATGGGGGGATTCCGGCCAATATTGGTTATCACGGTTTTCCTAAAGCAAGTTGTATTTCCCCAAATCATGTGGTGTGTCACGGGATTCCGTCCGAACAAAAAGTATTACAAAACGGAGACATCATTAATATTGATATTACCGTTATTTTAGATGGATGGTATGGCGATACATCCCGTATGTATTATGTCGGAAAACCGTCCGTCAAAGCAAAAAGATTGGTTGAAACAACTTATGAAACAATGATGGCTGGTATTCAGAATGCCCTCCCCGGTCGGACATTGGGGGATGTTGGTCACGCTATGCAACAGACAGCCTTTAAAAACAGATATTCTGTTGTAACGGATTATTGTGGACACGGTATTGGTCGTGTTTATCATGGTCAACCGAATGTGTTGAATTATGGCGTTCCTGGAACGGGAATAGAGCTTGTTCCTGGCCTTGTCTTTACGGTTGAGCCGATGGTTAATATTGGTGGTTCGGATACCTTGACTTTGTCTGATGGATGGACGGTTATTACGAAAGATCGGTCATTGTCAGCACAATTTGAGCATATGATTGGCATAACAGCCACAGGATATGAAATTTTTACGCTTTCCCCAAAAGGATGGCATTGCCCACCGTACAGGGCATAAGGGGGGTATTAATGCCTTTTGATCCTGCCGGACATCGAAAGAGATTACAAGAACGTTTTTTATCGACAGAGGGAAATTCGCTTCCTGATTATGAGTTTTTAGAGCTGATTTTAACAAGATGTATTCCTCGTCGGGATGTTAAACCACTTGCTAAACAGTTATTAAAACATTTCTTTTCATTTGCTGGTGTGTTACATGCTAATCCGGAAGAATTAAAACAATTCAAAGGGATAAAAGAATCAACCATTACAATGTTTAAGATTATTTTAGAGGCGAATAAATACTTATTGTTAAATGACTTAAAATGCCATCCTGTTTTTAGTCAATGGCACAATGTGATTGATTATTGCAGGATGTCTATTGGACAAGAGATGGTTGAGCGGTTTATCGTATTTTATTTAGATAAAAATATGAAATTAATTAGACAGGAAACATCTCATCCAGGGACGTGTGATCAAGTACATTTGTATCCAAGAGAAGTTCTTAAAAAGGCATTATCTCTTAATGCGGTTACGGTTATTTTAGCCCATAATCATCCATCCATGGATATTAAACCGTCGCAGGATGATATTCGGTTAACCAAAGAACTGCGACGGATTTTATATGCAAATGGTATTCATTTAGCCGATCATTTAATTATTGGTGGAAATAAAGAACCCTATTCGATTATTAATCGATTAAATTTAAATGAGGATGCTATCTCTAAAAACTATTGATTCATACTATCAAAGAAATCATCATTTGTTTTAGAAATACGTAACTTATCCATTAAAAATTCCATTGAGTCCGTTACTCCCATAGGCATTAATACGCGACGTAATACCCACATTTTGGGTAACCGATTCCGATCCACAAGCAATTCCTCTTTTCGGGTACCTGATTTCGTAATATCAATGGCAGGAAAAATACGTTTGTCGGATACTTTACGATCTAATATAATTTCGCTGTTACCAGTTCCTTTAAACTCTTCAAAAATAACTTCATCCATACGGGAACCGGTATCAATTAAAGCTGTTCCGAAAATCGTTAAAGAGCCCCCCTCCTCTATATTACGAGCAGCCCCGAAAAAGCGTTTCGGTTTTTGTAGGGCATTTGCATCCACGCCACCTGTTAATACCTTACCTGATGTTGGAATAACGGTGTTGTAGGCACGGGCTAGTCGGGTAATGGAATCCAGTAAAATAATCACATCTTTTTTATGCTCAACAAGGCGTTTTGCTTTTTCAATCACCATTTCGGCGACTTGAACGTGACGAGCTGCCGGTTCATCAAAGGTAGAGCTTATCACCTCACCTTTTACCGAGCGAATCATGTCTGTGACTTCTTCAGGGCGTTCGTCAATTAATAACATAATTAAATGGGCTTTCGGATAATTCGCTGTAATAGCATGCGCTATGTTTTTAAGCATAACCGTTTTTCCAGTTCTGGGTGGTGCCACAATTAAAGAGCGTTGTCCAAATCCTTGAGGACAGATTAAATCAATGATACGGGCTGTCATATCTTTATCTTCCGGCGTTGTATCGTGTTCCATTTTGATACCCGTATCCGGATAAAGTGGTGTCAAATCATCAAAGTTAATGCGATATCTTAATTCTTCTGGTTTGACAAAGTTAACTGTATTAATCGATGTCAGAGAAAAGTATTTTTCTCCATTTTGTGGGGCACTGATTTTGCCTTCAACTGTATCACCAGTCCGAAGTCCCCATTTTTTGATATGACTCGGGTCAACATAAATATCATCAGGACCCGCTAAATAATTTGCCTCTGCCGAGCGTAAAAAGCCAAATCCATCCTGCATAACTTCTAAAACACCCTCACCAAATAAAGTTGTTTCGGATTCAGATAATTTCTTTAAAATAGAGTACATTAAGTCTTGTGTACGTAATGATGCTGCGTTTTCAACTTCTAATTCCTCGGCATAAATTAACAATTCGGCCGGCGTTTTTTTCTTAAGGTCTTTTAATTGCATGGTATCTCCTATGCATGTTATATATCAAAATAAATGGGAAAAAGAACGACAGAACAGTCGCTTAACTTATATCATACTCATTTTATGTCGGTTTGTCAAGTGATGAATCAAGTCAGCATCAAGGGTGGTGGCTGTTATATCAGCCGATAATTGATGACGAAACCAGGTGATTTGTCGCTTAGCATAGTGTCGGGTAGATAAAGTAGCAGCCTGAACCATTTCTTCAAAAGATTTTTCACCCTGTAAATAAGCGGTTATTTCCGGTACACCGATTGCTTTTAATACCCCACCTGTCGGATTAAGTGATAAAAGGTGTCGAACCTCTTCAATACCCCCCTGCTCTAACATTTTATGAAAACGGGTATCACATCGGCTGTATAGTGTTTTTCTGTCGGGATTCAGAAAAACAACCGTAAAGTCAGCATCAACAATCTTTGTTTTGGGTTGCTCGTAAAAATAAGAAAGTGGTTTTCCAGTACTGAGATATACTTCTAAAGCGCGACATAGGCGTTGTGGATCTGTAAAGCGACAATCTGGAACTTGTTTTTGAACCTCTGATATTGGCATGGAACGAACCTTTTCCCGAATACTTGGATCAATATCCGGAATCGTATGAAAGCCGTTAACTAAAGCGCCGATATACAGGCCTGTTCCCCCAACAACAACCGGATGTTCTGTTGTTTCTAGAACAGATGTTATATCCCGCAACCAATCTTGAACCGTATTTTGGGTCCAGGCATCAATATATCCGTATAATGCATGAGGGATACCTTGCATATCTGCACACGTTGGACGGGCTGATACAATTGTTAGGTCTTGATATACTTGGGTCGCATCCGCATTGATAACGGTACCACCTATTGCAGCAGCCGTTTGAACAGCTAAGTCCGATTTACCGCTGGCCGTTGGACCAGCTATCACAATAATGTGTCGTTTTTTCATATTTATCCTTTTTGACTAGAATAGCCGATTTTTCCTTGTCTTTCAAGTTAAAAATCGGTATACTGTCGATAAGAAAAGGAGAGGCATATGCGTTGGTTTTTGGTTTTATTGTGTTGTGTTGGAATAGGGGCGTGTGGTTTTAAACCCCTCTATATGTCTGAAAATAATCAAAATGTTGTGCAAGAAGCTGAAAAAATTCAAATTGCCCCAATTCCTAATGCGGGTGGCTATCAGATGGATATGCTCTTGCGGCAGAAATTAAATCCGAAACAAATAATAGCTTTGAAAAAATGGGAGTTGCGTATTCAACTAAAGGAACCTGTTTTTTATGATCAAAGTATTCGGGGAGATAATTTTATAAGCCTTGAAAAAATGACGCTGACCGCTTCTTATCAATTAGTTGATTTAAAAACAAATACATCGATTGTATCTTCTGATACATCTGCAAGCGGTTCTTATAATATCGTCAATGAACCGTATGCAACAATAACAGCTAAAGAAAAAATGTATCAAAATCTGATCCGTATTTTAGCAGATGATATTTCGTTACATATCTTTTCATATTTGCGGGGAAGGGAACAGTGAAAGCAAAACCCTATCAAATAGAGGCGTTAAAACCGCAAATTCAAGGCCGATTTAAGGGGGCGTTGGTTTTTGGGGCCGATTTTGGTGTTGTGCAGGAAACCGCCACTAAAATTGCTGGATTGATTGTGCCGGATATAAAGGATTCTTTTGCTGTTTGTCGTGTGATGCCAGCACAATTGCGAGAAACGCCCAGTTTATTATTGGATGAGGGGAATAGCGTCTTATTGATGGGAGGGCGCCGATTAATTTGTTTAAGGGACGGGGATAATTTTGCAACGGAGGCTGTAGATTCTTTTGTTACACATATTCAAACCGATTCTTTTTTGTTGATAACCGCTGATAATTTAACAAAGTCATCTTCTTTGCGGACTTTTTGTGAGGCTCATCCCGATATTTTAACGGTGGCTTGTTATGCAGATGAATCAAAGGATGTGGCTGTTTTTATAAGAGAAATTTTATCAGGAGAGGGAATTGGGGTTGATCCTAAGGTTATGCCGATGTTGGTAGAACGGTTGAGTGAAAATAGATTGGCAACCCGTCGAGAGTTGGAAAAACTAATAGTTTACTTGGGTGATAGGAAAACAGTGACGGCTTCTGATGTTCTTGCTGTTATTACGGATACTGTTAATACATCAGCAGATTTATTTTGTTGTGCTGTCGCCGAAGGAAATCAAAAAAATGCAGACAAAGCAGCTGCTTTATTATTGTCTAATGGGGAAAATCCCGTCGGGTTAGTTCGTTTGTTATTGACGCATTTTCATTTGTTGTTGACGGCTTCTGATTTATTGGGAAAGGGGGCGTCATTAGATACAGCGGTAAAAAAAATAATAAAGCCCGCTCAATTTCGATTGGAAGAAACAATGCGTCGTCAAATAATGATGTGGCCTGTTGAATATATTGTTAAGGTATTGAATTTATTATTAGAAACAGAACAGCAGATTAAAAGTACCGGCATGCCATCGGAATTGATTTTAAGTCGAACTGTGACGCAAATTACAGCTCGAGCAAATCGATTGCGCCGATAATACTTTTTTGAATCGAGAAATCAGAGACACTATTAAAAGAAATATGATTGTTTTTTTTGTAATTACAATGTATTTACAAAATGGGTGTGTAATTACATTGTAATTATGTTTCTATTTTTATGATAACAATGTAATTACGTTGTTGTGTGAAATTTAGAGGGATCTCATGATGTGATTACATTGTAATTACAAATTAATAAAGTAATAACAATGTAATTATTTTTTGTGTTGCTTTTTATTAATAGGTCTGTTATAGTGGAGGTGTTATTAATCACCTTAAAAGGAGGGCATATGGCTAATAAAAATCAAAAGCAGGCTGATTTTGAAGAAGATGTACCAGTTCGGCCGACAATTTGGCAGAAAAAGGGGTTTATTATTTCTGTTGTGTTTGGTGTTATTTGGTTTTCTTTTGTTCTCAATTATTTAAGGATATCTGGATGGTGGGCTTCGCGGTCTGAATTGTCACCAGCTGAACTTGTTGGGGAATTGGGCGGATTATGTTTGCCGGTGTTAATTGTATGGTTGGTTAGTGCTTATTTTGATAGATCTGAACAATTAGCCGATGAAGCAGAAACGTTGAGAGGTTATTTAAATGAGTTAGTTTATCCGACAAAGGAAGGTGCTATTTATACTAAAACACTGACAGATGCCTTACGCCTTCAAATTCAAGAATTTAGAGGTGTTTTTAATGAGGTAAACGAACAAACACAATCCGTTCGGGATGATTTAAAGCACTGGATTAGTGATTTAGGGACTGTTATTAATCATGTGGATACTCAAACGGTGGCATCTGTTCGGGAAATTGCTGGCCATATTCAAAATTTATCTGAAGCTATTGCAGGTGCTACGGAACAAGCACAACAGGCGGCTCGTTTATTTTCAGAACAAGCCGTTGTTTTGCAAAGAGTAACCTCGCAAAGTGTATCTGAAACAGAGGGAATGGCTCAAAATTTAAGCGCTCGGGCTGATCAGTTACATTCTTTAATGAATGCAATCGAGGCTGTGAATAATCGGGTTGGGGTTGCAACGGTTCAAGCCGGTCAAACAACGCAAAATTTGGCTGTGGCTGCCCAAAAAATTGAGGCTGCTGTTGATATGTATGAAACGGATGCTCATAAACAAAATGCTCGTTTATTCGGTAATTTAGAAAAAGTATTATCTGTTTTCCGGGCGCAAGGAGAATTATTGGATCAGGAAGTTGGTAAAATTGCCAATCGTATTGCCGTTGTTGAATCCGGTATGGCAGAAAGTGCTAGACGCTTACAGGGAACGGCTGAACAAGCAGTTTTAGAGTTTGAAAATGCTGGTGAAGCATTGACCAGACAAACGGAAGATTTTAGGTCGGCCGCAATGACTTTGAAAGGTGATTTAAACGAAATTCACCAACAAATGGAAAGTGTGGGGCGACGTATGGTGGCTCGTTCTTTGTTAAACAATATTGAAAACAAGGATATGTTGGCCGAAGCAGCGGCTATTTTAGATCAATTACAGGCGTTGTCAGTGGATATGGCTCAATTATTCTCTCCTAAAGTTGTTGAAGATTTATGGGAGCGATATCACGGTGGTGATAAAACCATTTTTATGCGTCATATTCGGTCTGAGTTGGGGGCTTCTACCGCTAAAAAAATGAAAGAGTTGTATCAAAATGATCGAACTTTCAAAAAAGCAGCACAGGGATATATGGCCGCATTTGAAAAAATGACGCAAAAAGTTGGTCAGGATGATAGTAATAAAATGTTACTCAGCATTGTTATTGGATCAGATGCTGGTCGTTTATACATGGTTTTAGCCGATGTGTTGAAAGGAAATTAAAATGCGGGTTAAATTGATTAAAATTGGAAACTCTGTTGGTGTGCGATTACCTAAAGGTGTCATTCAAGCTTGCGGATTAGGAAAAGAGGCCGAGCTAAATGTCGTGGATGGGCAGGTTGTTTTGGCGCCAACCGAAGGGGTGCGATCCGATTGGCAACAAGCTTTTGAAGCAGATGTCAAAGAAAATCCTGTGCGTGAAAGAGGAGAGTGGGAATGGTAGTACGATTTGATGTTTTTATGTGTGATTCTCGTGGAAAAGCTAAGCCTTGTGTCGTTGTGTCACCGGATGAAATGAATGCCTCTTTGCCTTATTTAATTGTGGCTCCCATTACGGTTGTTGAACGGGCTTTTCCATGTCGTGTTGGTGTGCGTTTAAAGGGTCATCAGGGACAAATTGCGCTTGATATGATACGGGCGGTGCCTAAGGCTGCTTTGATTGAAAAAATCGGGACTCTACCAAAGGAAACGCATCGACAAATTTTACAATTATTACAGAAAATGTTTGCCGATTAAGAAAAATATTGATTTTTGATCAGTAAAGGTGTATGATACATACCCGTTAAGACCCTATCATCTAGCGGTTAGGATACGGCCCTCTCAAGGCCGGTACACGGGTTCAAATCCCGTTAGGGTCGCCAATAAAAAACACCCCGAGAGGGGTTTTTTTTATGCGATTTCGCAGAAAATTTGAAGCCGTAGGGTTCAGCCGAAGTGTAACGTAGGCAACGCCGAAGGCGGCCCCGTTAGGGGTGAGGGGAAAACCCGAATAAATCCCGTTAGGGTCGCCATTAAAAATACCCCGAGAGGGGTTTTTTTATGCGATTTCGCAGAAAATTTGATATTGGATTTAGTTTAAAAAAGGGGATGAAGGTAAAACAGAAGCTGTTTCCAAGTAAAATAAGTAGGGGAGGGATAAAGTTTTGAATAAATTTTATACAAGGAGTGTTGGGATTTTTAGTGTTATAAAACGAAGATATTCTACGAATATTTTTGTCTTAATTGCTATAATTATTTCCATTCTTAGAATTATTTGAAAAGCAATTATATCTGAAATAAACTCCCCTTCACGATGCTGTGAAGGGGGTAGGTATTGAAAGCAATTAGTCTTCTTTATCGTTATTTTGAATCAGTGTATAGATCGCTATTGCATCCTTAGCATGACGCAAATCCGCTGCGATTGTTTCATCCCGTAACAGGCGAGATAAGCGCGCTAAGGCCTTTAAATGATCAGCCCCGGCTTCTTCCGGAACCAGCAATAAAAACACTAGATCAACTGGTTTGTCATCAACAGAATCAAAATCAACCGGTGTTGTTCGGACAAAACCACAGAAAATCTTGTTTAATGTCGATAAACGGGTATGTGGTAATGCAACCCCATGTCCAATGCCGGTTGTGCCGAGACGTTCCCGTTCTATCAACGCATCTAAAATAAAACGTTCATCTAATCCCGTTTGTTGAGATGCCAGACAGGCCAATGTTTCCAGTAATTGTTTTTTACTACCAACAGACGCATCGCAAACGATAGCGTCTTTGGGTAAAATGTCGATAATCTTCATGGGATGAACCTATTTTTGTTTCGGGTCAACCCAACCGATATTACCGTCTGCACGGCGATAAACCATGTTTAATCCGCCATGAGCCGTGTTTTTAAACATTAAAGCGGGTAAGCCAGCTAAGTCCATGCGCATAACTGCGGCACTAACCGTACATACCGGTAATTCTGTTTGCATTTCTGCAATAATAACAGGGGCATCACCGACTTCTTCTTTGTCTTCTTCGGAAGAAATAACAGACATATCAACCATTTCAACCGGCTGAGCCTTATGGTCTGTTAATTTATTTTTATATTTCCGTAATTGACGAGCAATCTTTGTTGCGGCATCATCAAAAGAGGCGTAAGCATCTGTCGATATTCCAGTTGCCCGAACGATAGTGCCAGAAGCCGGATGAACCGTGATTTCTGTTTTAATATCAGCACCTTCTTTAGCAACCTTAATATCCGCATTAACGGCTTCTTCAAAATATTTGGCAACAGCCGCATCTAAAGCTTTTTCAGCATATTCACGCAAGTTGTCGCCTAAATTAATTTGTTGTCCTGTAATAATAATTTGCATTGTTCAATCTTTCTTGTTAAAATTCAAAATACACATATTACCATAGCTTTTTTTATTACATCTGTCAAGAAAAACATGAAAATGTCACAAAAACCGTTTAGTATTTATATTCATTGGCCCTATTGTTTGTCAAAGTGTCCTTATTGCGATTTTGCCAGTTGTCCAACACGTAAGATAGATGAAGTGTTTTTATGGAAAGGATATGAACGAGATATTTTGAGACTTCCCGAGGGAAGACCTGTTCATACAATTTTCTTTGGAGGGGGGACACCGTCTTTGATGTCGGTAGCCCTGTGTCAAAAAATATTAAATTTAATTCGACAAAGGCATCCCATCGAAACTGATTGTGAAATTACAATGGAAGCAAATCCAGATGCGATAGATGTCTTTAAAATGGAATCCTTTCGGTCACTTGGTATCAATCGATTGTCAATAGGTGTACAGTCGTTATTCGAGGCTGATTTGCGTTTTTTAGGGCGGCGTCATAGTCGAGAAACTGCACTTGTTCGTATTAGCGAGGCGCAGAAGATTTTTCCAGAATTGAGTATGGATTTGATTTATGCTCGTCCGAATCAGACAAAAGAAGCTTGGCAGGAAGAGTTGAGAGAGGCTCTTTCTTTGGGACTGAATCATTATTCCTTATATCAGCTATCCGTTGAAGAAGGAACGCCCTTTGCGCAGAGGGGAATTCAGGCGGCAGATGAGGATATTGCAGCCGATTTATACAGGATGACGGATGATATAATGACACGGGCGGGATTGCCGGCATATGAAGTATCTAACTATGCGACGATTGGGCATGAATGTCGCCATAATCTAACCTACTGGCGAAGTGGGGATTATGGGGCTGTTGGACCGGCAGCGCATGGTCGGATGGGATTGTTAGCTATACAAAATCCGATTGATATTGTTGAGTGGGTAAAAAACGGAGCAAGACAAACAAAACTCACCTCAACAGAACGACAGATTGAACGTATCATGATGGGGTTACGTCTACGGCAAGAAGGATATCGTACAACAGAATTGAATCGATCGGCGGTTAAGGAGGCTATTCGACGTCAGTGGGGATATGAAAAAGAAGGATGCTTTTTTCCGACACTGAATGGTGTTTTAATGCTCAATCAGCTCATCTTATTATTGTTACCGTAGTTGAAAAAGGATGATTTTTCTTTTTTTGTCCGTTTTTGTCAAAATAAGGGTTGACAGGTTTTTCTTTTTATGCTAATCTAGAAATATAGATAAAAAATATTGACAAAATTTTAAAAAGGAGGCCACTATGATTACTTCAAAAGACTTTTTATCAAGCAATACAACGGTTTACGCTAGTGGCGCCGATAATAGAAACGCCGAAACAAAGCGCTATCCATCCCCTAAAAGTTGGGATGAATCAGGTATCAAATTAACAAAAGATGATACAAAAATTTTAATTCCGACTCAGGAAACCTCTCGATAACTTTGAGGGGTTCTCTTTTTTTATGAAGCGGTATATCTTTTTTGTTATTGTTTTGTTTGCTATCGTTGGTGGCGTATTTTTTGTAAGGCAACAATATTTTGTTTCTAAACCCTATGTTTCGGTTGTCATGTCAACCTATAATCGAGCACATTTGTTGCCTCGCGTCATCAAGTCAGTATTAAAGCAAACATATGATGATTTTGAGTTTATTATAATTGATGATGGTTCAACAGATAATACAGTTGATGTTATTCGATATTATCAAAATAAAGATCCTCGTATTGTTTTTTTACAAAATAAACAAAATGCCGGTTTGATTGCTTCTTTAAATCGGGGGATTCAAGCCGCTAAAGGGAAATATATTGCCCGAATCGATGATGATGATGAAATGTTGTCAACTCGATTAGAAAAGCAAGTCAATTATTTTAAAGAACATCCTGAGGCAACGGTCTTGGGGACGGGATATTATGCTTATAAGTACAGAGACGAAAAGGATGGAAAAAAGAGCCGGTATCGGATTCATCTGGGATGTCCGTCACCAACTGAACAAGTTTTTGTCAATATGATGCGGGGAAATGGCTTTGCTCATTCCACAACAATGATTGATCGGGAGTATTTAATAGAAAAGGGGATACAATATCATCCTGATTTTAAAAGTGCTGAAGATTATAGGTTGTGGTTTGATATCTTATCGACCGGTGGGCAAATGCACTGTTTAAGAGATCCGTTGACGGAATATACTCGGGCAGGAGATAATCCGAGTTCATTTTATAAAAATATGACGGAAAGTACAAAAAAAGTACAGGTCTTGTTTCTTTCTTTATTGACGGATGAAGCCGAAGATTTAAATAAAAAAACAGAGTGTGAAATTGCCAGAGAATTGGTTGCTCAAAACGCTGTTAAAAAGATTTTAGATCAAGAGCGTTTAAGTAAGAAAATAAAAGAGGTTTGTCCTCCGGAAAATATAGACTATTTGAAGGTTGAGCATTCTAATTGGACGGACTATTTTATTTTGACAGATAATAAAACTCGTCTATATCGATATAAAAAGCCAGATCAAACGGCTCAGGTTTTATCTTTTAAAAAAGGAAATTTGCGTGTGAAGTGGGATCACTGGGGAAAAGAAACATTTATCTGTGATATGAAAACGAAAGAATGTGTTTGGGAAGAAAAAAATGACTCAAAAAAATCAGGAAAAAATTAAGAGAATAATTTTATTTATACTTATTGCCGGCGGTATTTTTGCAGGCTATCGTTTGGGAATTGAGATGGTCGATACTTTTTCAAAACGAGCGCATAAACCTGATTATGTATCAAATCGCTTGCAGATGTTTTTAGAAGCGGATAGAGTTCGAAAATAAAACAAATCGTGTTATTTGAATAAAAAGAACTTGCTTTTTTTGAATATTTGTCGTATAAATAACTGTCTGGCCGATTTAGCTCAGTTGGTAGAGCAACGCATTCGTAATGCGTGGGTCGGGTGTTCAAGTCACCCAATCGGCACCATTTTAAAGCCTTTATTTTTTAAAGGCTTTTTTTTATTGTTTTGTGTGGAATAAAAAAAACGCAAAAATCACCCCAAAAAACAAAAAAAATGTGGGCAAAATCCGGGTAAAAAATACCCCTCTGGTAATACAGAGGGGGTGAGATATCTTTGTTGTTCTTAATCGTCGTATTCAACGCTCGGATAACGGGATTCTATTTTAAAGCGTTTGACTGCTTCATCAAATGAAATTGTTTCCTGCGTCGTCGTTCCCAAACGGCGAATTGTAACCGTTCTTTCTGCTGCTTCTTTTGCCCCAACAACCAAAATAACGGGTACTTTTTTAACCGAATGTTCTCGAATTTTATAGCTGACTTTTTCGTTTCTTAAATCTGTTTCAACCCGAATGCCGGCTACAAATAAACGATGTGCTATTTCCTTGGCATAGTCATCTTGTTCCGATGAAATCGGGGCAATGACGGCTTGAACAGGAGCCAACCAGAATGGGAAAGCGCCAGCGCAATGTTCTATTAAAACACCTGAGAAGCGTTCTAAGGAACCAAATAAAGCACGATGCAACATGATTGGTCGATGTTTTTGGCCATCTTCACCAATATAAGAGACATCAAACCGTTCTGGTAGATTCAAGTCGGCCTGTAATGTTCCGAGTTGCCATTCCCGACCAATAGCATCTTTCAGTTTAAAATCTAATTTCGGTCCATAGAAAGCGCCATCCCCTTCGTTGACGGTATAGGCGTATCCCATTTCCGTTAATGCTTCAGCTAAACCTGTTTCAAGCATGTCCCAAATATCATCGGTACCAATGCGTTCTGTTGGGCGGGTTGATAATTTTATATTTACATCAGTTAAGCCAAAGTCTTTATAAATTTCAAGCATAAACCGAACAACTCGTTGACATTCTTCTTTAAATTGTGTCGGTGTGCAGAAAATGTGCGCATCGTCCTGTGTAAAAGCGCGTACCCGCAATAAACCGTGTAAAGCGCCAGAGGCCTCATACCGGTGAACCCGTCCGAACTCTGCAATCCGTTTCGGTAAATCCCGATAGCTTGTAATGCCTTGTTTAAACGTTAAAACACCGCCAGGGCAGTTCATTGGTTTGACGGCAAAGGTTTTTTCTTCAATCTCTGTCGTGTACATATTTTCCCGATACCAATCCCAATGGCCAGATGTTTCCCACAACACTTTATCCATAATTTGGGGCGTATTGATTTCAACATAGCCTTCTGCAGCTTGACGGCGACGCATGTAACCGATCAGTGTTTGAAAGAATGTCCATCCCCGTGGGTGCCAGAAAACATCGCCAGGGGCATATTCTTCAAAATGGAACAAGTCCATTTCACGTCCCAGTTTGCGGTGATCCCTTTTTTCGGCTTCTTCCAACAATGTAAAGTAAGCCTTTAATTCCTTTTCTGATCCAAAAGCCGTTCCGTATACCCGTTGCAATGATTCCTTAGTGGCATCACCCCGCCAGTAGGAGGCTGCAACCTTCATTAACTTAAATGCTTTACCAACTTTACCTGTGGATGATAGGTGGGGACCACGGCATAATTCAACGTAATCCCCCTGAGTATAGAGAGAAACAGTTGTGACGTCTGATGGCAAATCGTTAATAAGTTCAACTTTATATTTTTCACCTTTTTCAGTAAACAAGCGAACTGCTTCTGTCCGTTCCATTTCAGAGCGAACAATCGGATAATCTGCCGCAATAATACGAGCCATTTCAGATTCGATTTTTGGGAGATCTTCTTCCTTTAAAATAATTCCAAAGAAGTCGTAATAAAATCCGTTTTCAACAGCGGGTCCAATGGTAACCTGAGCCGTCGGATACAGGTTTTTAACGGCATGAGCTAAAACATGAGCCGTTGTATGGCGTAATATCGTCAATGCTTCTGGATTTTTAGTTGTGACAATCGAAATTGATGCATCAGTTGTGATCGGTGTTGTTATATCTGTCAAGACATTGTTAACATGAACTGCAACTGCATTTTTAGCCAAACCCTCACTGATTTTTTGGGCAATTTGAAGGCCGGTAACCGGTGTTTCAAATGCCATTTTAGCCCCATCGGGTAATGTGATTTCAATCATCTTTTTTTCCTTTACTCATAAGCAACGATCGATTCTGGACAGAATCGATCGTATTATACGTTAAATAACCTGATAAGTCAAAGTATTTTTAGCTATATTGCCATTCTTTACGTAGGTCTATTTTGCTTTGACGACGGTTGTGGCGGGAAGCTAATCGACGAACCTGGGTGGGGGGTGTTTTGGGTTTAATAACTTTGACTTCGCTTTCGGGTAGGTAGGCATCTAGCGGTTTGGGTAAGGCTACCTGTATAAAACGTCCTAGGTTTTGTTTGCTCAGAAACAGGGCTAAGGGCATTAAAACGGTTCGATGATATGACGCGTAAATATCTTTTTTTACAAATAAAGCGTTGTCGGCAGAAACATCGCCACCCCATTCTTCCGGAATTAGGAAACGAGCTTCTAATCCCAAAGAGTCCGGAATGCGTTGTTGTTTTTCAATGCGTAACTTTTCTGGACGACTAACATTTTTTAAACGAAAAGCGTCCCGTTTGCACAGATTACGAATAATATCCGGTTCTTTGATTGGTGGTTTTCCTGGTGCAAAAGAACAGATCTTGGTTGTATCAAGAGTATATATGTCTCCATCTTGATGAACAAAAGGATGGTTCGTTAAGTACAGAATAGTACCATTCTGATTTTTGCTAATAGTAATATGGGTTTGTTCCCGAGCTTCACTCATTTGATATCGGGATTTTTTGAGTTTTGCCTCCTGATGGTTATCATTTATAAATTCTTGCGCTTGTTTTAAAGTGATAACCTTTGGCCAATGATACCGTTGAATATCAATATCGTTAACGGTTTTGCGTAGTTTTTGTATCTGTCTCCAAATAGGATCCCATAACATCCGTTTCAATAAATCTTTTGCCTCATGGGATATTAATGTGCGCATTCTGTTTTCATATTTTGGGGAATCAAACGGAATGGCTGGCATAATACTGAATCCCGTCGGAATACAACCCTTTTGAAACTCTTCCCATTGTTGTTGTGAAAACAAGTTGGCATGCGTGTATCGGGAAACATTGATACTTTTTAAAAAATCGGAAGTTTCCGCCGGTGTTAATTCTAATTCTAAGGTTGGTTTAGCCTCTTTAGCAGATAGTTTGTGCATAGCGACATTATCTGAACGAATTTTTCCCGGAATGGCTATTTTCGCATATTTTTTTCTGAAATAAGTTAAAAAGAATGATTCTTCCCCATCTATTGCTCGATTGAGTTGGTCAATCGTTTGGGGAGAGGGAATGCCGGATTTCACGGCTTCAGCCATGTCTTGTACTTCTTTCCATTCTTGGACGGTTAATGCCTTGTCTTCATGTATAATACGCAGTTCGGGACCTTTAAACCGAGCTGGCATCGGAAAAACTAAAAAGATGCGTTTTTCTTTGTTTTGAGACATATCTTGACGAGATAAAAAACCAATATATGCATCCGTTATTTTATGAATCGCCTGATGGATATCGTGCTTTAAGAAAATTAAGTTGCGAATATCGTTTCGACCGCCCCAGCGTAATGGGACTAAGTGGTGGCAGGTGTAAGGATAATGCGGTGGCATTTCCCCTGTTTCCTGTATTTGTCTGATACTGTCGATTGTTAAGGATGGTAAAGGATATTTTTGGGCATATTTTTTTCTGAGCAAATTTTTATTTTGTTCAAAATAGGATTTGTTTTTATTATATAAATAACGGGGTAGGGTGGGATTAACCTCTATGACCATCGGAATTAAATCAGCCCCCATAAACATTGTTTCTAGAACACGAGCGGCCAATAAAGTGCCCCCTTGAATTTTTTGTGAAACAACGGGTTCATTTCCTGATGGAAATGAAAAATGAAAAATTTTATCTTCCTGTGTTAGTGATTTTTTGGGCATTAGGTTCTCCTACATGTGAATATGGGATAAATCAATCTTTTGTTTGGCGTGTTTTTTATGGCAATGGCAAACAAGTTTCATATCAAATGGGGAGATAACACGTAATTGTGGGCCATTGAATGAGGCTGGCACCGGCAATAATAAGTATGCATCCCCTCGTGTTGCTAAGTCCTTGTAATTTGTTTTTAATTCATGTTGATACCGATTGACAATAATATGGAGATGAGCATGATCAGAAGCTTGTAACCAACACATATTTTCAACATCGTTATTACCACCTAAAGCACGAGGAACAACGTGGTGACAAGTATAGGCATAGTTTTTGGGAAGCCATCCACTTGAGGCAATATCTTTTTGCTTATCTAAACGAATCTCTGGCAACTTACCTTGACCCGCAATTGTGCGGATGATATCCCGACGTTTTTCAGCATATTCAAATTTTAATTTTTGTTGCTCGGATGATGAAGTCAGTCGGACGTTGATAATAGCCGGCTTTAAACCAGAAGAATTACTGAAAAAACCATTATTTGTTTCTAAAAAGGCCGGATGTGCTAGAAAAACGGAATTATTTGTTGATAAAACTGTTAAATCCATTTCCTTTAATTTTTGTATTTTGAGTTTTTCTTCTACTTCTTTTGAGCGACGTAATAATGACTTATCTAATGTTTTTTTCCAGTCATTTATCCGCATCACTGATTGAAAACCAGATAAAGTGATAGTGATTTGCTCAAACGCTTTTCCCTTTTTTTCACAAATAGTTTTTTCTGCCTGTAAATCCTGATGAAAATACCGCCACAAATGACGCATCAAGTATTCTGATACCCCCTTTTCCATTAAGCATAAATTATTTGGTGTTGGACGAGCGCCACATCCACCAGGAACGATTTGTTCAACAGTAAATCCTTCCGGTACATGTCCTTCACTTTGGGCAAGCATAATATCTTCTACGGAAAAACCAGCCTTTGAAAGTGTTCCGTTTTTAGCTAATTGTTTCATGAAATTTTTAACAATACATGAAGAAACCGGTATTGGTGTCGGGCCTTTTTTTAAATCCCGAAGAGAAATACGTACCCGTGAAAAGGGAGCGACATCTTTATTTGTGTAAAATGTTTTTTCATGCCCTTCTTTACGGTTAAATAAATACCGTTCGCCGCCGGTAAGATCTTTTGGTGTATGATGATGATGCATTAAACAAGAACCTTTTTAAAAATAGTGGACATAATTTTAATATACCACTTTTTCCCAAAATGACAAGCGAAAAAATAAAAACATAGGAAATCCGGACTCTGTAGAAGCATCTATTCGGAAAAAGATTAAACTTGACGGTATTCGATCCCGCTTTGGCGTTGTAAAGCCGTCATCGTCTCAGCGGTCAGACTATATCGTTTCGGGAGAGCTATTTCAACTTCATGTCCCTTGGTCCGAACAATGATAAAGACCCGACTTTTTCCGGAAGCATCTTTATCCAGTATATTTCGAACAGAAGCAACCGCAGATATTTGATTAATCGTAATCAATAAGGTTGAAGCTGTTTTTGCCATTACATCGGATAAATATTCAACGCTTTGTAAATTCATGCGAATGTTTTCTTCATCATCTGGTCGTTTATCCGCAGAAACAGAGAGCAAGAGTGGTTGTCCCGATTTTAATTTGTCGCGAGAGGCTAGTAATGTGTCCGAAAAACACATCATTTCAAATCCACCGGATTTATCGCTTGCCGATACAAAAGCAAATTTGTTACCTTTTTGACTGATGCGTTCCCGAACCGCAGAGACGATGCCAGCCATTTGAATCCGTTGTGTGCCAGCCGTTTTAACCATAGCAGTGACATCAGCCGATGAAACAACACGCAACCGATCAAAAACAGAGTCATAACTATCAAGTGGATGGGCTGACAAATAAAAACCTAAGGCCGCGGCTTCATGTTCCAGTTTTTCAACATGTGGCCAATCCGGAACCTCATCCAACTTGAGTCGAGAGACGGCTGGATCCGCCCCAAAAAGACCAATTTGAGCACTTGTCCGTGCAGTGGTCGATTGTGCAGCAAAAGCCATGATCTTTTCCACGTTATCATGAATTTTGGCCCTGTTTTTATCCAAACATTCAAAAGCACCAGCCTTTGCCATATTTTCCAGATAGCGTTTATTGAGCGCCGAAATATCTACCCGACGGGCAAAATCTTCAATAGATTTAAAAGGACCGTTTTTATTGCGTTCGGCAACAATAACCTGCATACCGCCTTCACCAACATTTTTAATGGCTGATAAAGCGTATCGGACAGCCCCGTTTTCAACGGTAAAGTTAACCTCAGATTTATTAATGTCCGGTGGTAAAACTGCAATTTTCATTTTTTGTAAATCGTTCCGGAAAAATGCCAGTTTGTCCGTGTTGATTTTATCTAGTGTCATCGTTGCTGCCATGAATTCTACCGGATAGTGAGCCTTTAAATAGGCTGTTTGGTAAGCAACATATGCATATGCGGCCGCATGGGATTTATTAAATCCATACTCAGCAAATTTAGCCATTTTATCAAAGACAAGTTCAGCGGTTGCTTGCTCTACACCTTTTTTAACGGCACCTTCAATAAAAATACCCCGTTGGCGAACCATTTCTTCTTTGATTTTCTTACCCATAGCTCGACGCAACAGGTCTGCTCCACCCAAAGTATAACCCGCCATGACTTGAGAAATCTGCATGACCTGTTCCTGATAAATCATAATACCATAGGTTTCTTTTAGGATCGGTTCTAAGCTAGGATGCATGTAGTCTGGTTGTTCTTGGCCTTTTTTACGGGCAATATAGCTTGGGATACTGTCCATTGGTCCCGGTCGATACAGGGATACAAGAGCCACAATGTCTTCAATCTTATCCGGTTGCATGTCATGCAGAATTTTCTTCATGCCGGTTGATTCTAACTGAAATACGCCGGTTGTGTTTGCGGCCTTTAATAAATTGAAGGTTTCTTCATCATCCAAAGGTAGATTACTGGCATCAACCGTAATTCCCCGCTTTTTAACTAGTTCTACCGTTTTTGCAATTGTTGTTAATGTTTTAAGTCCTAAAAAGTCAAATTTAATTAAGCTGGCGTCTTCAACAAATTTCATATTGTATTGGGTGACGGGCATGTCCGATGACGGATCTTTATAAATCGGGACGATTTGATCCAGCGGTTTGTTCCCAATCACAACACCGGCTGCGTGCGTCGAGGAATTTCGGTATAATCCTTCCAGCTTAAGGGCTATTTCCAATAAAACCTTTATTGATTCATCGGCAGCAGCCTCTTTTTCAAACTCCGGTTCTTGTTCCAATGCTTCTTTGAGGGTAATTCCTAACGTGTTGGGAACAAGTTTCGATAGTCGATCAACAACCGGATATGGAATTTGCAATACTCGCCCAACATCTCGAATAACAGCTTTCGCCTGCAACTTACCAAAGGTGATGATTTGAGCAACATGGTCAAAACCGTAATGATTTTGAACGTATTCAATTGTTTTTTGGCGGTTTTCCTGACAAAAGTCAACGTCAAAATCAGGCATGGATACCCGTTCCGGATTTAAAAAGCGTTCAAACAGTAAATTAAAACGCAAGGGGTCAATATCTGTAATCGTCAGACACCAAGCAACAACAGAACCAGCTCCTGAACCACGTCCCGGACCGACAGGAACTCCGTTTGCCTTAGACCATTGAATAAAGTCTGCCACAATTAAAAAGTATCCCGGGAAGCCCATTTGTTTAATAATGCCGAGTTCGTATTCTAATCGGTCATGATATTGTTTTCGTTCTTCCTCAGATCGGCCGACCATGCGCATTTCAAAGCCTTTTTCGGCCATTTCACGCAAAACTTCGTCTTCTGTTTTACCATGACAGTCATAGTTGGGAAATGCCGGTTTTTTCTTAAGGGCCATAAAATAGCAACGCTTGGCAATTTGAACGGTATTTTGAAGCGCTTCCGGAATATCGGCAAATAATGCCTTCATTTCATCAGCGGTTTTTAAGTAATGTTCCGGTGTGACTCGTCGACGGTTTTGTTCGCTAACAAATGTTTTTTCAGCAATACACAGCATTGCGTCATGCGCTTCGTACATATCCGGCGTTTTAAAGAAAGCCTCATTCGTAGCTACCAGAGGGACGTTTAAGCGGTAAGCCATTTCTAGAAAAGCTGGCTCTGCCTGTTCTTCAGAGGATAGTCCATGACGTTGTAGTTCTATGTAAACCCGTCCCGGGTAAGCTGTTTGTAGTTGTTCCAAAATGGTGGCCGCAAAATCAGCGTGACCATTTAAAACAGGACGACCCAAAATCCCTTCAACCCCGCCGGTTAATAAAATTAAGCCCTCTGTCTTTGTCAGTAATTCATCAAAAGTTAGGTGAGGCGTTTCCTGTTTTTCGGGTCCCATGTAATATTCCGAAAAATGAAGGAGTAAGTTTTGGTAACCTTGTTCGTTTTGGACAATTAAAACGACTTTATCAAATGTTGGTTTATCTGTAGAAAAAGATTGAACCTCTCGCACCGGAGAGCGGACGAGTAATTGACACCCTAAAATCGGTTGAACACCCTTTCCTGCGGCTTCTTTTGCCAGCAACATGGCGCCGAAAATGTTTCCACTATCAGCTATGCCAATCGCCGGCATGCCTTGTTCCGCAGCCCAGCCAACCAGTTTCGCCGTCTTAATAGCCCCTTCGAGCAAGGAGTGTTCAGTGTGGACTCGCAAATGGATAAAGTCGGGTTCAATCATCTTTTTACCTTTATTTTAAGTTGCAAACACTATACTATAAAACACATCAAAAAGCAATATTTTTTTAACAGAATAAAAAAATTATGAAATTTATTGACAAAAATTAAAAAGAGGTGTAGACTATCAATTAATATGAATAATATGGGGTAATATATGTTTAAAATAAGCTTAATTGAGAAAATGATACTGAATAAGGAAGAGAAAAAAGAGTTATTGCGTCTTTACAATCCGTTAAAGTCGTTATCTCTCTCTCTTTTAGAGAAAAAAAAGAACTATCGTCTTTCTTTACGAAAATTAAATTCAATCGCCGTTTTGGCGTATTCGCTTCTTTTATCTGCGACTGCCGTTGCATTTTGTGGATCCTCCAAAACAGAAAAGTATCCTGAAAAGATTTTTAAATACTCAGGATATGGGATTTATACGCTTGCAGGATTGTATTTTCTTGTTTCCAGTGGGCGTAAGGTAGGGGCTAACCATATTTTGTATCAAAATTATAAGCATAAAATGTCACAATTAAATTCATCGCACGAGCGGGTTTAATTCTTTATTTATTATGAAAGGAGAAATGAAAATGACTCAAAAAGAATCTATTCGTGATATTATTTTACATCAAAAAAAACATGATTTTGTTAAAAATGTCTTGTTGAATGAGCAGGAGAGAGAGACAATTTCTACTATTACTAAAGAATCGAACGATTTAGTAAATCACTGGACATCGTTTTACCGTAGCTATCGCCATCTGACATTAGGCGTGTCTTGTGGTGGATTTCTTGTAGCAATGGCATGTTTGTTATCCTTGAACTCAATAAAAGGCGACGTTAATAAAATCGAAAGTAAAGGAAAAGAAGGTGTAGCCGTTGCATGTGTTATGAGCGGATTGGGTTTGTTGGGAGTTGTGTCAGGAGCTGTGTCGGGCGCTGTTAATCTTCGTGAATCGATGGCATCTCATGTTATTCATAAAGCCTACCTGAAAGAACAGATAAAACGCCAGAATCAACGAGAAAAAGAATAGGTATTAATTTTCCCCCGTTTGTACGGGGGATTTTTTCTGTGTTAAAGCAGTTTTTATTGATTTTCTGAAAACCGTTGGCGGAGCGTATCTAGTAATATCCATTGATCTGTTGACGGGTCTTTAATATACCAAAATGTCCATCCATTACAGGATGGGCTTGTTTTATGGGCACAGGCGGCACCGACCTGATGAATGGAGCCGACAAAATCCCCTGCTTTGACAGATCCGTCGGCCCGAACAGTCGCTTTATATCGGCCGGTTTTATCTTTGAGTTGACAGCCAACCCGAACTAATCCGGCGGCCAACAGATCCCCAAAGGGAACTTTGGGTGTTTCACGGCGGATATAGGGGGTTAGGTCAGTTTTTTTGATGGGAGTAATGTCTCGGATGCGTTTTTGAGCGGCTTCAATATAGATAGGATTTTGTTCAATTCCGATATAGTGGCGGCCTAATTTTTTAGCAACGGCGCCGGTTGTGCCAGTGCCAAAAAAAGGATCGAGGATAATATCTCCCGGTTTGGTTGCGGCTAAAACAACACGATACAGCAACTCTTCCGGTTTTTGGGTTGTGTGTACTTTTCGTCCTTTTTCATCTTTTAACCGTTCCGAGCTGTTGCAAACAGGAATCCACCAATCGGAGCGCATTTGTAAATCATCGTTAAAAACTTTCATACTATCATAATTAAATGTGTATTTCGCATGCGGATATTTAGCGCACCAGATGAGTGTTTCGTGTGCATTCGCAAAACGGGTGCCTTTAAAGTTCGGCATCGGATTGATTTTGCGCCAGATAATATCATTTAAAATCCAAAACCCTTGATTTTGAAGGCAACAACCGACCCGAAAAATATTGTGATATGTTCCGATAACCCAAAGTGTTCCCGTGTCTTTCAGGACACGTTTGACCTCTGTTAACCATTCATTTGTAAAGGTATCGTATGCGTTAAAGTCTGTAAACTTATCCCAGTCGTCATTAACGGCTTGAATAGCGGTTGCATCCGGTCGATAGAGTTCCTTATGCAGTTGCATAAAATACGGCGGATCGGCAAAAACCGCATCCACGCTGTTGTCTGGTAATCGGCGCATATGCTCTATGCAATCGCCTTGCAAAATGACGTCTTTTATCTTCATGATGATATCATACTCGTAAAATAGTAATTATTTTATTAACAAACCGGATTTTTTTTACAAAAAGTAAAAAACAGCGCCTTAAATACAAAAAGGGGTCTCTAAAAAGACTTGCGAAGAGGGTAAGATTTTGGTATCTTGTTCGTATGAAAAAAATATTTTGTTTGATGTTCATTTTGTTTCTTGGAGCATGTAGTGCCAAAAATCCTTTGACGGATTTTCGGTTTCAGGCAGTACCGGCCTCACCCTATGTCATTGCAAGTTGGCATCGGATTGATAAACCTGGAGAGCCCCTTAAAATCTACATAGAGGGAGATGGTCATGCTTTCAATAGCGCTGGACAACCGACTGACAACCCGACGCCACATAGTTCTTTTTGGAGGCAGGCAGCAGCAGATGATCCCAGTCCTAATGTGGCCTATCTCGGACGACCGTGTCAATACTTGCAAGCGGGCAGTTGTTCTCAAAGAGATTGGACAAGTGGTCGTTTTTCTCCAGAAATTATTGATAGTATGAGTCATGTTATTCGTGGGTTACAGAAAAAAGCTCGGGCGTCAAAAGTTATCCTAATTGGGTATTCCGGCGGGGCGCAAATTGCTGGTTTGTCTGCTGTTCACCAACCAGAGATGGTTGATCGTGTTATAACGGTTGCCGGTGTGTTGGATACGGATGCTTGGACTACTTTTCATGGGGATGAACCTTTGAAAGATTCGTTAAATTTAAAGAACTATTTGTCTTCTTTCTTAACTATTCCACAACATCACTATATTGGTGGGCGTGATAAGGTTGTGCCACCGATTTTAACTCAGGAATTGATACAAAACGATGCCTTAATTACTGTTGTTCCAAAAGCAACGCATACCAAGGGGTGGGGCGACACCCTTAATGAAATTTATGAGGTAACACAATGACGCGTGTGTGGGTTTTGGCCGATGATCGGGCCGGTAATGTCAATCAATTGTTGGGAATAGCTGATGTTCTTGGCGAACCGTATGAGAGAAAAGATATCCGATATACAAAATGGGTGCGTTTACCTAATTGTTTACGGGGGAGCTCTTGTGTTGGTATTACATCAGAATCACAACAAAATTTGTGTGAACCTTGGCCGGATGTTGTTTTGAGTGCCGGTCGTCGTTCTTTTCCGGTTGCTCGTTACATTCAAAAAAAATCCGGCGGCAAAACAAAAGTTGTTCAATTAATGAATCCAGGGTATTGGGGAGCTAATAAAGCAGATTTGATTATTTTACCGGCGCATGACAAATATAATGGGCGGGCAGATAATGTTTCTGTTGTGACAGGAGCGCCGCATCGAGTGACAGGCAATCGCTTAAAGTCAGAACGTCAATATTGGAAAAAAATATTAGGGGTCTATCCATCCAAGCGAGTGGCCTTAATTGTTGGTGGCGCAACAAAAGATAAGCCGTTTACTATAGATATGGCTCAAGAATTAATTGAAAAAGTCAAGTCATTACAGCCGGGTTCTGTTTTAGTGACAACATCTCGTCGAACGCCGCCAGAGATTGTTTCCTTATTAGAGCAGAATTTACCAACGCCGTCTTTTTTTTACCGGTATGGAGATGCTGGTGAAAATCCGTATTTCGGATTATTGGCTTATGCCGATGAAATTGTTGTGACAGGGGATTCTATTTCCATGTGTTCAGAGTGTTGTGCCGCTGGTGTGCCTGTCTTTATTTTTGCTCCAGAAGAAATGATGGGGCCAAAACATAAACGTTTCCATGCTACGTTGTATCGAGAGGGATATGCAGCCCCCTTAGGTGGTAGTCGAATAGAACCAAAAGGAAGTTTGAATGCCGCTTTTACAATCGCAGAACGTGTTCGGGAGTTACTTGTCTCGGGCTAAGGTTGGTCTTTCTTTTCCGGAAATTGAACAATATGTGTAATGTGACCGGATTGTGGATCAACAATTATCAGGCGTCGACCTTCTGGATGGCCCTCTGTCATGAGGCACAAAAAATCGCCGCATGGGAGTGTATGGTTAATATCTTCCGGAAAGGGCAGGGAAAAGGTTGTTGTTTTTGGCAAGACAGGCTTGCGTTTCGAGGCGTTTTCTGATAACTTAGTAATAACTAAAACAAGGCCGATCAGGATAAAAAATGCCAATAAGCCCGTTGTGATTTTGAGTAAGTGGATTGTTTTCATCGTTTCTCCAAGGAGTTGAAAATGCAAATAGATGATATATGGGATACAGAATCTGTCGATTCGGAAACAGTATATCCCGAAACAGGTGTTTTTGTCACGCCTAAAGTAACAGAAGAACAAGCTAAAATGCGTTTAGATAAATTTTTGGCCTTGTGTTTTCCACAATTTTCACGCAGTGGAGTTGCTCGTATTATCGAGGCAGATCAAGTGCGTCTGCAATCAGATAGAGAGCGTATTCTCGCCGTTGATGATAAAGTTAAAGCCGGAGATATCTATGAAATGACGCCTCCAGAAGCTGTACCCGCGCATCCGGAACCGGAAGCGATTCCCTTAGATATCTTATATGAAGATGACGATTTGTTGGTTGTTAACAAACCGGCCGGTCTTGTCGTTCATCCCGGAGCCGGTAATCCAAGAGGAACCCTTGTGAATGCATTGTTGGCACACTGTCAGGATTCTTTGTCGGGAATAGGTGGTGTTAAGCGTCCTGGTATAGTTCATCGTATTGACAAGGACACAAGTGGTATCTTGGTCGTTGCTAAAAATGATTGGACGCATCAACGATTATCAGAACAGTTCGCGGAACACACAATTGAACGAATTTATCAGGCTTTTGTTTGGGGATATGTTCAAAAAACAACAGGCGTCGTAACAGGAGATATTGGTCGTTCTCCACAAAATCGGCAAAAAATGGCTATTGTGACCCGTAATGGTAAAAAGGCGGTAACGCACTATGAACGGGTGGCTGTTTTTGGTGGCGGAATAGCCTCCCATATTCAATGTATTTTAGAAACAGGACGGACACACCAGATTCGGGTGCATATGGCATCCTTGGGGCATTCATTAATTGGAGATCCTGTTTACGGTGTTATTCCAAGGGGCGCCCCTGAATGTGCTAAATACTTCCCAAGACAGGCTTTACATGCCGGATTTTTAGGGTTTACTCATCCCCGAACGGATGAGCGGTTGTGCTTTGAAGCTCCTATGCCGGATGATATGATCGCTTTGGAGGATGAATTAAGCGCCCTTTAAATCTTGCAGATTATTGTTGCAATTGATTTATTTTTGTGCTTAATATGGTATATCATTCTTTAACATAAAGGAAAACAACATGAAAATTTATTCGGGAATTTGTATCGGAGCTACTTTGTTGGGTATTATGGGAATCGGACAGGCTGAAGCACAGATGCCAGCCATTCCATCTTCAGTATTGGTGTGTCGGGCGCATCAGTGTGCTGCGGCCAGTTATTCAATGACACGGGGATTCTTGTTTAACAAAGTTAATCAAATGATGGGGGAAAATATCGGTAAAAAAGCCCTAATTTGTGAGGCTGATCCTATTTCTCATGTGTGTTTGAACGAAGGGATTCAGATACCGGCTCAGGCCGCTTTTGCCGCAACAGATATTGTTATCCCATCTGTTAATATTGTCGATACAAAATTAACAAACGGTACCCCACAATTAAATGTCGTGTTGGATTTTCAGGTTCAGGCCAATCAAACAATTCCCCGTTGCGAGGCAGTTATTTCCCGTTTAAATGTTGCCTATGTTGATAAAGTGGAATGGACGATTCCCGATTTTTCGTGCCATATCACGGAAACAGGAAATACATCAGTGAATGCCTCTTTTAATATCGACTATATTGATTTTGATTATGGCTTTATCGGCGGGTACTATACTTTCGGAGTTGGCGAATCTGTCCAGGGAGAGAAGAGTGGTTATGTTTTGATGCGTTTGACAGGAAAAAATACGCCACAACAGGAAGCAATTGTAATTGATCAAATTATTGTTAATCAAAAAATTGTAGCCCCTCAATTGGCGGGAGATACATCCGTTTCAAACACAAAAACGGAAGAAACAAAACAGACGGCAGAATCGCAAGCACAACCAGATCCGGTCGTGCCGGAGGTTAATACGCCAGTTGTACCGGTACAGTCAGGGGCGGGAACTGCTATTCCGGCACGAACCATTCAGGTTACGCCGATTCCTCGTGAATCAAAGTCAGTTCTTACTCCGTTAAAGGCTGCCGGTCAGACAGTTACTAATTTATTATACTTAGAGACACCTAAAAATGATTAAAACACATACTTTATCTAATGGTATCCGTTTGATTACGGATACCAATTCTTTATGCGAAAGTATTTCTTTCGGCGTTTGGGTAGGCGTTGGTGCCCGTTTTGAAACACCAGAAATAAATGGAATTTCTCATGTGTTGGAGCATATGGCTTTTAAGGGGACAACGACCCGAACGGCCTTTGATATTTCACGTGAAATAGAAGATGTCGGCGGTATTATGAACGCTTATACCGGACGGGACGTGACAGCATATTATGTGAAGGTTTTAAAAAGTGATTTAAATCTGGGTATGAATATTATTGCAGACATCTTACAAAACTCTGTCATGGATAAAGATGAGTTGGCTCGTGAACAAGGGGTGATCATTCAAGAAATTAATATGAGTAATGATACACCGGATGATTTGGTCTTTGATTTGTACAGTGCGGCAGCTTATCCGAATCAGCCATTAGGACGGACAATTTTAGGGACACCTGAAACGGTCCGTGCTGTGACAAGTGAAACGCTTTTGGCCTACATGCATCGGCAATATTTGGCTGGTCGGATGATTATTAGTGTTGCAGGTGATTTTGATGCAGATCAAATGGTTGCACACTGTGAACGTATGTTTGGGAATATTGCAAGCGGAAATATTGAAAAGCCAGAGCCTGCCCAATATGTGGGAGGAGCCTCTTATCAGAAAAAAGCCAATGAGCAGGTCAATTTAGTTGTCGGGTTTGAAGGATGTGGATATACCCATCCGGATTATTATGCCGCTGCCGTTTTGGCTTCTTTATTTGGGGGAGGGATGTCGTCTCGTCTCTTTCAGGAAATTCGTGAAAAAAGGGGCCTTGTTTACAGTATCTATGCCTTTAATGCGCCAGAAGCAGATACGGGTACGTTCGGTATTTATGCCGGTACGGGTGAGAAGGAGGCCGCCGAATTGATTCCTGTCCTGTGTGATGAGATTTTAGCATTGCCCGACACATTGAAAGAAAGTGAAATTCAACGGGCAAAACAACAGTTAAAGGCTCGTCTTTTAATGCGTGAGGAAAATTGGAATACGCATGCTGAAGGAAATGCTATGGACATGTTGATTCGGGGGCGTATTGTTCCTAAAGAAGAGGTAATTGCCCAGATTGAAGCGCTGAATGCTTCTGTCTTACAGCGGGCTGCCCGTCGCCTGTTTTCGGGTAAACCAACGGTATCAGCTTTGGGTCCAATAGGGCAGGTTATGTCGTATGAACAAATCTGTGAACGGTTAAAAAATGCCTGATTTTACATATGAAAAAGCCTGTGGAAATGGGTTGGTGTTTGGTTTGGATGAAGCCGGCCGAGGACCTTGGTGTGGGCCAGTCGTTGCTGCCTGTGTGTGTTGGCCTCAACAAGAGATTCCTTTTGAACTGGCAACAGCAATTAATGATTCTAAAAAATTAACCACCGCAAAGAGGGAGGCTTTGTTTCCTAAGATTATGGCTTCAAATGCATTGGTCGGTATTGGTCAAGCATCGGCTGCTGAAATAGATGAGATTAATATTTTACAAGCCTCTTTTCTAGCTATGAAACGGGCTTTGGATCAAGTTCGGGAAAAAGGATTTAGTCCTAATTATGCCCTTATCGATGGAAACCGTTTGCCAAAATGGGATATACCGTGTCGGGCTATTATTAAGGGTGATGCGTTGTCTCTGTCTATAGCGGCCGCTTCGATTGTTGCTAAAGTGACAAGGGATCATATCATGACGGATTTAGCGAAAGAATATCCTGCTTATGGATGGGATAAAAATGCGGGATATGGTACCAAAGCACACATAGAGGCTTTGCAACAATACGGAATTACGTCCCACCATAGGCGATCATATGCACCTATTAAAGCCTTGTTATCCGGTAAATAAGATTATTCCTTTGTTTCATCAAAATAGATTTTGATGGCTCGGGTTAGAGCTTCAGCCAGCTTTTTACGATAGGCTTTTTTCTGTAATTGTTTTTCTTCTGATTTGTTGGATAAATAACCGAGTTCAACCAAAACAGAGGGAATATTGGCAGATTTTAAGACGACAAAACCAGCAAACCGGTGAGCATTCGGGACGAGAGTGACTCGTTTTTTCATTTCCGATACAACATGGTCGGCATAAATGGCGGATTGTTCCATCGTGTGTTTTTTGGCAAAGTCAATTAGAATATTGCCGACTTCCGGTTGGTATTCCCCTAAATCCATGCCTAAAATAATGTCAGCTTTATTTTCTCGTTCCGCTAATGCAGCAGCTTCAGCATCCGAAGCTTTTTCAGAAATTGTATAAACGGATAATCCTCGAGCCGATTTGTTTTTAGCACTGTCGGCATGAATAGAAATAAATAAATCAGCATTGGCTTCATGCGCTTTTTTGATGCGACCACGTAGGGGAATAAAAATATCAGAATCACGAGTCAAAAGAACTTTATATCCTTCTTTTTTCAATTCATCTCGTAATTCCCGCGCCATTTTTAAAGTTAAATCTTTTTCGTAGTGGCCATTCTTAGAAATAGCCCCTGGATCTTGTCCGCCGTGTCCCGGATCAAGCATAATGACCTTTGTTTTTTTGTTTCGAAATGGTTGTAATCCGACATTTGACGATGTCGATGCGGCCGGGATCATGCCACCAGTTGCCCGGGTTAGGTCAATTACAAATCGATAGGGATTTCCGCCTTGTGGTTTTAGTAAGAAATGTTTTTCAGTCAGTTGCTCCGCTGGTAAGTCAATCACAATGCGTGCCGTGTTGGCATTAGGACCCCCTGTTCTAGCCCCTTTAATAAAGCTTGTTGCCGGTAATGTACGCGCCTTGTTTTCCTGATTAAATGATGTTTTTTTAAAGTCAAGAACAAGTCTTTCCGGTGATTTAAGGCGAAAGACAACAGCTTCTGCCTTATCAGATAAATCTACAACAATGCGCACTGTATCGGCGGAGCGAGATGCCATCCGAATGTCCTGAATCATGGCTGCAGAGACTCTGTCCCCGATCAGAACCATTACAGCAATAAATAAAACCCATAAAATGTATTTCATAAAAAATACCTGTCTGTTATAGAAAAAACTTGCTTATTTATTCATATACCGATATAATCAAAAATGCAATTGAAAAACGATTGCCCAAATTCTTTTTAACATTAGGAGAAAAACCGTGACGGATTTAATGAATGACATAAAGGACATGTATGCCCACGGTTTTACTTTGTCGCTGTTGACGAAAAAGGTCAAAATGGCCTTTGTTTCACTATTACATTTTTGGGAGATTAATTTTATATGGCAAAAAAAATGCTTATCGATGCGACGCATTCGGAAGAAACCCGCGTCGTTGTGTTGGAGGATGGGAGATTAGATGAACTAGATGTCGATACATCCACAAAAAAACAAATTAAAGGAAATATTTATTTAGCAAAGGTTGTTCGGGTTGAACCTTCTTTGCAGGCGGCTTTTGTCGAATACGGTGGTAATCGGCATGGCTTTTTGGCTTTTGGCGAAATTCACCCAGACTATTATCAGATTCCTGTCGCCGATCGGGAGGCTTTAAAGGAGCAAATCGCAGCCGAACAAAATCAATCCGAAGAACGAAACATTAAAGAAGCAAGTGATGTTGAAGTAAGCTCCGATGTCGAAACTGTGAGCGAGGCAGATGATATTGTTCGTCATCGGCCGTCTTTTTCTCGGCGCTACAAAATTCAGGAAGTTGTCCGTCAGGGGCAAGTGATGTTGATTCAGGTTATTAAGGAAGAACGGGGAAATAAAGGGGCTGCCTTGACTACCTATCTGTCTTTGGCTGGTCGTTTTAGCGTTTTGATGCCAAACAATGGTAAAGGCGGTGGGGTTTCCCGTAAAATCAGTAATGCCAAAGATCGTAAAACATTGCGGGCTATCGTGGATAAATTGCCTATTCCCCAAGGAATGAGCGTCATTATCCGTACTGCCGGTCAGGGAAAAACAAAAACAGAAATTAAGCGGGATTTTGACTACCTGATGAAAACATGGATGCGTATCCGTGAAAAAACGTTAGAATCGATTGCACCTATGTTGATCCATGAAGAAGGTGATATCGTGAAACGTTCTTTGCGTGATGTGTTTACCCCAGATATTGATGAAATATGGGTGGAAGGCGAGTCCGTTTTTAAATCTGCTCGTGATTTTATGAAAATTTTAATGCCGGCTCAGGCTAAGAAAATTAAGCAGTATAAAGGTGATGTCCCTCTTTTTCAAGAATATCGGGTTGAAGGTCAATTGGAATCCATTCACAACAATATTGTTCAATTGCGTTCCGGCGGATATTTGGTAATCGATCAGACAGAAGCTTTGGTGGCTGTCGATGTTAACTCCGGTCGGGCAACACGAGAACATGATATTGAGGAAACCGCTCTTCGTACCAATTTGGAAACGTGTGATGAGATTGCTCGTCAACTTCGGTTGCGGGATTTGGCCGGCCTTATTGTTATTGACTTTATTGATATGGACGAACCCCGTAACAATGCAGCAGTTGAGCGGCGGTTAAAAGAAGCGTTAAAACATGATCGGGCCCGTATCCAAGTGGGTAAAATATCCGGTTTTGGATTAATGGAAATGTCCCGGCAACGGTTACACTCCAGCTTTTTGGAAAGCAGTTATCGGGTGTGTCCGCACTGTGGCGGTAAAGGAGTCATCCGGTCGACAGAATCATGTGCTATGCATGCACTCCATATTTTGGAAGAAGCCGGTGTTAAAAATCAAGGAAATACTCTTATTCTATCGGTACCAGCTGAAATTGCAACCTATGTTTTGAATGTGAAACGAGACAATTTAATTTCTTTGGAAAAACGGTTCCAATTGCGTATTCAGATTTTAAGCGATAACACCTTGGATAAACCGTCTGACTTCCGTTTGGAACGCTTACGGGGAGATGGAGAACGGGTGAGTGTACCCGTTGTACCACCTGCTCCACCAAAACGGATAGAAAAGAATGTTGAAAAACAGCAACCGATCGAAACGCCGATTGAGGAGGATGCTCCTTCTACAGAAGAAGATGTTCACGCTAATCGGAAACGGCGGAGGTCTCGGAATCAACGGCGTCGGGATTGGCGGAGAAAACAAAAACAATTAGCTGCAGAACAGGCTGCTTTGAACGATATGCGTTCGGAACATGAAGTGGAAATGACGGATGAACAGGTTGTGGAAGCAACACAATCAAAGGTTATTGAAGCGGAAAACTTTACTGTTGTGGAGCAAGCTTCTCTGGCCGATGTTGAACGCACGGATAAACCGAAGAAAGGGCGTTATCGGGATCGAAAAAAACGGAAAGCTCAAAACAAAAATGAGGCAACTGTTTCGCCAGCCGAAGACAAATCAGTGCCGGTTGTTGAAACAGAAAGTTCAGAAAAACAAAATCAGGATAAACCTCGTCGAGGGAGACCAGTGAAAAAAGAGGAAAAATCAGAGCATGCTCTGGTTGCGGTTGAAACGCATTTGCCGGCTCCGATAGAGCCAGAACTCAGTGCAGGACAATCGGAAAAAAAGATTGAAAAACCAACACCCAAAAAAGGCGGTTGGTGGAATCGATTGATGAACTAAAGTGACTTTACTCCCCTTCGTTTATTGAGTGAAGGGGATTTTTTATGCTTGACAAGAGTGTGTAAATAGGGTTTATTTTTGGTATGATAAATGTAGAAAAAATGTGTGCGTTAAGAAAATTAGGAAAATGTACGGAAATGAAGGATTTCTATACATACATACATACATACATACATACATACATACATGCATGCATGTAGCATATTGCTAAGCAAAATAAACCGATGTGTCATTGGAAAATGGCGCATCGGTTTTGTTTATTAATAG
>JAZRBO010000003.1:0-18204 GCA_045635125.1 Alphaproteobacteria bacterium | reverse complement strand
GATAAAGGTATCACTTTCCTCCAGGGAAAAGGAAAAATCGGAGTTCGCTATAAAGAAATCGAAAAGCCTAAAACAGATATTTATCAGGTTGTTGTTGGCGGAGAATCTTTTACTGTTAAATTAAATGGTGCAAAAGCCGAGGTAAACGGACAATCCTATGATGTATCAATTGCCGATGTGGGACAGGATGTTCAAAACCGATCATCCGAGAAAACAAATGCATCACAGACGGTTGTAGGCGGGGTATCTACAGTCATTCCTGCAGGAACTCCTGGTATTGTAACACAGATTTTGGTTCAAGAAGGCGATCGGATTACAGCTGGTCAAAACCTGTGTGTTTTGGAAGTGATGAAAATGGAAACATTTGTTCGGGCAAGCCAAAACGGTATTGTTAAAAAAGTCTTAATTACCAAAGGTGAGCAGGTGACCGCTGAAAAACCTGTAATGGAGGTTGTCTATGACAAAAATTAAATCCATTTCTTTTTGGATGGCTATAATAGCGGTAACCTGCGGTGCCTTATTTTTGGGAACGTTATTATCGCCGGCGTTGGCTGAGGTTATGAAACAAACAGGTATTTATTTGTTAACGAACCAACCAATTGTATCAGGCATGTTTTTACCATTAGGGCTTGCCCAAATCATCATGATGGGCGTTTGTTTGATTTTGCTCTATTTGGGTATTGTCAAAAAATTTGAGCCATTATTGTTGATTCCGATTTCAATAGGTGGTTTGTTGGCCAATATGCCTGGTGCCGGAATGACAGAATCAGGTGGTTTGTTGGCTGTTTTATATGAATTCGGTATTGGTAACGGGTTGTTTCCTTTGCTTATATTTTTAGGTGTTGGAGCGATGATCGATTTCGGCCCTATGCTAGCGAACCCTAAGACGGCATTGTTGGGAGGGGCTGCTCAATTCGCTATATTTGGTACTTTTTTGGGAGGATTGGTTCTCAGTCAGTATGTTCCTGGGTTCGAACTGAATTTAAAACAGGCAGCCTCTATCGCTATTATCGGTGGCGCCGATGGGCCGACATCTATTTTTTTGGCAGGTAAGTTGGCTCCAGAGTTGTTGGGGGCTATTGCTGTTGCTGCCTATTCTTATATGGCGTTAGTGCCAGTGATACAACCACCGGTTATGCGGGCCTTGACGACAAAAAAAGAACGGCAGATTCAAATGAAACAGTTGCGAGAAGTTAGTCAACGTGAAAAAATTTTATTTCCGATTATTGTTATCATTTTGACGGGTATTTTTATTCCCATGGCGGTTTCTTTAATCGGAATGTTGATGTTTGGTAACTTATTGAAAGAATCTGGTGTGACAGAGCGATTGGCTAAAACTGCAGCTAATGATTTAATTAATATCGTGACGATTTTATTGGGAATTTCGGTTGGTTCAAAATTGTCGGCTGAATTATTTCTTGTTCCCCAAACATTGGTAGTTTTAGTCTTGGGTGTTATTGCCTTTTGTATCGGAACGGGGGCAGGTGTTTTAATGGCTAAAGGGATGAATCTATTTATGAAAAATAAGATTAATCCGTTGATCGGGTCTGCAGGCGTGTCGGCTATTCCCATGGCTGCCCGTGTTTCCGAAAAGTTGGGACAGGAAGAAAATCCGGAAAATCATCTATTAATGCATGCAATGGGGGCGAATGTGTCCGGTTCTATCGGATCGGCTATTGCTGCTGGTATTTTGTTGGCTCTTTGTGGTGGTTAATTATAAAAGGAAGGTTTAGTCATCTGCTTCTTCGTCGGTGACAGAAGATAGATCATCTTCTTCATCGTCGAAGGTTTCTTCCGATTTTATCGGTTTTACTTTTTCAATTTTTGAACCTGGAAAAGCAGCTAGAATATCGGCAATAATAGGTGCTTTTTTCAAATCCGAAATGACGGCATTTTGTTTGGCTTCCTTTTGTTCTTGTAGTGTTTGGTTGCCACCCGATACCTGTGTTTGGACAAGCCAGTCATGACCAGTTTGATTTCTTAAAAATTGACTGAGTTGTTGACATAGTGCCCGAGGAGCATCCGGTGTCAAAACGCATTTAATGAGTCCAGATTGAACAGAAACAGGACGTATATGATTTTCTATCTGGAAAGCTAAAACCCGCTCTCCTTTGTTTCGAGCTAAGGTGACAACATCCGTTAAATCTTTAATGCCATCATCTGTTTGATGAGGCGTTGATTGTGATACCAGCTGTGTTTGATTGGGAACAGCAATCTGTTGATGTGTCGGCAGTTTGTTAAGTGGTGTCTGAGGAATAGGGGAGATGATAGGTGTGCTAGTTGGTTGAGGGGGCGCTATGCCGTTTTTTTTTATGTCCTCTACTATCTGAGCGGGTGTTGGCAAGTCTGCCATATAAGCCAACCGGATGATAAGCATTTCCAACGCCTTAATTGGAAAATCGGAATTTTTAACCTCGTGAATACCTTTTAACAGCATTTGCCAAACAGCCGTTAAGGAGGCCATTGATAATTGTTCGGCCATTTTTCGTCCCCGTTTCCGTTCAGCTTCCGGTATGGTAATATCATCGGCTAATTGGGGAACAATTTTAATACGGGTTAACCAATGAGTTAATTCTAATAAATCTTGGGTCAGAACAAACGGATCTGCCCCACAATCGTATTGTGTATCTAAAATTTGGAGAGCATTCGCGATATTCCCCGTCATAATAGTGTCGTATAAATCAAACAAAGTCGTTCTGTCGGCCAGCCCAAGCATATGACGAACACCGTCGGTTGTCAGATTGTTATCAAGTTGGGTAATAGCTTGATCCATCAAAGAAAGAGAATCCCGTACCGAACCGTCACCAGCCCGAGCTAATAAATGAAGGGCTTCTGGTTCGAAGGTAGCTTTTTCAGATTGCGCAATGTGTGCTAAATGATCGGCTAATTGTTGTTCATCTAAACGACGTAAATCAAACCGTTGACAACGGGATAAGATTGTAATAGGTACTTTGCGAATTTCTGTTGTGGCAAAGATAAATTTAATCCGTTCAGGAGGCTCTTCCAATGTTTTTAACAAAGCGTTAAAAGCTTGTTTGGAAAGCATGTGGACTTCGTCAATGATATAAATTTTAAAACGGGCTGAAACAGGATTGTACTTTGCTCCGTCAATAATTTCACGGACATTATCAACGCCGGTATTACTGGCAGCATCGATTTCAATTACATCAATGTGGGCGTCATTGGCTATATCTCGACAATTTTGACATTGACCACATGGATTCGGTGTCATACCACCTTTACCATCCGGACCCGTACAGTTTAATCCCTTGGCTATGATACGGGCAGAACTGGTTTTTCCAACACCTCGAATACCAGTTAACATATAGGCGTGTGCTAAACGATTTGTAGCAATGGCGTTTGTAATGGTTCGAACCAAAGCCTCTTGCCCGATTAAATCGGAAAAGACCTGCGGTCGATATTTGCGTGCGAGTACGTGCGAACTTCCTGCCATCGGTATCCTATCGGGTAAGTAAAGCGGAAGGAACACGACCCGCCGAACGAAAACTGGGCTGCTTCCTTCCGAACCTGACCCGCTGGTCTAAGTCGGCGCCCATGTCCTTCCGTCTTCTAAGATACCTTTTTTTGCCCCAAAAGTCAATGAAAAATTATAAATGAGGCAAAAGAAAGGACGTATTTTTATTGTAGGTGTTTGATAAGGAAAGAACGTATTTGTTGTAGAGCTGTATAATCTATTCCGTGTCCTAGCCCATCGGAAATGGATGTCGTTGGATTTATCCCTATAGATTTAAGTTGGGCGATATTAAGCTTGAAAGCCTCCAGTGGAACAACAGTATCGGTGGAACCGTGTGTCAATAGAATAGGTGGTTTTTGGATTGTATTTGCTTGAGGAAAGCCTGGGCCGAAAATAACAGGAACAGCCGACATACCGATGGCCCCCGCTATTGGTTTGGAAAAGGTTAAAGCTGTTTGTAGAGCAATTAATCCCCCTTGTGAAAAACCACCTAAAATTATTTGAGAAGGGGAAATATTGTATTCTTTACAAATGTAATTGCAAAAATTGGTTAGTAGAGAAACAGAGGGTTGAGCTCTCTTCATCAGAATATTTAAATAATCAATGCTAAACATTTTTTCAGGTTGATAATCGTTTAGTGAAAACCACTCGTAACCGCCGAACGGTAACAGATGGGGTGCATTTGGACAAAAGAATGCTGTTTCTGGTAAGGCAGGTTCTAAATTTGGGATTAAATCAGCTAGGTCATCACCCGATGCCCCATATCCGTGGCACAAAATAACGATTTTGCTTATCTTAATGGGAATAAAAGAGGGGCCATTTAGCATAAAATTCTCCTTGAAAACGAATTGAAAATGTGTCTTAATAGAATAAAACGACAAAAGGAGAAAATCAATGAAAAAAGGTATTCTGTCTTTATTTTTAGTAATAGCTTTTGGTTGTTCTTGTCCTACGGTGGCACAAGTTACCCGAACAGCTCAAGGGTTATCAGAGTCTGAACAGCTAGGTATAACGGCTGGTACGGCATTGGCTTGTAATGCGGGGGCAAAGTTGGATGATTTTGAATTAATTGCTAGCCGTATTATTGCGAATCAGGCTGCAACGGAAGAAATTGAAAAGGAAAGATATACTCAGTTCGCTCAATCTAAATTGAAAGCGTATAAAGAACAAAAAGATAATCCTCAGATGTCATGCGGAGAGGTGTTGTCTTCTTTTAATCGGTTACCTATTTTTCGATCTGTCGTCTATGCTGATGGAAGTGTTAAAATGCCCAATGGCGCTCTTTTAAAGCCCAAACGAGCGGTTGTTAAAGCAAAATCATCTCAAGTAAAGACATCTTCTTCTCGACCAGTAAAGTCTTCTGTTTCAGGACAGAAAAAAGGACAGTTTCGGACAGGTAAGCCGAAAACGGTAAAGCCCGTTAAGCAGGTTCCGACATCTCCTAAAAAATCAATTGCCATTCGACCGATTCGAAAGAAATAAAAAATGCGTCCTCCTGTATTGAATCCATTGTTTCGTCCTGTTGGCAGCATTCCCGGTATCGGACCGAAAATCAGTCGATTAGTGGAACGTTTTTGCGGACCGAATTGGGCAGATATATTATGGCATTTGCCGACAGGTGTTCATTATCGCCCCATTATTCAAAAAGTAGAAGATATTATACCAAATACTTTGGGAACTATACAGGTACAAATTGTTGAGCATGTGATACCGTCAAATCGTCGTCATCCTTACCGTATTATTTGTGAAGGGTGTGGATCATCTATCGATCTTGTTTTTTTTAACTATCATAAACGATATTTGCGGGAAAAATATCCTGAAGAAAAAGTCATTTGGATTTCTGGTCGATTCGAACGCCAGGGAAGAGGGTGGAAAATACTCCATCCAGACTATATGTCAACAACATTGGAAACTATTCCGGAGTATGAAGTTATTTATCCGCAATCTCAGGGGGTGACAAGTAAACTTTTACGTCGCTTGTTATCTTTTATTTTACCGTCTGTTCCCGATTTGCCGGAATGGTTGGATCCTGCTTTTCAGGCAAAACACAGATTTCCCTTTTGGAATACAGCATTAGATTTGGTTCACAATCCCAAAACAGAGAGGGATTTAGATCCGTCTCATCCCGCCCGTATGAGATTAGCTTATGATGAGGTTTTGGCGAATCAATTGGCTTTGTTATTGGTTCGGCAACAGGTTTCTCGTAAAAAGGGGATTTCTATTCAACCAACTGGTTTTTTAACGGATAAGTTAATCGCTTCATTACCCTTTCAATTAACGGGAGCACAACAACGGGTTTTAATCGAGATCGCCCAAGACTTAAATCAGGAAACGCAAATGATTCGTCTATTACAAGGTGATGTTGGTAGCGGTAAAACAATTGTGGCTTTATTGGCGGCGTTATCAGTGATAGAGGATGGGTTTCAGGCTGCTATTATGGCTCCAACGGATATTTTGGCGCGACAGCATTTTGCTAAAATAGAAGCATTATGCCAACCGTTGGGGGTGCGTGTCGGGTTGTTGACCGGACGGGAAAAAGGACAGATGCGTCAGAAGGTACTAACTGATTTAGCGGATGGGACTATTCAACTGCTTATCGGAACTCATGCGTTGTTTACAGAGGATGTTTCTTTTCATCGATTGGGACTAGCCGTTATCGATGAGCAACATAAATTCGGCGTTCATCAACGATTGGCCTTAATTCAAAAACAAAAAGGAGTCAATTTGTTGGTTATGACAGCTACTCCTATTCCGAGAAGTTTAGCGTTAACCGTATATGGTGATATGGATAGCTCCCGTTTAGATGAAAAGCCAGAAGGACGCCAATCTATTGAAACGCGGGTTATGCCTGTGGCTAAAATAGAGATGCTTGTTGACAGATTATATCATCGGATTCAAAATGCCCCTGTTCGAACACAAGCCTATTGGATTTGTCCTTTAGTTGAAGAGTCCGAAAAAACAGATTTGACAGCTGTTAAAGCCCGTTATGCCGAATTACAAAAAACTTTCGGAGATCGTGTCGGATTATTGCACGGTAAAATGAAAGGTCCTGAAAAAGACGCCGTGATGGAACAGTTCGCTAGCGGTAATTTAGATGTTTTGGTTGCGACAACGGTAATAGAGGTTGGGGTGGATGTTAAGTCGGCAACTGTTATGATTATAGAACAGGCCGAACGTTTTGGCTTGGCAGGTCTACATCAGTTGAGGGGACGTGTTGGACGAGGGTCTGATAAATCTCTATGCATTTTACTGCATGGTCCGAGACTTACAGAAACAGCAAAAGCCAGATTGCGTATTATGCGGGAAACAGATGATGGTTTTGTTTTGGCTGAGGAGGATTTAAAGTTGCGAGGTGCCGGTGAAATATTGGGCGCTCGCCAGAGTGGCATGCCTGAATTTCGGATGGTGGATATGCAAACAGCTGGTGATTTATTGTGGACAGCAACTAAGGATGCTCAAACTATATTATCTTTGGATCCTAAGCTTGAAAGCAGACGAGGACAAGCATTACGGACATTATTGTATCTATTCCAAAAAGATACGGAAATTCAAACATTGAAAGCAGGATAAAAATGGCAATTAATTTTACCTTACAACCACCAGAGGTGACAAAACAATTACGTAAAGAATTTGATCGACGCAAGATGAATCGTTTGTTCGTACGGTGGCTCTATCGGCGTGGGTTGTTGGATAAGTATGCCGATGTTATTAATTTAAGTCGTGCTGCGAAAGGTCGGATTCCGAATGGGTTCGATGTCCATCATATTATCCCTTTGTCCGGAGGTGGAAAAAATAGATTTTCTAATTTTTGCTTAATCGAACGGTCATTACACAAATTTATTAATAAAAAGTGTTTTGAACCGGCTTTGCGGGGAATTCGTGTTGGGCAGACCGTTACAATAGATTTACCTGATTTTGGACCGATAGCCCTGAGACGGGATTATAACGGTTTTATAGACAGGAAGTTAGCTCATGCACGGGATCGTAATCGTTTTTACGCTTTTTTACGGAAGTGGGGAAAAGAAAAATAATCGTTTACAGATAGCTAAAAGCCTCCCTGCGGGGAGGCTTTAAGTTTTTGTTGTCCTATTAAAGGATATTTTTAATTACATCTTATCTGGCACCCTTAATCCCAACATGTCGGCACAAGCCGTTGCCGTATGAAGGGCATATTTTGTTAATGCTAGACGTGATTTTTGTGTTTCTGCATCCGCACCTTTAATCGGGCAATCATGATAGAACAAGTTGAAATCTTGAGCCAATTTAAACAAATAGTCCGCTATTACATGAGGTGCGCGATTGTCATAAGCCGTTTGAACAGCATCTGGTAACGCATATAGACGTAATAACAGGTTACGTTCTGCCGGCACTGTAATTGTAATGATATCATTTTGATCTAATTCCGGCTTTGTTTCCATTTTTTCTAAAACAGATTTCATACGAACAATAGCATAGAGAATATAAGGTCCTGTTTTTCCCTCTGTGCTGGTTAATTTGTCTTCATCAAAGACATAATTTTTCATCCGTTCATTCATTAAATCAGCAAATTTCAAGGCAGATACACCAACGATTTGCGAAATTTGTTTTTTTTCACTCTCTGTTAAATCCCGTCCCATTTCACCAGATTCCATTTTTTTACGGGCTGACGCTACTGCTGTGTCGATTAAATATCGTAATGTTGGAATGCCACCAGAACGAGTTTTATATGGTTTGTTGTCTGTTCCGTTTATAGTGCCAAAACCCAAGTGTTCTAAACTGACGTTCTGAGCTAAATTGATTTTATCAGCACCCGCAAAGACCTGTTCAAAATGAAGACCTTGTCGCGCATCAACAACATATAAAATGGCATCAGGATTAAATTCATCTACACGTTCTTCAATAGTTGCTAAATCTGTGGCACCATACATGACGGCACCATCGGATTTGACCATGATTAACGGAGGAAGATCATTTCCTCCCTTTGATTTTCCCAATGGAATAATTTCAGCCCCTTGATCGGGAATAATGGTTCCTTGATTTTTGAGACGGGCAATCATATTTTGAAGACGGTCATGAACATGGCTTTCCCCTCGCCACAAATCAAAAGAGATGTCTAGTTCATTATACAGTTTTTGAATGTCGGCAACGGATAGGTTGATAAAGTGTTGCCATAATGCCCGATAACCGCGGTGGCCATCTTGTAATAATTTAGTATTTTCTTGTGCCCGAGCAGCATAAGCCTCGTCCTCTTTTGAACGGGCGCTGGCTAATGGGTACATCGTTTCTAAATCTTTGGCAGTGAAAGGAGCTTCTGTTGGATAATTACCCACAAAAGCGTCATCAAAATAGGGAAGGGTTGGTTGACGTTCTTGTAATTCTGTAATTAATAATCCCATCGGCTTTCCCCAATCGCCTAAGTGGACATCAGCAATTGTTTTGTCGCCAACAAATTGACAAATACGTTTGATTGATTCACCAATAACAGCAGGACGTAAATGTCCGACGTGCAATGCTTTTGCAACATTTGGTCCACCATAATCCAAAACGATTGTTTTAATATCATCCGTGCGTTCGTATCCACACTGTAGACCCGCTAAAATATTAAAAGCCTGTTGCCCTAAGGTTGTGTTGGAGATCCGCATATTAATAAAACCAGGACCATCCACAGATATTTTTTCAAAAAAGGTGTCTGTTCTTAATTTTTCGGCGATTTGCTCAGCAATTGCCCGAGGGTTTTGTTTTAATGTTTTAGCTAGCGGAAGGGCTCCGTTGGCTTGATAATCCCCAATGTCGGGACGATCTGATAACCGAACAAGCGTGTTGGTGGCATCAAAACCGCAAGCGGTAAAGGCAGAAGCTACTTTTTCTTTAATTTGGTTTATCAGATTCATATTTTGTTCCTTTCTTTAAATGGTGTATTATTATATCCGAAATATCATCAAAAGGCAAGATGTTGTTGTAAAAATGAAAAGAACAACTCTTGATTAATTTTTGAAAAAAAACGCCCTTTGGAAGGGCGTTTAAATTTTTTTCAATTACAAACACGGCTCTTCCATTCCGGGAGTGCACAGTCCTTCTTCCGTTTTGACGGATGCTTCGTTCGGGATTGTGTTCGCGGTCTTTGAGGCCGTACCTTGTGGTGTAGGGGCTATTTTTTTGATGGCGGACATTAATTGCATTTCTTTTAGTGCAGACCAACCTACAATTTTAGTATTTCCGATAACAATCACAGGCGTACCAATACTGTCCCACTTTTCTTGGCGGGCTAATGTACGCAGTTGATTCAAATATTGTTTTTCGGAAATATCACGAGCTTCGACCGCTATTTGCGGATAATTTGGTTTGATTTTGGTATCAATAAAAGCTAGAGCTTCATGACAGTGTGAGCATGTTTTTTGTGTAAAAATAACAATTCTGTCTTGAGGCAGAGGTTCCGATTTGGTTATCCACCAAGCAGCTGCAACCATAAAAACAACAAAAAGAATAGAGAAAATATGTTTCATGGGATTACTCAATACAACAATTAACGGCATTTTTAATGAAAGCTTTGATTTTAGCAAATCCACCTGCATTTTCTGGAACGGTAGTTTCTTTCTTCACTGCGTTAACCGTTTCTTTTTGTATCACGGCAGGGATGGATTCTTTTTCTATTTTTTCAGAGATTTTCTTGATGTCTTTATCCGAAGATTCAATCCATTTGACATCTTCTGTTCCGATTAAGTTCATATTTAATCCCCAGAATAGACAATATAAATCATAAGCCTGATTAAACAATTTATAAGCTTCTTCAGGATTGTTGAGGCTTTGTTGCTTTGTTCCGACTTCCATTAAACGCATGCTTGCAGCCAAAAGATGTTTTGATATGCACCAGACTTCACCTTCGTATGCAGGAATGATTTTCAACATTAAGTTTTTGCGTAATTCACGAATATCTTGAATCATATCAAAAAAACTGTTTTTACCAGTTTTTGCACCCGAAAACATGAGGTGTTCTTCAATCGAAATCAGGTTCATAATAGCAATGGTTAAATCTTGATCCGATGATAAATCTTTGGGATTTAATTTTTTGCTGGCATCTACTTGTTCAACAAACTCTTTTACGTTTTGTGCTTTTTTCATTTTTTTCTCCTTTGCTTTCGTTTATAGCAAGATATTTGACTTTTGTCAAATGGTAAAATAATAAAACGGAAGGTTGATGTGTTAAGGTTTATTGACCAAAACCGAAAAACCGTTATCTGCAAAAATTTGTGTGATAGTTTGAACCGTTTCTCTATCCGGTGGGGATACTTGTAAGGGATAGGTATATCCTAATTTTTCCCATTTCATTTTGCCCAGCTCATGGTATGGCAATAATTCAACCTTGCGGACCGTTGGATAAGATTTTAAAAAATCTGCTAATTCTTGAGCGTAGGTCGGAGAGGTGCTGTATTCTGGTAACAAAACAACCCGAATCCAAATATCTTTGCGACAATCTCGCAGATAGTTGAGAAAGGCTAAAACCTTGTCATTGGGTTTGCCGGTTAGTTTCTTGTGTGTGTCAGGATGTAAGTGTTTGATGTCTAATAAAAATAAATCAGTATTTTTGATGGCTTCTTTGACCTCTGGTGTTAAGTCAACATAACCACAGGTATCTAGGGCTGTATGGATCCCTTTGTCATGCAAAGCCTGAAAAACAGTGGAAACAAAAACAGGTTGGATAAGCGGTTCACCGCCGGATAATGTAACGCCGCCACCAGATAGTTGATAAAAATCTTTGTATTTTAAAGCTTCTTGAACAATGGTGTCAACCGACCTTAAATGATCCTGTGTCTGTGTCCATGTATCAGGATTATGACAGAACAGGCAACGAAAGGGACATCCTTGTAAAAAGATGACAGATCGAATGCCGGGACCATCGATGGTGCTACCTGTTTCAATTGAATGAATATATCCTTGTTTTGTCATATGTATATAAAAAAAGGCAGCAGTTTCCCGCTGCCTTTTTATCCCTATGGATTAGATTTTTTCGTGGAATGTCCGTGAAATAACATCCAATTGTTGTGGACGTGTCAACTTAATAAAATTAACAGCATATCCCGATACACGGATTGTTAATTGCGGATAATTTTCCGGATGTTCCATGGCATCTTCTAATACTTCACGTTTCAATACGTTGACGTTCAAGTGTTGTCCGTTGCGTGTAGCGTAACCATCCAACAAACCAATCAAGTTTTTAATCCGTTCATCCATATCTTTACCCAAGGATCCTGGTAAAATACTGAATGTATTTGAGATACCATCTTTGGCGTGTTCAAACGGTAATTTAGCAACGGAACAGAGTGATGCTAAAGCGCCACATTCATCACGACCGTGCAATGGGTTTGCACCCGGGGCAAATGGAACATTGGCCTTACGTCCGTCCGGTGTATTACCTGTTTTTTTACCGTATACAACGTTAGATGTAATTGTTAAGATGGATTGTGTGTGGATAGCATCCCGATAGGTCGGGTTTTTACGCACTTTTTCCATGAATTGTTCAACTAACTTTGTGGCGATAGCGTCAACCCGATCGTCGTTATTGCCGTATTTCGGGAAGTCGCCTTCAATTTCAAAGTCAACGGCAATCCCTTGTTCGTTGCGAATGGCTTTAACCTTGGCGTACTTGATAGCTGACAAGGAGTCAACAACCACGGAGAAACCGGCGATACCGCAACCTAATTTCCGAACAACATCTTTTTCCATTAAAGCCAGTTGAGCTTTTTCATAATAGTACTTATCATGCATAAAGTGGATGATGTTCAAAGCATTGACATATGTTTTGGCTAACCAATCCATCATAGCATCAAATTTTTGGCAAACCTCATCATAATCCAAATACTCAGATGTGATTGGTTCAAAGCCGTCAACGACTTTCATTCCAATTCGTTCGTCGACACCGCCGTTAATGCTGTACAACAGAGCTTTTGCTAAGTTGGCACGAGCGCCAAAGAATTGCATTTCTTTACCGATAATCATAGGAGATACGCAACAGGCAATCCCGTAATCATCACTTTCAAACATCGGACGCATTAAGTCGTCGTTTTCGTATTGAATTGAAGATGTATCGATAGAGATTTTAGCACAGAAATCTTTAAATCCTTGCGGTAACTTTGTTGACCACAAAACAGTTAAGTTTGGTTCTGGTGCTGGTCCTAAGTTGACAAGCGTATGTAAAACACGGAAAGAGTTCTTTGTGACCAGTGTTCGGCCATCTAATCCCATACCGCCGATAGATTCTGTAACCCAGACCGGATCGCCGCTAAACAATTCATTGTATTCTGGTGTCCGCAAGAAGCGAATCATACGCAATTTTATGATGAAATCATCCATAATTTCTTGGATTTGTTCTTCTGTTGCAATGCCGGATTTTAAATCACGTTCTGCATAAATATCCAAGAATGAGGAAACACGGCCCAATGACATGGCTGCGCCATTTTGATCTTTGACAGCAGCCAGATAACCAAAGTAAACAGCCTGAACAGCTTCTTTGAATGTTTTTGATGGTTTTGAAATATCGCAACCATAAGATTCAGCCATCCGTTTCATAGCTTCTAAAGCTTGAATTTGTTCGGATAATTCTTCACGTTCGCGAATGACGTCAGCTGTCATGGCAGCACAATCGGAAGAGGCTTTTTCTGCTTCTTTGTCTTGAATTAAAGCGTTGATACCGTATAAAGCAACCCGACGATAGTCACCAATGATACGACCACGTCCGTAAGCATCTGGTAAACCTGTAATAACCGCAGATTTACGGCAGGCGCGAATTTCGGGAGTATATGCTTGGAATACACCTTCGTTATGTGTTTTACGATATTTTGTGAAAATTTCTTTGGCCTTTTCATCAATGGGTAAGTTGTAAGCTTCGCAGGAGGCTTCAACCATCCGCCAACCACCATAAGGCATGATAGCTCTTTTTAATGGAGCATCGGTTTGTAAACCAACGATGATTTCTTTGTCTTTATTGATGTATCCAGCAGCATAGGCGTCGATAGCCGATGGTGTGGAAACATCTGCATCCAACAAACCGTTGTTGGCTGTTTCTTTTTTCATTAAATCTAAAACAATGGCCCATAGGTCCTTTGTGCGTTCCGTCGGACCGGCTAAGAAGGAATCGTTTCCTTCGTATGGTGTATAGTTTTTTTGAATAAAGTTAACAACATCAACTTTATCCATCCAAGTACCTGGAACAAAACCGTTCCAAGCTTCTGCGTTTTCTTGTTTGATATCTTCCGTAAACATCATCTTTCCTTTCAGTATTAAACGGATTTTTTTTGATCGATGATACAATACATGAAAATATGAAAAAGTGCAAGCCCCTATTTAAAAAAAACAGAAGAAAAGCAGGGTTGATTTTAATTTGCATTTGTGGTATACACCATCTCAAGTAAAAGGAAAAGAATTATGTATCAAAATAAAAAAATTTTGGGATTAATTCCGGCTAGGGGAGGTTCTGTTGGCCTTCCAGGCAAAAATGTGGCGTTATTGGCTGGGAAACCTTTGGTCGCTTGGACAATAGAAGCGGCAGGGCGTTCACAATATCTGGATGCGATTTATTGTTCTACAAATGGTGATGAAATTGCTCGGGTAACCGAGGATACGGGATTGGCAAAGGTTTTGTGGCGTCCGGATGAATTGTGTACTTCAACTGCTAAAACAATAGATTGTGTAATGCATGCTATTGAAACCCTAAAAGAACAAGGTGAAGTTTTTGATTATGTTATGATTCTTCAACCGACAAGTCCGTTACGTCAAACTTTTCACATTGATGGTATTATAGAGCATGTTATCAAAAATGATTTGCCGGCGTGTGTCAGCGTTCATGAAATGCATGAATTGCCAGTCCTGATGCGTTATATTAAAGCAGATGATAGTGGTGCAAACGAGCTGGTTTCCGTTTTGGGAAAAAACAGTACGGTTCGGCGCCAGGATGCTCCGTCAACTTATTATGTAAATGGTGCTTTGTATTTATATCGTACCGATATTTTGTCGCAGGAAACGAGTTTAAATGATGCTCTATACGGATATGTTATGGATGCAGAATATGCGCATGATGTACATACATATGACGATATTTTGGAATGTGCGGAGTGGTTGAAGAAGTATCAAAAATGACACAAGAAGAGTTCATAAAAATAGCCGCTTTTTTATTAGAAAAAATCGATTCGCGTAATACGCCGGCAAATGACATTATTAATGATTATACTCGTACGCATCGTTATATTGAGGCAGATGATCGTCGTCAGTTGTTGGATGTTGTTTGGTCTGCCATACGGGCTAAAGCCAGATTGGCCTATGCATATCCCGATTTGAATTGGTCTGAAAAATTACAGCGATTGTTGACAGATGGAATTCCTGAAGGAGAGGGTGCACCAGATTGGGTTCGTTGGGAGGTGCCTGATTGGTTTCCGTCCCATGTGCCAGAGGCAGATAAGGAATTGCCCTCTTTATTAGGAAATGCACCGATTGTGTTGCGAGCAAATGGAAATCGGGACGATATTATGGATATGTTGCGGGCAGATGGGCTAGCTGTTACGCCCTGTGCTCAATCGCCATATGGTATGATTTTGGCAGAATATAGCAATCTGTCTGATACAAAAGCGTATAAGAAGGGATTGGTTGAAATACAAGATGAGGGTGCTCAGTTGACAGCCTTGGAAATTGGAGTAAAGCCTAAGCAAGATGTGTTTGATTTTTGTGCCGGTGCGGGTGGTAAATCTTTGATTTTTGCGCAAATGATGCAAAATAAAGGATTTATTCAGGCCTATGATGCTGCTCCTAAACGGTTGTTTGAGCTCGTAAAGCGGGCTAATCGGGCTCGTGTGAGTATTGTCAAAATCGTGACAAAGTTACCGGAACCATTTAAAAAGTTTGATCATGTCGTTGTAGATGCACCGTGTTCGGGAACAGGAACGTGGAGACGGACACCGGATATGCGATGGAAATTATCGGAAAAACAATTGTGTAATATTACACAGTTGCAGGCGGATATTTTAAATCGGGCCGAAGCCTATGTAAAACCGGGGCACTATTTGTCGTACATTACCTGCTCCATAACGCAGGATGAAAATGAAAATCAGATTGAACATTTTTTGGAAAAGCATCCTCGCTATACAATTTTAAAACAAAAAAGATTTTCTCCCTGGCGAACAGGAACGGATGGATTTTTCCTCTGTCTCATGCAAAAAAGATAGAAATTAAAACTGAAAATATTTCAAATTAATAATTCTACTGAGGCTATTTAGTCAAAAAAAGACCGACAGTTGATTCCTGTCGGTCGAATAAATATATTGAGATCTAACGTCCTTTGTTTTTCTTAGAAGGTGGTATGGAGGGGGATATCTCAAAAGCACGGGCGGGCAAGTCATTTTTACGATATTTCCATTCCATTTTTCGAATTTGTTCTTTCATTTCTGGTGTTGTGGTAAGCTCAGATAACTTAGGATCCATTAGATTAGCCTCACACTTGGCTAGTTGTTCAATTTGAATTATATTGTTGTTTTTAACGGCTTGATATAGAAGAGCTTGACGCACTTTTCTAAGAGATTCTGATAATTTATTATCGCGGTCAAAGGGACGGCTACCCCAAGAATCACTTTTATCTAAGTCGGCATTTTGAGAAGCTAAAAAGAGTGCTGTTTCAAGATGTCCGTTCTGACAGGCATGCCATACAGGGGTTCGTCCCATTTCATCTGTGTGTTCAATATTGACTCGCTTTGTCGCATACAATAATTTAAGGGTCTCTGTATTACCTTTGCGTGCAGCCTCTAAAAATTGAGCGGAAACCTGTTTGGGATCTATCCAATTTAGTTTGTTGGCTGTGAGCAATAGTTTCATATCCTCAATATTATTATGGGCTGAGGCTGATAAGAATTCCTGTTCAACTTGTTCAGGGCGAGCATATTGTAACCAGGTTTGTTTTTGTGCGACGGTTCGTCCTTTTTGATTGAAAAGAGTAGTGCCATCCGGTAAAGATGAACCAAGGGAAACACCGTTACTTCGGCAAATTATAATATTTGTAGGGGTTAATGAGTTTAGGTCGTGAAACATAGCTCTTTTTAAGGCTTTTTGTCGTTGACTTTTTTCTTTAGGATAAATATTGTTGGTCATTAATATATTAAGAGTTTCCATGTCGGTATCTACGTTTCCTAAAACATGATTTCCTTGGTCGTCTTCTTGTTTTGAACCATGTTCTATGTAATAAAAGACCGCTTCAATATCTCCCTTTTGTATGGCTGTTTCAATAGGGCGTAAGCCGGTGGCGGAACTTTTTCTGCCACCTAAAATAGCATATTTAATTTTATCCCATAGATTCATGTTGTTTCTCCTATTATAATATCTATAGCTATTAATAGTATACAATTTTTTTGACTCTTTGTAAAGCAAGGCTTTTTATTTTTTTCTCTTTGTTTATTTTCAGTCTTGATTGCAGCGTTATGTTATGGTATTCTATGCCACAAAACAGAAAGGATAAAAAATGACAATTGATTTTTCTCGTGCTTCCGTTATCGGATGTGGTCGCTGGGGTGGTTTTTTAGGGTATTACATAGCTAAATATAAAAATGTTGATACATTGATGTTTGGATTAGTTGAAGATCCAGCATATCAGTCTTTGATTAAAACGGGTAATAATGGATATGTTACAATGCCTGATAATGTATCCTATACGACGGATATTGAAAAAGCGATTAAAAATCAATTCATTATAATTTCTATTGGGTGCCAAGGACTGCGGGGATTGTGTCGCCAGCTTAATCAATATGATTTACGTGGAAAACGTTTTTTATTAGCTATGAAAGGGTTGGAAGAAAGCTCTGGCAAACGTTTGACGCAGGTATTTCATGAGGAAATAACACAGCCGGATGTGGCAGTAGCTTCTTTAATGGGGCCAGGGCATGTACAGGACTACATTTGTGAAATTCCTAGTTGCGTTGTCATCGATTCTGATAATGAGGTTTTTAAACGAGAAGTCTCAGATTTTATGAATAGCTCTTTAATCCGTGTTTATTATGGAAACGATTTAATCGGTAATGAAATTGGGGCGGCTTTAAAAAATGTTATCGGGTTGGCTGCGGGTATTTTGGATGGCCTCAATTGGGCCGGATTAAAAGGTGCTTTGATGGCTCGGGCACCGGTTGAAGTTGGACGATTAGTTGCCTATTACGGTGGTAATCCTATGTCAGCATATGGGTTGGCTCATCTGGGCGATTATGAAGCAACTTTGTTTTCACCACACAGTCATAATCGGGCCTATGGTGAAAGTTTGGTAAAAGGCCCAGTATTTGATAGACTAGCAGAAGGGGTGCCAACTTTAAAAGCTGTTTACGCATTGCGGGACCAGGTCGATATGCCAATTTGTCGGGTTTTGTATGATGTGGTTTATAATGGTCTTGATCCAAAAGAGGGAATAGAAAAGCTCTTTACCCGTCCTAATAAGGCCGAGTTTTAAGCTTGTCCAAAGAATAGGTGCGATTTTTGAGGTTAGGTCTTATATAACGTTTCTGAGAAGAAGGAGAATGTTATCTATGACCGGTCACTTTTTGTATTATTACAAAATCCCATTGGGATCATTGGGATTTATTGAAAATAATGGAGCTTTAACACATGTCTTGTTTTCGAATTCTGTTATTCCAGAGGGGGCTGTTATTCAGGAAACGCCTTTGATAAAACAAGCGTTTATTGAGGTTATGGAGTATTTGAATAATGGACGGGAAGTGTTTGACTTGCCATTGGCT
>JAZRBO010000002.1:0-16787 GCA_045635125.1 Alphaproteobacteria bacterium | reverse complement strand
AAAACGGATGAATTGATTATTGATGCGTTAAAAACAGCCACACAAACAGTCGGCAGTGCATCAGAAGGGTTAACAAAAGAACGTATTTTAGAGGCTTTCACATTGTTGAACAACAACGATGTTCCAGACGACAGTGAACGGTACGCTCTTGTTTCGCCTGCACAGTGGAATCAATTATTGTCCATTGAAGAGTTTTCATCTGCCAACTATGTTGGTGAAACATACCCAATGTTGTCAGGATCTGAAAGCCGAAAATGGATGGGTATTGTCTGGATCATGCACACAGGCTTACCAAAAACGGATTCGACACATACGTGTTTTATTTATCACAAAACAGCAGTTGGTCACGCTAGCGGTCAAGATATTAAAACGGATATTTCATGGCATGGCGATTATGCCGCTCACTTTGTCAGCAACATGATGAGCCAAGGGGCTTGCCTGATTGATGACAAAGGCGTTGTCAAAATGGATTGTTCTGACGCGGCGGTCTCTGCTTAATCTCAAACATCCCTATATCCAACGGGGGGACGGTTCGCCGTCCCTTTTCTTTTCTTTTTAAACAGGAGTATTAGACATGACTTTCACAGCAACTGGCCTTTGTTCACGGGCCTTAGTTAAATTAGGGGCTAGCAGTATTTCTTCATTTGAAGAAGAAACAACCGAAGCCCATATTGCGGAACAATTATATGATACGACACTAAACGCATTGCTGGCCTCATACCCCTGGCGTTTTGCATTATCACAGGCCTCTTTAGCCCGCCTTGCCGCAACCCCTGAGACAGATTATAAATATGCTTATGTTATCCCAAAAGATTGTGTTCGCATCTTATCTGCCGGCACCTCAACACGCAGCAGTGGTCTTTCCTACCGTTTGTATCAAAACCAATTGCATTGCAATCAGGAAAACGTTGTCCTGACCTACATTGCCAGACCGGATGAATCGGCTTTTCCACCTTTTTTCGTTCAAGCCCTCATCAGTCGCTTAGCCGCCGAATTCAGCCTTCCTTTAACAGAAAGCACAACTCGTACCGACTATCTGCGTAAAATAGCCGAAGAAGAACTTAAAACTGCTCGCCTTATTGACAGTCAACAAATCATTCCTCGTGCTTTTCAAGACTTTTCCTTAATAGAGGTCCGCTCATGACAAACCTGTTCACAACCAAAACCAACTTTACAGCTGGTGAATTATCACATGACCTGCTTGGTCGAGTCGATTTAGTCTCCTACAACAATGGAGCGCTCGACCTTCAAAATGTTTTTATTCAGCCAACCGGAGGTATTTATCGTCGTCCCGGCTTAAAATTTATAACACAAATTCCCGAGGGAGGACGTCTGATTGCTTATGAAAAAAGCACCTCAGATACCTATCTGATTATTCTGCAAAACAAAAAACTCTTAGTTTATCAGGATGCCTCTTTGGTTGCGACATTGGATGCACCATGGACAACTGAACAGATTAATACCGTTCGTTGGGCTCAAGGGAATGATGCTCTCTATCTGACACACCCGAATGTTCAACCCCAAAAGTTATCGAAAACGCCAACGGGATGGAATTTGTCGGCTTTTACATTTTTAACAGAAAATAAATGTATCCGACAACCGTACCATAAATTTACATCTGATGAGACAACTCTGTCTTCTTCAGGCCTAGGTGGTACAGTAACATTAACGGCTTCATCTGATGTTTTTAAAGAAAAACACATTGGCCGTCAATTTAAAATAGCCGACGGATACGTTGAAATCAATACAATTAAAAATAGTCGAGAAGCAACGGCAACCGTCCTCAAACAACTGCTAACGGATGGAGAAGACTCAACAAAATTGGAAGCAACTCGCAGCTGGGGAGAACCGGCTTTTGATGATGATTATGGTTGGCCGACCTGTGTTGCCTTTTACCAATCACGTCTTGTTTTCGGTGGCAGTGCCACACTTCCCAACCATTTGTGGTTCAGCCAGAGCGGTGACCTGTCTAATTTTGAATTAGGCGCTGGATATGATGCCGAAGGAATAGACTTTAATATTCTATCGGATCAATCAAATGCTATTTGCGCCTTATTTGCCGGCCGTCATTTACAAGTCTTTACAACCAGCGCCGAATGGATGGTATCGGGCGATCCGCTCACGCCAACAAACATTCAACTAAAACGTCAAACACAGGTCGGTTCAACAGACACCCGTTTTGTTCCACCGATTGGCATTGATGGTGCTACGATTTTCCCAGCCGTCAACGGTCATGAAATTCGTGAGTTTTTATTTGCCGATATTGAACAGGCGTATCAAGCAACCGATCTCTCTTTGCTGGCAAGTCACCTGATTCGGACGCCCATAGATCAAGCTTATGACAAAATCAACCGCAAAGCCTATATCATTATGTCTGATGGTTCTGTCAGTGTATTAACAAGCTTTCGCTCTGAAGATTTGCAAAGCTGGACCCGAATGTGTTCCGACGGCATTTTTACCTCTGTAGCCATCAGTGGTCATAAAACTTACTTTTTAATCCAACGAGGAGATACTTTTTTCCTCGAGCAACTGGATGAAACCTGTTACACGGATTGTGCTATACATATAAAAAGCAATGCTCCTCAAACAATTTTTTCGGGTTTGGATGTTTTAGAAGGGCGTACCGTCAAAATCGTTGCTGATAACATTTCTGTTCCGGATACGGTTGTGACAAATGGACAAATCACATTGGATTATCCGGCGACGTCCATTGAAGTCGGTCTTGGATACACGCACATTGTTACACCCCTTCCCCCGATTGTCGGAGCCAGCAACGGCGCAGCACCAGTATCATCGGCACGTCTTGTCAAAGCATCTTTTCGTGTTGTAGACACCGCTTCATTAGAAATAGATACAGGAACAGGTCTTCATCAGGAAATAACTCGTCCTTTGGCATCCTACGAACTCGATACCATTCCGAATCCGAAAACAACGGATATTGTTGTTCGCTCTCTTGGATGGAACAGAAGTCCGACACAACCTTTATGGCGGATTGAAGGAGACACCCCCAAACCATTTAAACTTGTCAGCGTTACCAGTGATATACAAATAGGAGGATAATATGGAAGCAGCCCCAATCATAGCAGTCGCATCTCTTGTCAGTTCGGCTGTCTACACAAAAAAATCAATTGATAGTCAGAAAAAACAGGCTAAAGCAGCCAAAACTGCCGCTCAAAAAGAATATGATCTTAATGTTGCACAAACAAAATTAACATTGGAGCAACAACAACGCAAAAACCGCAATCTATTAGCCCAACAACAATCTGCTTACAAAGCCCGACTTGGTGCTGGTGGCATGAGTAGTCGTTCAGGCTCTGGACAAACGGTATTAGATAACATGAAGCGAGAACACGATATTGAAGATAAATATCTGGTAGAACAATCCAATATTTCTTTGGAATCTCTTCTCAATCACATTAACGAAACAAATACCCGCAACCTTTTGGAAATCGAAAGCTTACGGAATAAACAAACAGCCAACGCCTTTGATACGCTTTCCTCATTGACCTCTCAGGCTGGCCGCACGATGATAAAATAGGAGCCATTTATGTCAGATAATTCCCTTTTTCCGGACTTATCTGAACATTTGTCACGGGATTTGCAACGGGCTTTGGATTCATACCAAACATTTGAACAGGGTGATATTCCAACCGATTCTAAAGGTTTTACTGCTTGGCATAACGCCTGCAAATCGGCATTACTACATATTGCTCTGTTAATAAAGCTGATACAAACAACGCCCCGTCCCTCTGATGAAAAAGAGGTAAACACACCTGCTGATTGGCTGACCAAAGCCCATGATGCGCTCAAAAACTTACCGACAGAAGATTGGACAAACGATGCTTTCTTTGATTGAATTTATTTGGATTTGGAATCAGGTTCAAGGCCTCTCCCTTCCCCGTCACCACATCCGAATAGCCCGTTTTTTAGAAGCGATTCGAAACCGTTCAGAAAACCGACGAGGATTGTTAATGGCTTTTCGCAATTCGGGAAAATCCACACTGGTCGGTTTATTTGGCGCATGGCTTTTATATACCCGACCGGATGTTCGGATTTTAATTCTATCGGCGGATCATATGCTGGCAAAAAAAATGGTCCATCATATGAAACAAATCATTGAACGCCACCCATTGACACGAAACCTCAAACCTCGGATGGCCGAAGAATGGGCCTCGGACCGCTTTACCGTTCGTCGGAACAGCGGTCTGAGGGACCCATCAGTTCTAGCCCGAGGCCTGAGCGCCAACATGACGGGTTGTCGAGCGGATATTATCCTATGTGATGATGTTGAAGTTCCCAAAACATGTGACACCCCAAAAAAAAGACAAGATTTACGCCATAAATTATCTGAATTAGATTATATTTTAACACCTGGTGGATTAATTCTCTACATCGGTACACCACATACAACGGATACGATTTACCAAACCTCAGCAGATGGATTTTTAGCCGATTGGCCGACACTTTGCATTCCGTTACTCAGACCGGACGGTCAATCCAACTGGCCGGAACGATTCAGTCTAGAACGTATCCAAAACCTACGCAAACGCTCTGGCCCCAATAAATTCCGTAGCCAAATGATGTTAGAGGCCGTCCCCTTAGGCGACAGCCGTCTAGATATCAACCGTCTGCATTTTTATGATTCTGAATTATCTTATCGTGAAGCCAATGGACAAGGTATTCTAAGCCTCAACAATAAACAAATGAAAGGGGTTTCCTGCTGGTGGGATCCAGCATTTGGTTCCCCCAAAGGAGACAAAAGTGTCGTTGCCTGCACCTTCTTTGATGACGAAGGAAATATTTACCTCCATCGCCTAGACTACCTTCTTGTGCCATCAGGACAAGAAGCGACCAGCTGGCAATGCACTCAGGTTCGACAACTGATTGCCGACTGTTTTGTACCAGCGATTCATCTGGAAACAAATGGTATCGGAAAATTTCTACCGGCTCTATTACGACAAGAGTTAGCCCGCACCCACACTCCTTGTGCCGTCATAGAAGAAACCGCCCGTCAAAACAAAGTTCGCCGCATTTTATCGGCTCTGGATGCGCCTTTAATGAATGGCAGTCTGTTTGTCCGATCTGAGATTAAACGCACGCCTTTTTTACAAGAAATGACCGATTTTAATCCGATTGGGAATGGACATGACGATGGTTTAGACGCCTTAGCGGGATGCCTGCTCTCGGAACCGATTCACTTAAAAAGAATGCCAACAAAACCCTTTAAACATCATCTAGAATGGAGATTTTAACATGGATTATGAAACCAATATTTTGGCCAGAACTCTATATGGAGAGGCTAACACAGAAGGACTATCCGGTATAGAAGCTATTGCTTCTGTCATTATGAATCGGATTCACTATGCCCAAAACGGCCAACTAAAAGGATTGGGACAAACCATACCGGATGTCTGTCGAAAACCTTTTCAATTTTCGTGTTGGAAAACAGCCGAGCAAAGCCATAAACTCATGACAGCAGACCTTTCAAAAGACACCGTTTTTGCTATCTGCTGTCGAGTTGCCACACGAGCGATGAAAGGACTGTTACCAGATATCGTTAATGGTGCAACTCATTATCATTCGTTGGATGACCATCCCCGATGGGCATCTGCTTTAGTTCCCTGTTCCCAGATTGGTAATCGTTTGTTTTACACCTGTTTATAGAAAGGAATAATTATGCCAACCCTGATTATCGAAATCGGAAAGTTAATGGGACAGGTTGAAACCTTACAAAAACAACTGACCGATATTAAAAAAGATATTGCCCAAAGCAAAAAACAAATTGCAGATGTGCATGAAGAACTTCTCAATTTTATGGGAAATGTTCAACATAAAAACACATGCCAAGCCATTCACGACCGCTTGACCAAAGAATACGTCCCTCGGTCTGAATTAGCACCGATAAAAGCCATTGCGGGCATGATAGCCCTTGCAACCGTTACGGCAATCAGTGCTGCTTTTTTTAATCTCATTTTAAAATGAAAGGAAACACAATGCTAAATTTTCTCATCTCTTCTTGGAACGACATTTTAATTGCCATTTCATCGATTATCAGTGGCGCCAGTGCCATCAGTGCCCTGACACCCACCCCAAAAGACGATACTGTCATCTCTAAAATAAAAAAAGGAGTTGATATTTTAGCCTTAAATGTTGGAAACGCTAAACCAGTCAATGCCTAACTCCCCTATATTGACACGAGGCGACCGATGTCATCATCGGCCGCCCTGTTTGCCATTTCGACGAAACGAAAGCTGTATATTATCCCTTATTCTTCCTTTAATGAGTGAATGAGCATTTTAAAAAATGCAATTCGATCGGATACTTCATGCCTTAAAATACCGCTAGCCGAACGCATGCTTTCTTCTGCCTCAATCAATTGTTGTTGAATCATCGCCAACGGTATTTTTTGTTCATTACCACCCCAGGCCAAAATCACACAAATATTCCGCCGCACTTCACAAAGCCCTCGTGAAATCAGATAAGAATCAATTTTACCCTCCTCCTGATAAATACGCACCCGTCCTGGTCGAACTGCGGTTAACAAAGGGGCTTGTCCTGGAATAATTGTCCGCTCACCCATCCAAGCAGGAATTGAAACACGCAAAGCCTCTGTTTCCACAACAGGATAGAGGGGACAGATAATCTTCACCCGTACCCGACCTGCCGGAGGAGACACTTCATCAACCATGTTCTTTCTCCATTTCTGTCATTTCCTTTGCTTTACGCTCAGCATCTTCTATTTTTCCGATCATAAAGAAGGCCTGTTCTGGTAAATGATCATACTCACCGGCGCAAATAGATGCACATCCGGCAATAGTATCCTTTAAATCCACCGTCAGTCCATCAATTCCTGTGAAACTTTCTCCAACCGTAAAAGGCTGTGTCAGGAATCGCTGCAACTTTCTGGCTCGAGATACCGTTTTTTTATCCTCATCAGACAACTCATCCATTCCCAAAATGGCGATAATATCCTGCAATGACTTATACGTTTGTAATAGTCTGACAACCTCACTGGCAACCTGATAATGTTCTTCTCCGACAATTTCCGGCGTTAATAATCGAGATGTTGACTCCAATGGATCCACCGCTGGATAAAGCCCCTGTTCGGCGATTTCTCGGGATAAAACAGTTGTTGCATCCAGATGACTGAAAGTCGTTGCTGGCGCTGGATCTGTTAAGTCATCTGCCGGCACATAGACAGCCTGAACAGAGGTAATAGATCCTTTGGGGGTAGAGGTTATCCGTTCCTGTAAAGCCCCCAAGTCGGTTGCCAAAGTCGGTTGATACCCAACAGCGGACGGCATCCGTCCAAGCAATGAGGATACTTCGGCTCCTGCCTGCGTAAACCGAAAAATATTATCAATAAATAATAAAACATCCTGCGCTAAATGATCCCGAAAATATTCCGCTACCGTTAGACCGCTCAATGCCACACGGGCTCTAGCCCCTGGAGCTTCATTCATCTGCCCGAACACAAGGGCGGCTTTTGACCCTTTTCCTTTTAAATCAATCACACCGGAACGAATCATTTCCTGATACAAATCATTCCCTTCACGAGACCGCTCCCCCACACCTGTAAAAACAGAGTAACCACCATGTATCTGGGCAATATTGTTGATTAACTCCATAATAATCATTGTTTTGCCAACGCCTGCCCCCCCAAACAGACCTATTTTACCACCCTTAGGATAAGGGCACAACAAATCAATAACTTTGATTCCGGTCATTAACACCTCTGTATTCGGTGCCTGATCCATAAAATCGGGAGACGGCTGATGAATGCTTCTCTTTTCTGTTGCCTCAATGGGCCCCCGATTGTCCAAGGCCTCCCCGGTTACATTCATAATCCGACCGAGTGTTCCGACACCGACTGGAACCTGTATTGGATGCCCTGTTGCAATAACTGTCTGCCCCCGAATCAAACCGTCAGTATCAGCCATAGCCAAACATCGTGCAATATTACCGGACAAAAGCTGTTCTACCTCCAATACGATTTCTTTTCCCTGATTCAGGACAATGCAAGCCTCAAAAATCCGAGGCATGTTTTGTGTATCAAAAACCACATCCACAACGGAACCGCATATTCGTTGTATCATACCTGTTTTTTTATTTTTATTCGCCATTATTTTCTCCTTTTGTGTCCGTATTGACAAAGCTTTCTGCTAAATCCGTTGTAATTTTAGACTGTCTTTGTCTCCGATATCGAGTTGTTAAGTCCTGTATCATATCATCTGCGTTTTTGGTAGCGTTATCCATAGCCATTAATCGGGCGGCATTATCCGATACATCTGCCTCCCACAACACCCGATAGATATAGGCAACAATATATTGTGGCAACATCATCTCCAACATACCAATATCCGACGGTTCATAATCATACGCTTCAGGAGGTCGCTTTCCTGCTTTTAAGGCCCCATCATCCAAAGCACCGAGAGAAGACAATATCTCTGGGCCACCGATAGCCTTTAAAAAATGACTTGATTTTAATTTTACCTTACGTTGACCTAACGCATCCCTCTGAATATAATCAGCCTCCTCATCCAATAAAAAAGACCACGGATTTTCAGGAGCAAATAGTTTATTCGGAATAATCTGCTCAACGGTCGGTCGTTGAGATACGATAGATTTGAACTGATTATACGCAATCAAACACACATCAAATCGATTTCCATAAAAAGCATCTATCATTTCTCCAGCCAACCGTTCAGCATCCAGATAAGGATTGCCATCCTGACTTGTTTTCCGTTTTAAAACGACGATTTCTTCATTGGGATAAAACCGTTTTAAAATATCGGCACCTCGTGTTCCAAAAGCCACGATATAAATCTCTTTTCCCTGTTTTTTTAAATACTCCACAACCCGTTTGGCCTGTAACACAACGGTTAGATTAGCCTTTCCCGACAACCCATCATCAGCCGTAACGACAACAACGACATAACGTCCATCTTTACCATTTCCCTTCAATAAGGGAGGCAATGGTAAAACGGTATTAGAACCCTGCCAAATTAAATTTTCCTGACGAGTTGTTGCGGACCGAATTAAACGACGCATCATACGATTTATTTCTTCGGCATAGGGTGTCATTTTCAAAAAAGAGGCGTGTATTTTTTTTAATCGAGCCAACGCCACGATTTTCATAGATGCCGTGACCTGTCTGGTTGCCTTAACCGATTGAATACGATTCCCTATTTTTTTCAGCGAACTCATATCGCCCGTCCCACTTTTTCATCAGCAATCATATCGGCTTTTGAGTGATACGATTCCGTATATTTTTGAATAAACTGAGTTAGTTTCTGAACTGTTTCATCCGACAAATCACCGGTTGTTTCAATTACCGTCAAAATATCTGCGCCCTGTAATCGTAAGGTATCTAATAATCCCTGCTGAAAAGCTTCTATTTCCCCGATACTGATGTCATCCAAAAAACCATGCGTTCCAACAAACAAAGACACAACTTCCTGTGCCATAGTTAACTGACGATACGGCTTTTGTTTCATGACTGCTGTCAATCTTGCCCCCCGATTAAGCAAGGCCTGTGTTGCTGCATCCAAATCCGATGACAATTGAGCAAAAGACAACACTTCCCGATATTGTGCCAACTCTAACTTTAACGAAGCCGATACTTTTTTCATTGCGACTGTTTGAGCAGCTGAACCAACCCGACTAACAGACAACCCCACATTTACGGCAGGACGAATACCTTGATGGAATAACCCGCTTTCTAAAAAAATCTGACCGTCTGTAATGGAAATAATATTGGTTGGGATATAGGCAGACACATCTCCTTCCTGTGTTTCTACAACAGGAATAGCCGTCAAAGAACCACCGCCTTTTTCCGAACTTAACTGAGCTGCCCGCTCTAACAAACGAGAATGCAAATAGAATACATCTCCGGGGAAAGCCTCACGCCCCGAAGGCCGCTTTAACAATAATGACATTTCCCGATAAGCAACGGCATGTTTGCTCAAATCATCATAAAAAACAATGACATTCATTCCGTTATCACGGAAATATTCACCAACTGCACAACCAGCGTATGGCGCTAAATATTGCATAGCTGCACTATCCGAAGCGGTTGCCGATACAATGATCGTATAATCCATGGCCCCGTATTTTTGAAGCGTCCGCATGACTTCTCGTACGGTTGATTGTTTTTGTCCGATAGCAACATAGACACAAAAAACTTTATCTTTTAAATCAACACTTTTTTCATTTTGAACCCGTTGACTGATAATCGTATCCACGATAAGAGTTGTTTTTCCCGTTTGCCGATCACCGATAATTAATTCCCGTTGACCACATCCAATAGGAACAAGGGAATCAACAGCCTTAATTCCCGTCTGGATAGGTTTTGAAACACTTTCCCGTTCTACAATGCCTGGAGCTGGCATATGAACAGGACGCTGTTCTAACTGATTTAAAGACGGCTTTTCATCCAATGGTTTTCCTAAGGGATTAATAACTCGTCCGAGCAAAGAAAGACCAACCGGAACCGTATTCATCCGACCAGTACGATAGGCGTGCTCCCCCTCCTGTATCCTATCGGCATTTTCAAAGATGGCAACATCCACATTCTCAGGATTTAAATTTAAGGCCATTCCGATAGCCCCAGATGCAAAAATCACTTGCTCACCGGCTGCCAAAGAGGGAAGTCCTTTAACCCGAGCAATCCCATCCGATACTGATAACACCTTACCAACTTCGGTCAAAACTGGTTCTCCTTGGAAGGAGGCTATTTTATCTGCCAAAAAATCAGACAATTTCCGTACATCTGATGTGAGTAGCCTGCAAGATTCCATATCCCTTTGAAATTGACGGAGTTTCCCCCGAATAGACCCATCCAACACCATCTCACCCATTTTAATGGAAATTCCTCCCAATAACCGAGGATTAAGAGCCAGCTTCATCTGGACAGCATGATAGGGAAAAGACTGTTGTAACTGATGATACAACTTATCCTGTTGTTCCTCATTTAAGGGAACAACACTTTCCACAATAACTTCTAACTTTTTCTTTTTTTGATGAGTCGATACGCCTGCTTTTTGCATCATAGACCGCCTTTCTGTTTTTTTGTAGCACAGGCGCATCTGACTTGCAAGAGTCTTTCCTATTTTAATGCCTCTTGATTTAAAAAAAGATGCATTTGACCGACTCCTGGTAATAAAGAACGCCACGCACAAGGATAGGGTAAACGCACGACTGCGCAATCTGACGGTTGCAACACAGGCTGATCTACCGATTCTGTCAAATAGGAAATTGCCTGCTCTAATCCAGGATGATGCCCGACAACCATCACTGTTTCAAAAATATTATCCATTTCATTTAATGCACTAATAATTCGAAAAACAGGAGCAAGATACAACCCCTCCCGATACAAAACCAACGCCTCAGGAAACAATCGACGAAGCAGTTCTGTTGTCTGTCTAGCCCGTAATGCCGTCGAACATAAAATACAATCAGGTTTCCGTAGTTTTTTCTGTTGCATCAGTTCTATCAAACGTATTGTTTCTCGAATACCTTTTTGTGACAAAGGGCGATTAAAGTCATTTAAGACACCACAGTCAGAATCAGCAGCTCCATGGCGCATGATATAAAGATATCGCCCTCTTTCCGAATTTTCTGCCATACCTGCCCCCTTTTTTTCAGATATAGGCCTTTGGTTTGTCTGGTTCAACACCATAAAAAGTCAATACTCTATTGTATATTCTGCCGAACATGTTCATCCAATTTTTTGACATAATCTTCATAAGGATCTTTTCCATCAATACGATCGGCAGCCTTTTGTAACTGGTATTCTGTTACATTTTTCATATCCCTTGCAGTATCTGTTGTCGCTGTAACAACTCCCCCGAATCGATCTCCAATACGACTAATATTGTGTACGGATCGTTGCCAGGTTTCTATAGGGCCAATCCCCAATAACAACCAAACCAAAGCGGCAAAAACAAGAGCGTATAGAAAAATTCGAACAAACAATTTAAATAAAAAATTGATAAACTCCATTGTGTTTTCCTTTCTGCTTATGCTATAAGTATAAGAATGAACTTCTTATCCTGTCAAGACAAAAACATACTGATCCGCCGAAACAGACGATCCAAGCATTTACGACTACGCGTCGATATCAAAGGACGCGTTATTTTGTCCCTTCCTCTTGGCTGTTCAAAACGACAGGCACAGGTATTTTTAGACGCTCATCAAGACTGGATAACAACTCAATTAGCCCACCGTCCCCAAGCACCCAAATGGCAAAACGGATCAATAATTTGCATTTTAGGACAGTCCCTAACCATTTGTCACAACCCAACATTACGTGGCGGTGTGTTTATTCAGGGTGATACTCTTTTCGTTTCGGGAGAGGCTTCTTTTTTAACGCGTCGCATCTCAGACTTTATCAAACGACAAACGGCTAATTACATTGAAACAAAAGCCCGTTCATTAGCTTCTCAAATAGATGTTACCTTCCGACAGATTCACCTAAAAGACACCACTTTCCGCTGGGGCAGTTGCTCGGGCAAAGGCAACTTAAATTTCTGCTGGCGACTAGGCATGGCACCTTTATTTGTGTTAGATTATATCATAGCGCATGAAATCGCTCATTTGCGAGAAATGAATCACAGTGATCGTTTTTGGCACCTAGTTTCCCGCCTAACCGACCGACGGGCAGATGCCGAAATCTGGTTACGGCGCCATGGACATGAATTATCTATTCATTCGTAAAATCGCCATCAAAAAAACTGTCTTTCAATAATTGACGCGTATAGGCGTTTTTCGGATTTTGAAACACTTGCCGAACTGTCCCATATTCGACAATTTTCCCCTGACGCATTACCGCCACATCATCTGACACAGCTTGCACCGCCCGCATATCATGTGAAATAAAGATATAGGCCAATCCCAAAGTTGATTGAATCCGATTAAGCAAATCAATAATTTGGCACTGAGTCTGCACATCTAATGATGATGTTACCTCATCTAAAACCAATACCGACGGATGCATAATCAATGCCCGTGCCAACGCAACACGAGTCCGTTGTCCACCGGACAATTCATGTGGATACCGTCCGACAATATCAGGATTTAAACCAACCGATTCCAAAACCTCTGCCACCGCACTATCTGGGGAACCTCTGTGTTGCAATGCCCATCCTTCGGCCACTAACTGTCCAACAGATAAGCGGGGATTCAGAGAAGCGCCGGCATCCTGAAAGACCATTTGGATTTCTGAACGGGCTTGCATCAACGCCCTTCCTTTTAATGCCAAGAAATCCCGTCCATTTAAAACGACCTGACCTTTTGCATCCACTAATCGCACCAAAGCCCGAGCCACTGTCGATTTACCAGAACCACTTTCCCCCACAACAGCAATCGTTTTTCCTGCTTCCACTTGAAATGATATATTTTGAGCCGCCACCGTTTTTCCATAACAGACTGACACCCCATTCACAGATAATACAGATCGTTTTTCTCCCGGAAATGACGTTCGCTTCATCGGAACAGCAACAGGTATTTGTGAGGCTGTTGTTGTTCCTTGATTCATAACATACACCCGATTGGCCAAACGCTGTACAATTGATAAATCGTGAGTAATAAACAAAATACTCAACCCTATTTTTTCTTGCAGTGATTTTAATAACCGTAAAATTTGAGCCTGTACAGTCACATCCAAAGCTGTTGTTGGTTCATCTGCAATCAGTAATTCCGGTTCTCCGGCCAAGGCCATAGCAATCATCACCCGTTGTCGTTGACCACCTGATAATTCGTGCGGATAAGACCTATAAATCCTCTCAAGATCCGTCAACTCGACTAAGCGTAACAACTCCTTAATCCGATGAGGGGAAACCTTCCCGACATGCAATCGTAAAACCTCTCCTATTTGTTGTCCGACGGTATGAAGAGGATTCAAACTTGTCATCGGCTCTTGAAAAATCATAGCAATTCGTCGCCCTCGAATCCGTTGCATTTCTTTTTCTGTCAGAGGTAATAAATCCTGCCCCTGAAAAACAATTTTCCCCTGATACCGAGCTTGATTCTGTAAACGCAACAAAGCCATTGCCACTGTTGACTTACCGGATCCACTTTCGCCAACCAAGCCAACAAATTCGCCCTTTCGAATGACAAGAGAAACATCTTGTACCGGTTGAAATCTAGGAAATGACACCTGTAAATGTTGAATAGTTAACAAAGTCATGGGGCTTCCTCCCGATGGGGATCAAGGGCATCCCGTACACCTTCACCAACAAACAACAAAGCTGACAACACAACGGTTAACGTCATAAAAATAGTTAACCCAATCCAAGGGGCCTGTAAATTTTCTTTTCCCTGTCGTATCATATCACCAAGACTGGGTGTTCCTGCCGGCAATCCCAATCCCAAGAAATCCAGAGCTGACAAAGCCACCACAGCACCGGACAACATAAAAGGTAAATAGGCGACCGTTGCCACTAAAGCATTCGGTAAGATATGCCGAAACATAATAACACGATCTGACACGCCCAAAACACGGGCAGCCTGAACATACTCTAACTGACGAGTCTTTAAAAATTCAGCCCGCACGACAGGAACTAATGTTGTCCAACTGAAAAATAATAAAATACAAAGCAAGGTTCCAAACCCCGGCACAATCAGACTAGATACAATAATTAAGATAAACAATTGTGGTAAAGATCCCCATATTTCCAAAAAACGTCCTAAGATTAAATCCGTTTTACCACCAAAATATCCTTGAACTGCCCCAACCAAAATACCGACAAGAGCAGAACAAAACGTCAAAGAAATACCGAATAATAAGCTGAGTCGTAACCCATATAGTAATCGGGCAAGAATATCCCTTCCTTGATCATCCGTTCCCAACCAATGTCGCCTGTCTGGCGCAGCAGGAAAAACCCTTTCTGTCTCATAATCTATCGTGTCATAAGACCACGGAACAAGAGGCATAATCATCCCCCCATTCTTTTGGATTTGCTTCTTTGTATAACCATCATGATAATCGGCCTCTGTCGCGAAAGAACCACCCACCTGATAGTCCCACACAGTTTCAACCACGGGAAAATATATTTTGCCCCGATACCACATAACAATTGGTTTATCATTTGCCAAAATGGGAGTTAAAAATGATAAAACCAGTATCCCAAACAACAACAATAGAGATCGATACGCTCGTTTATTAGATCGAAATTGTCGCCACCGCCGTTCTGATAATCCTCTCATGCCCGCCTTGCTCCAAAATGAATACGAGGATCTACCACCGTGTATACAAAATCATTAATAAGATTGAGGATAAGTCCCATCAAACCAAATAAATACAACGTTCCAAAAATGACGGGATAATCCCTATTTTGAACAGCCTCAAATCCCAGCAACCCAAGGCCATCCAAGGAAAAAATAACTTCAATTAAAACTGAACCACCAAATAACATTCCGATAAGAAGAGACGGAAAACCGGCAATAACAATAAGCATCGCATTTCGAAACACATGACCGTACAAAATTCTCTGCACACTAACACCTTTAGCCTTTGCCGTCCGACAATAGGGTTTTCCCAATTCATCCAAAAATGCATTTTTTGTCAAAAAGGACAGACTGGCAATTCCACCAGCGGCCATTGCCGTTACAGGTAAAACTAAATGCCATAAATAATCTACTATTTTCATTGGCCAAGATAATACATCCCAGTTATCTGAAACCAATCCCCGCAAAGGAAACCATTGTAAATATCGCCCACCGGCAAAAACAATCAAGAAGAAAACAGCCAACAAAAAAGCCGGTGCTGCATAACTGACTGTCAAAGCCCAACTGCTGATTGTATCAAAACGACTGCCTCTCCTAACTGCTTTTCGAATTCCGATGGGAATGGCAATAAGATAAATCATCAAGGTACTAAAAACGCCCAAAGAAATAGAAACGGGCATTTTCTCCCAAATCAACGCCATCACAGTTTTATCCTGATAAAAACTTTTCCCGAAATCAAAAGTCAAATAGTTCTTCATCATCAAAAAGAACCGCTCCCAAACCGGCTTATCAAAGCCAAACCGTTGTTCCAATTCCTGTCGCAATTCTGTACGCAATCCCTGCATTCCTCGATAAGAGGTCGGCTCACTTCTTTTAGCTAAATCACCACCACCGCCACCGATACGAGCGGTAGCACTAACCGATTGTCCATCCAACTTCATCATCATTTGTTCAACCGGTCCGCCAGGGGCTGCCTGAACGAACAAGAAATTGAGTGCCATAATTCCAAACAAAGTCAAAGGAATTAAGCACAACCGTTTTAGAAAGTATGCTTTTTTCATACAGGTATTGTGCCGATATTTAAATCAAAAATCAAGTAAATTTTCCTCTATATCGGTTGAAAAGATGTCGCCGTCCATAAAGAACGGCGACTCTTACCTGCGATGACAAAAAAGAAAGGAACTGTTTAGTCAACCCGACAGGCATCGCCTTCGGAAAGCCAATCCGTAATGCGATTGTTTTGCACAACGAATGTCGTTTCACAGAAGAATGTCTCTTGATAGTCTGTTGTTTGATCAATTGGTAACAAAATCGGCGGATTTGTTGTTGTACTATAAACAGACTGGTTAGGTAAATCCACCTTTTTTTCGGTCCGATACATCATGAATTGCCTACCGCCATCGGTAATAACCTGAGTTGGCTCTCCCCATTCGGTGATAAGTTGTTCTGGTGTTCTCCCGACCCATGCCTGCATATTCCGTTTATAAATTGCTTCTGATGACATACAACCGGCTACCATTCCGACGCTCAACAATAATATAAATTGCTTTATCATGAAT
>JAZRBO010000001.1:0-17000 GCA_045635125.1 Alphaproteobacteria bacterium | reverse complement strand
GCGGTTCTTGCGTTGAAGGCGGTAACATCCTGACCTTTGCGTTTAATAATACATTAGGTGCTGGTGACGCTGGAAATGGGGATAACAATGGTGGCAATGGGAATGAAGGAAATGATACCCCCGTGACGGAGCCGACAGATACCCCGACACAAAAATGTGGTGAAAATGAATATCGCTTACCAGATGGAACGTGTAAAGAAGATACGAGTGGCTGTGGTAACAATCAATTCTGGAATAGCTCTTGGGGCGCTAGGGATTGTGATGATTGTCCGACAGAAGAGAGGAAGTGGATCAAAAACGATTCTGATATGGAAGATAGTTGTCTGAAATGCCCCAATGTACAGCAAGGGAATAGTACCGATAGCTCTTTCTACTGTGTCTGGTGTCCATCAGATAGGGTGGTGTGTGAGAACACGTGCTGTCAAACTGGGCAACAGTGTAAATATACATCTTCTGGCTATGAATGTACACCACTTGGAGCGGGTGAATGTATAACCAATGAGGACTGCAATAATGAAACGGGAAAAGAGGATTACTACTGTAAGAATGCTGAGGGGTGTACTAAAATGATTGGGACATGCGAGAAAGTTGAAACAAAAACAGTCAGTTTTGGTTCTGGGGTCATCTATACAGCCTCAACAAATAGAATGAGTTGGTATGCCGCGAAGAATTTCTGTGCGGTATTAGGTATGGAATTAGTTCCTGCAGACACACATTGCAACGCAGACGAATGGGCAAGCGCACAGAAATATAGCTACGGTGGTAAGTGTGCTGGTTGGAAGACAGGTGAGTACGAGGATTGGTGGACGGCGAATGCCGCTGGTTCATGCGCCTCCTATCGCGTTGAAGGTTTCTCTGGATATCTTTCAAAAGTCATTCTTAACTACAACGGTTACGGTAACGCCTTGTGCATGGGTAAATAAGGGTATAAACAGGCACCTCAATTGAGGTGCCTGTTTGGTTTAGTGTATTGGATTATTGTTCCAAGATGGCAACGCCGGGGAGGGTTTTGCCTTCCATCCATTCAAGGAAAGCACCGCCAGCTGCCGATACGTATGTCAAATCCGGTTCTACACCCGCTTTTTTCAGGGCAGAAACCGTATCACCACCACCGGCAACAGATGTCAATTTGCCTTCTTTTGTCAACTTGGCAACCGCTTCTGCAATTTCGTTTGTGCATTTATCAAACGGCTTAATTTCAAAAGCACCGACTGGTCCGTTCCAAATCAATGTTTTGCACTTTTCAATCGTCTCAATAAAGGCTTGTGCTGATTTCGGACCAATGTCCATTAAGACTTTGCCAGCTGGAACTTGATCTGCTTCGGATACATGTGGTGTTTGACCTTCACCGAAAGCATCTGCCCATGTTAAATCTGTCGGCAATACAATTGTGCAGGAACCGGCATTGGCTAAAATGTTTTTAGCTGTATCAATCATGGCGGGTTCTACCAAAGAGCCTTCACCCATAGGAATACCTTTGGCAGCCAAAAATGTATGAGCCATTCCGCCACCAATGCACAAATAGTCAACTTTCTTAACCAAGTTGGCTAATAAATCTAATTTAGTGGATACCTTGGAACCACCGACCAAAGCAACAGCAGGACGTTGTGGATTACCCAAGGCTTTATCCAAAGCTTCCAACTCTTCTTGCATTAAGCGACCGGCACCACGAGGCAATAAATGAGCCATCCCTTCCGTAGAAGCGTGTGCACGGTGTGCTGTTGAAAAGGCGTCATCAATATAGATATCAATACCGCTAGCCAATTGTTCGGAAAATTCACGGTCATTTTTTTCTTCACCAGGGTAGTAACGCAGATTTTCCAATAAAATAACATCCCCATTCTTCATGCCACGAATGGCTTCATCCCGTTCTTCACCAATACAGTCGTTTACAAATGTTACTTTTAAACCGCTGGCCTGTTCTAAAGCCGGTGCTAAAAAGGCCAAAGAAAAATCAGGATTCTTTTCCCCTTTAGGGCGACCAAAGTGAGAGGCAACAACCGCTTTACCTCCTTGGGCTGTAATTTCTTTTAATGTCGGAACGAAACGGTCGATACGTGTCATGTCCGTTATCTTTCGGTCTTTAGCCGGCACGTTCAAATCGGCGCGAATAAAAACTGTTTTGCCGTTAAAATCAAAGTCATTTAATGTTTTAAATTGCATATCTTTCTCCTTTTTTATTGAAATGCTGTCTTGATGTGTACCAAAAACAAGAGAAAAAATCAAGAAAAAAGAAGAAATATACTATAAAAAATCAAGTAGAAAAATCCCCGAATGGGTTCGGGGATGAAAAATTTTATCAAGTTAAATAATTTTTTCCTCTAACTTTCTGAAAATTGGAAAGTGGCGGTTTTACGCTCCAATTCTTTCGTTAATGCCGAAACACTTCCATCGTTAGCTTGCAGGAAAGAGCTATATTCGTTGCGATAGCTCATCGCCATACTGACACCTTCAACAATGATATCGATAATTCGGAAACCGTCTTTTTTCTTGCGAAGACGCCAAATAACCTCTACCGGAGGATTATTTTGAATTTGACTGTCTACGTACAACTGATTTCCTTCTGCATTACGGGTGCCTGTAAACGTAATTTGTTGTCCCGTATACATGTCAAAGCGATCTGCCCATGTTTTCGTTGTAAAGTCAATAAAGGCCGTTAAAAATGCCTCACGTTCAGCTGGTGTTGCTTTGCGCCAGTAAATGCCTAAAACAAATTGACCGATACTTTTTAAATCTAAGGCGGCGGTAAATTCTTTTTGGAATTCTGTCAGCTTTTCTTCAGTGGATTGCTGGCTTGTTAATACGTTTTCAATAATTTTGTCTGTTAAATTATTAACGAATTCAATAGACGGATCGCTGGCCTTTGCTGTGGTCGTCCACATTAAAGCAGCGCAAACTAAAACATATAATTTTTTCATGTATACCTCCTTTTGTTAATAGTCTTCTTCATATTCGTCATCCGGAAATTCAAAATCGTAGGATGGTGTTTCATCCGTTGCTGTTTTTCCTAAAATCGTATCGATTTCTTTTTTTCTGTTTTGTTGGGACATGCTACGCATAGTTGCATAAAAATCAGTTGAAGATTTGCGGAGACTTTCCATCAAATCATTCATATTATCACGGGTTCTGAATGCGTCTAAACTCTGACGGGCGTAGACGAGACCTTTTTCATGATATAACGCCCAATCAATCGGTGTTAAAACAGAATCAACTCCTAAACCGATAGTGTCACGGACATTTGATGGACCAATTAACGGTAGGACAAGATATGGACCAGAATTTTCGATTCCCCAGACGGCCAGCGTTTCACCAAAATCACGTTTTACGCTAGGGATGTTCATGGCGCTAGCTGTGTCAAACACACCGAAAAAGCCCCAGAATGTATTGGCCGTAAAGCGTTTGACAATAGTTCCGGCAGCCGAGCCATCCCCTTGCATTAAGGCGTTGACTAAATATAAAGGTTGTTTGAGGTTGGTGAAAAAATTATTAATGCCTTTGCGGAGTGGGGACGGAACAATAAATCGATATGACTTAACCGCCGGTTCTAAAACAAAAGTGTCTGCGGCTACATTAAATCCAAAAATAGTTCGGTTCATCGGCTCTAGTGGATCATTATTCAATTCGTAAATTTTTAGTTCTTCTGGATCTATTGGTTTTGTTGCACACCCCGTTACCAAAAAACAGCTAATCAGCAGTGTCAGAAAAAGTCGATACATTGTTTTCCCCTTTTAAATCGATTATTTCTTTTGTTGCGTTTCTTGTCGTTCCAATTCGTCGTAAATAGTTGGTAGAACTTCATCAACTGTTTTAACGATTCGAAATAAGCCTATTTGATGAGGGCGGACGAACCCTTCGCCAACCATTTCTAATAATAATTTATAGAGCGTGTCAAAAAAGCCATTTATGTTGACGAGGACAATTGGTTGTGTACTAATTCCCAGTTGACGTAATGTAAGTAGTTCAAATAATTCGTCCATAGTGCCGAAACCGCCCGGAAGAATACAAACAGCATCGGCTTGTTTCGTCATGGAAACTTTCCGATCAGCGAGTGTTTGCCAAATTTCTGTTTTTTTAATTTTACTCATCACAAGATCTGGGCGCTCTCTTGTATAAAGGGATTGAATCGTTGCGCCAATAACATATCCATCATGGTCTAATGCGCCATTTGCCACGGCACGCATAACACCTGTGCCACCTGCACCATAAATAAGTTTTATATCATTTTTTGCTAGAATAGTACCTAATTTGTAGGCTTCCTCTGTATAAAGACGCCGTCGGCCATCTGAACCGCCACAAAAAACAACAATAGATTTTAATTGTTTCATTTTTTTCCTTGCTTTTCAAAAATAATTTAGTTACATTGACTGTTGATAACAGTTTTAACTGCTTAATCTGAAAAGGTCAAGACAAAAAAGGAAAACGGGATGAAAAAAATATATTTAATTGCTTTAATGATGTTGTTTGCCCCTGTTGTAACGGCTCAGGAAACGGAAGTCCCTCTGTTTAACGATTCGGTTCCGAATCTGGGGCGAAATGCCAAGCCGTTGGATTCTATTGTGTTGACCCCATCGCCTTTGCCAGAACTTCGTGTTTCTTTGACGGATGAAAAGAAAAAAGATGAAGATGCAAATTCCACTGATTCAAAAGCAAGCAGAGCTAAAACAACCGTAACGTCTGTTCTGTCTTCTCGGGTAACGCCTGTTCAAATTGATAGGGATGTGTCGGGTAAGACAGCAGTTAATTTGGCAGCTCAATTACAGGCAGAAATTCTCAAAAGTCGGAATGCAACAAATAAAACAACAGAACAAGAAGTTGTGCCTGCTCCGGTTTCTGAGCCTGTCGTCATGAATACGTCATCTGAAAAAAGTGTATCGCCGACTTCTGAATTAGAGGGGCTTTTTGCTAAAACACACGATGTATATGCGTTTGATATTTCCGGTTTTATGTTGGGGATGACACCGGACGAAATCACGGATGTGGCGACGGATGCTGGATATCAAGTTACAAAGGTAGAGCATGGTATTCCTTTGTTTAGAACGTCTTTTTACGAACAAAATTGTCGAGATGCCCGTGTTCATAGACCAGAACAAATTCGGCAGTGTATTATTAATCAAGCTTTATCAGATGAGGTTTATCACATATCCAGTCTGACACTATCTCGCAAAAAGACAAAAGAGTATGTTCAGATTTTATTTACATCTCCGGCAACAGATAATTTGTCTTATAAGATTTATTATGAAAATAAGGGAGATAATTCTTTGAATTTTACACGGAGAAATTTAGCTAAAAAACTGCGTCGTAAAGAGGCGTTTTGGAACTTAATGTTTGAAACCTATGGATTGCCGGATGATGATGAAAAAATAATCTGGGGAAATCCGGATAAGGCCTATATGCAGGCAACAATGAAAGGCGCTAATTATGATGCCTATATTGTCATGGAAGACAAAGATTTGTTTGACCGTGATTATTTTGATGCCGAAGATCAGGCCAAAGAGTTCAATTATCGTCATTCATTTACCTTTGCACCGACAGAGGAGTAATCAATGGCGGATGATTTATCACGGTATTTAATTAATTATACAGATCGGGCACGTGATGGCGTTTTGACCTCTTTGGTTGGGCGCGAAACAGAATTAGAAAGACTTTTACATATTTTATTGCGCCGAACAAAGCACAATCCAGTTGTTGTTGGACCGGCGGGTATTGGAAAAACAGCTTTAATCGAAGGCTTGATTTCGTTTATGGCTTCTGAAAATGCACCTGAATATTTGCAACAAAAACAGGTTGTTGGTCTTGATGTTGCCCAAATGATGCTGGATGCAGCGTCGGAAGATGCTTATGTTGAGCTGGTTAAACAGGTTATGCAGATTGTTATTGCCAGTGATCATCGTATGGTTTTGTATTTAAAAGATATTAGTTTCTTGGTTAATGTTGATACAAATCCAGAAAATAAAGAACCAGCAAAGTTTTTGAAGTTGTCTTTATTGGCAGATCAGGTCGATTGTATTATTGAAACAGATACGATGCACTATGTCGGTTGTATGGAAAAAGATACCGCTGTTATGGGATGTATTCAACCTCTGTTGTTGGAAGAACCGTCCTTAGAAGAAAGTATTCAAATTACGGAGGCTCGTAAAAAAGCTTTTGAAGATCACTATGGCGTTGTTATTCCTGCAGAAACAGTACGGGTTGCCTGCCAATTGACAGGACGGTATATCAAACAACGGTATTTCCCGGAAAAGGCATTGGATTTGTTAGATGACTCGGCCAGTCTTTTGATGATGGATATAGCAAAAGGAGAGGTTGATTCAAGCAATAATATTTTAACCCCTGAATTTTGTAATCGTACAATTGCATCGTGGACAGGAATTCCCGTTGAAAAAGTTGATGCCGAAGATAAACAACGTTTGGCTCATGCCGAAGATATTTTGCGTCAACGGGTCGTTGGTCAAGATAATGCAGTAAAAGTTGTTGCCGATGCGTTAAGACGGGCTCGTTCAGGATTACAGGATCCCAATCGCCCCATTGGTTCGTTTCTGTTTATCGGTACAACCGGTGTCGGTAAAACGGAACTAGCTAAATCCTTGGCAGATTTTATGTTTAATGATGAAACGGCTTTAATGCGATTGGATATGTCGGAATATATGGAACGGACATCTGTTGCTCGTTTAATTGGTCCGCCTCCTGGGACGCCGGGGTTTGAACAGGGCGGATTATTGACCGAATCGGTTCGTTTGAAACCTTTTCAGGTTGTTCTATTTGATGAAATTGAAAAGGCTCATTTGGATATTTTAAACCTGATGTTGCAATTATTGGATGAAGGTCGATTGACTGATAGTAAAGGGGTAACGGTTGATTTTAGAAACACAATTGTTATTTTAACATCTAACGTAGGTGCTAATTTGCCCAGTTATCAACGGGTAGAGCGATTAACGGAATATTTTCGGCCAGAATTTTTAAACCGATTAGATGATATTATTTCTTTCCATCAGTTAAAAGAAGAACATTTACGAGTGATTGTTGATATTCATTTGAATAAGCTTTTAAAACGGGCTAAGGCTATTGGCTTAAATATTATTATTGATGATAAAGCCAAGGATTGGTTTGTTGATGAAGTGTTTACATCTAAATTTGGGGTGCGTGCTTTGAAGCGGTTGATTCAGGAGCAAGTTGAAAATCCTTTGTCGTTACTCATTATGCAAGAACGGATTAAAGCCGGTCAGGATGTCTTTTTGCGAGTCGACCCAGCATCGCATCGGAAACTACAAGTTTTGGCTAAAACACTTAAAACAACTCAGCAGGAAGAAATGATTACAGTTAGTGGCGGGACAGATCTTGTGGAAGATGATGTGCCGACGGATGATACCGAACAACAAGCGCAGCCTGAAATGACACCACAACAGGCTGAATATGATCCAGATGCGGAAGATGATGTTAAAATCATTCCTAAAACACTGGAAAATGAAGGAATGCCGTCGTTGAATGATGTTTTAGCAGATCCCAAACAGGTTCTTCCTTCGGATGCATTTGCGGATACAGATGAAGTTTAATTCTTTTCCATTAGCTCAGAATTTGTTGGAATGGTATGCCGTAAATGGTCGAGAAATGCCATGGCGTGTACGGGGTGGGGCGCATTCAGATCCGTATGCAGTTTGGATTTCTGAAATTATGTTACAGCAAACAACGGTTAAAACGGTTCGGTCTTATTTTGTTAAATGGATGGAAAAGTTTCCAACAATTCAGAGTTTGGCGGAGGCTGATTTACAGGATGTTTTAATGTCTTGGCAGGGACTCGGATATTATACTCGAGCTAAAAAGATTCATGAATGCGCACGTGTTTTAGTGGAAAAATATGATGGTAAAATTCCTGCGAATCGGGATGCTTTATTAAAGTTACCAGGGATTGGACCTTATACTGCCTCTAGTATTTGTTGTTTTGCATTTAATATGCCAGAGACAGTTGTTGATGGAAATGTAATTCGAGTCATTTCACGGTTGTATGGATTGACGCACGCCGTTACAAAAGAAGAGATTTATGAGTTGGCTCAGAAAATTACGCCAAAACAGGCAGGTGCAGATTATGCTTCGGCGATTATGGATTTAGGGGCAATGATTTGTACAACTCCTGAGCCGATTTGTTCAAAGTGTCCTTGGGCTTCTGTCTGTCGAGCTTGTCATATGGGAAATGCCTCTCAGATTCCTTTGATTAAAAAAGCAAAGCGAGGCGAACGTACAGGTATTGTTTATTTGATTCACAATCGGAATGGTGAATATTTTATTCGTATTCGACCAGGGAAGGGGTTGCTGTCTGGATTATATGAGTTCCCTTGGGTATATGATACGGATCCTATTTTATTTCCTAGAGATGCTTGTGATTCATCAGTACAAGTATCACATATTTTTACGCATTTTAAATTGACCCTTTGTTTTCAATATGTAGAATGTGAAGAAAAAATTTTTCCGGACGGTGTTTATGTCCATCCGGAAGAATTTAACAAGTATCCTTTTTCAACTTTAATGCAAAAAGTGATTAAGCGGTTAAAGGGTTAATTCTCAATCTCGATATCATCAAAAATGATGGGTAATTGTTCTTTAAAAGACGCGAGAAGTTTTTTCATTACCCGTTGAACGGTTGGATGAGCGGCTTTTGCCGTGCGTAATTTAAAAATATGGCGCCACTCACGTAGATTTGCAGTCATAATAACAGAAGCTCTGGTGGAATGAGGCAATAACATACGACAAACATCTGCTTTATAACCTTGAGCTGCTAGAGTATTATAAGCGGTTTCAATATCTTGCATACATTTAAACCAAGTTTGGTAAGCTTCTGTCCCCGGAATAAGTTCAGGAGGTTCCATAACAGTAATTTCAGAACCAAATTTTCCTTTGCTGTAATTGCAATAACGAGTGCTTTCAATGGCAAAACTAGCAATTCGATGACGTGTTAAGTCTTTATAAACACCAATATCTGTAATTAAACGAACCGTGATGGCAAAATGTTCTAGCATTGCTTCGTGTTTTAATTCAATGATTTTTCTAATCATTTTTTCGGCAGATCCGGGTTCTATTTTGTCTTCGGATTTATAACAGTTGCGAATGCATAATTCTAAATGTTTTAAAATGGACTGAGCATCAATTGGGGTTAAGATTTCAATTGCGTCGGGAACGATTTTAACCATAGTATACTCCTTTTGTTGGTTTATTTATTTGTGTCGTATTGTTGTTCGAAAGTCAAGTAAAAAAAACAGGACTTAAAAAACTTTGCAATATCACAAATTATCCTTGATTTTTTACTAAAAATGTGCCTAAATAAAGCCTGATTTTCGTCATAAATTATTATAAAGGAGAAAAGTATTATGACAGTACGTGTTGCTATTAACGGTTTTGGCCGCATTGGTCGTTTGGTCTTTCAGGCTATTACTGAACAAGGCTTGTTGGGAAAAGGTATCGATGTCGTCGCCGTTGTTGATATGAGCACTGATGCGAAATATTTCGCTTATCAGTTAAAATATGATTCTGTGCACGGTAAGATGAAAGCCGATATTACAACGAAAAAATCAGATGCGGCTTTAGAAGAAGATGATATCTTAGTTGTTAACGGAAACGAAGTTAAATGTTTAATGGCTCAACGGGATTTAACAACAATGCCTTGGAAAGATTTGAACATTGATTATGTTATCGAATCTACAGGTTTGTTCACAGATTCTGAAAAAGCAAAAGCTCACTTAATCGCTGGCGCTAAACGTGTTGTGATTTCAGCCCCGGGTAAAGGTGAAGTCAAAACGATGGTGTTCGGTGTTAATGAAAATGAATTTGATCCGACAGCTCATACAATCGTATCTAACGCTTCTTGTACAACAAACTGCTTGGCCCCGTTGGTTCATGTGTTAATTAAAGAAGGTATCGGTGTTGAAACAGGGTTGATGACAACGATTCACTCCTACACAGCGACGCAAAAAACAGTTGATGGTCCCTCCAAAAAAGATTGGCGGGGTGGTCGTGCGGCTGCTATCAACATTATTCCGTCTACAACAGGTGCAGCTAAAGCCGTTGGTGAGGTGTTGCCTTCTGTAAAAGGGAAGTTGACGGGTATGTCTTTCCGTGTTCCGACAGCTGATGTTTCTGCTGTTGATTTGACATTTGTTGCCGCTCGGGATACAAGCATTGAAGAAATTGATGCCGCTTTGAAAAAAGCTTCTGAAACATATATGAAGGGAACATTGGGATATACAGATGAAGAATTGGTATCTACAGACTTCATCAATGATTCTCATGCAAGGATCTATGATTCTTTGGCTACATTACAGAACAATCTGAAAGGTGAAAAACGTATGTTTAAGATTGTTTCTTGGTATGACAATGAATGGGGTTATTCCAATGCTTTGGTGCGTATGGTTAAGCATATGGCAACAAAAGACGGCTATTTGGCATAATCCGATACATATGTATCTGAAAACACTCTGCTTTGGGCAGAGTGTTTTTTTATGGGTGGATGTCAATAGTTTAAAATTCTTGTAAAAGTTGACAAAATAAACAACTTGTGTTAAAATAACGTTAGAGTTATATAAAACAGGAGATTTTTTATGGAAAAAGTAGTTAAAGAAGCGTATTATCCGACCGGTGAAGTTTTTTGTTCCTATACTGTTAATGAAAAAGGAAAAAGAGATGGGTTGAGTGAATACTATTATAGAAAAGGTAATATGATGGGGGAAGCCTTTTTTAGAAATGGGAAAAGGTATGGCTTATCAATAGCGTATTATGAAAATGGAAGATTGTTATCTAAAATTACATTTAGAAATGATAAATTACATGGCCCATATAAAGATTACCATGATAATGGTCAATTGAGATGTAAATGTACTTATAAAAATGATCTTTTGGATGGCTTATATGAAGAATATGATAGAAAAGGAAAGTTGATTAGCAAAGGTTTTTATCAAAGGGGAGTACGAAAAATTTCTTGTCAAATTGTAAAGAAGATTATGATTTCAAAAGAGAATCAAAAGAGTTAATGTATCATAAAAAAAGAGAGGAATTTTCCTCTCTTTTTTTATTGTTTTTTACTTCTTTGATTTGGGTAAGTCAGCCGTACAACAGGGGCACTTAATGGCCTTTACCGGAATATCTGAACAACAAAAGGAACATTGTTTTGTTGTTGGTGGCACAGGTGCATCTGCCTTTTCTTTGGCATCCAGTTTAGTTTGTAATGAATTCATGCCTTTAATAAGCATAAAGACAGCAAAAGCCACGATGATAAAGCTGATAATTGTATTGAGGAAACTGCCGATATTAAGAGTGACAGCTCCGGCAGATTTTGCAGCCTCTAATGATACATAGGGACCCGCTGTTTCTGCTCCGTTTTTTAAAACGACAAACAGATTCGCAAAATCAATCTTACCCAGTAAAATGCCCAGTGGTGGCATAATAATGTCTTTTACGAGTGAATCGACAATTTTTCCAAAAGCGGCTCCGATGATAATACCGACGGCCATGTCCATAACATTGCCACGCATGGCAAATTTTTTAAATTCTGTTAAAATATTTTTAAACATATTAACTCTCCTTAGAAAATGTTAAATAAATCACGATATCCGAGGGATAATCCAATCATAAAATTACTGCCTGTCACATCGGCTTGTCGGGATTTTCCAACCCGATAGGAAACATAAGGACCAAATGTTAATGTTTTGGTTAAATTGACATCCATACGAGCGGTTGCTTTTAAATCATAGGTTAAATCTTCGCCGACATATTTGCTGAATGATAAATAATCACGATAGTAGCCATCTGTTGAAAAGCGAACACCTTCTCGGACATCGTATTCAATACGCCAACCGAGTTCAAGGGCACTTTTACTGATATGTTCGGCATAGGTCATATCATATTCATAAACGCCTGCTAAATATAAGTCTTTTACAATATTTCCGTTAAAAATCTTAACGCCGGCTTTTCCTCGGGCAATTTTTGTTCTAGGGGCATCTTGGTTTTCTGTAAATTCAGTTTGATATCCGACACTAGCCATCGGACCAAAATCTAAATTATATGCTTTCCATAGTTTATGTGTGTATTCCGATGTCAATAAAATCTGATCGGCGGTTTCGTTTGTGTCGGCCGGCTCATCAACAGGTTTTAATTTTGTTTTGCCGTATTCCATAAACAAAGTATTGTCCCATTGCAGATTTTCACGATCGTATTCAAGACTTCCGTCAAAAACGCCTTTAATAACTGTTTGACTGTCCGAATTAAATTGAGAAACCGGAGAATCTTTATACTCACGGGCATGAGATACGTCCGTTGAGGACATTTCCAACCCGAGTCGACGTAAATTAAATTTTAAAGTTCCTGTACTAGGAGCTTTAAAGTTATCAGCATTTTCTGTCGGAGCGGCGATAACCGGTGAGGTAAGAAGAACGACACTTAAAATGAAGGCATATTTGGATAACATGGGGTTCCTTTCGTTGTATTAGTGTTAAAGTAGGCATCAAAGGTTTTTGTTTCCATTTTTGATAAACCCAGGATATTTTCAGGTTACAAAAATATGAGGTGCTTGTCAACCGACAAATCAGGAAAAAGAAGTTTTCTTTTCATCTAATTTATGGTATATTATGGCGTATGGAACATATAGAAAATTGGTTTAAGTTAGAAGGCTCTATTTTGACGGTATCGGTTCGGGTGACTCCTCGGGCTAGACGCAGTCGGATAGAGGGTATTTGGAATGATTCTCATATGCGGATTGCGTTGCAAGCTCCTCCAGTGGACGGGCAGGCAAATGCAGCCGTCATCACATTTTTGGCAGAAACGGTCGGTGTTCGTAAGGGGGATGTTGTTTTATTAAGTGGTACAACAGGACGATGCAAAATTATTCGGATAAATTGTGCAACGAAAGAAGCAGCCGGAACGGCTCTGAATACATTGAAACAGTTGGTTGAAAATACTTAAATATCTTTCAATAGACATCCGATAGGGGCGTGATCCGATGTTTTGGGCCATCCTCGAACATCTTTATAGATAGAGGCTGTTTCTGCTTTATGTGATAAATTGTGTGAGACAAACAGGTAATCCAATAACATGCCATTATTTTTGGGCCAAGCTCCACCTTGAAAATCCCAAAAAGAATAAGTGTGTGGGTTTGGATTAAATCGGCGTATTAGATTGTCTATTGGTAAACGGGTTAAATCGCCAAAATCAGAACGAACAGATGGAAGCATTAGTGCATTTGAACGATATAAGTCGGGATTATAAACATCATCATCCCGTTCTATGACATTAAAATCTCCGCCTAAAATAAGTGACTTGCCGTTTTGAAGCAGTTGGGAAATATGATTGTTTAGTGCTGTCATCCAACGGTGTTTGTAGGCTAATCGAGAGGCGTCGGTAGGATCTTTTTCCGGTGGATTGCCGTTGGGAATATACACACATATAAATGTGATATTGTTCTCATTTTCTGCTTGAATAAAACGGGCTTGTTCCGAATCTTCCTGTGATAGATTAGGAAGTTGTGTTGTTATGTTTTTTAATGGGGTACGGGACAGAATGGCAACACCATTAAATCCTTTTTGACCGGATATATAGGCATGATACCCTTCCATTTGGCAATCCATGAAGGGAAAGGTGTCTTCAGTCGCTTTGATTTCTTGTAAAAGGACAATATCTGGTGATTCTTGTTGTAATAAATTTTTGAAAACAGGCCATCTGGCTCGAATAGAGGCAACATTCCATGAAATAATTTTTTGCATTTTTTTTATTCCTGTGTTAGAATCTTCATATGAAGTATATTTTTATCTTGTTAATAGTATCGTTTTTTTGGACGCAAAATGCAAATGCTTTTTGTCAATCTGTCGATACGCAGGTTGTTTTAGAGACTGAAACAGCTACCGTAGAATATCGGACGGATCGGTCGCGTCATGAGTTTTTAAAAGAATATGGTGGAAAAGTGTCGCCGAATACATTGGGATTAACCGTTGTTCAATTAGGGGCGAATAGTGTGGCGGATCCTTTTCTCGAACAGAGGGGAAAAAAGGCATGTGTTGGCGTTCGTAAAATATCCGTGAAAATAGGATATGACAAATTGCGTGTTTATATTGATAAAAAATATCGCCCCAAATCATGCGAATATCGGGTTGTTAAAGATCATGAAAATTATCATGTTCGTGTAGCTAAAGAGGCAGTTTACTTTTTTAGGCCTGATATTGAAAAAGCTCTTAGAAAAGCTGTTCGACGGGTTAAGCCGGTCATCGTGCATTCTCAGGCGGAGGTACAACCTGCTTTTGAAAAACAGGTTCGTCAAATTATGTCTGATGTTCAACCTTTTATTGATCATATGAATAAAAAAATTGCGGAAAAGAATTACCAGATTGATACGCCGGAATCATATCGAAAAACGACTGCCTTGTGTAAAAACTGGTAATTTAGAAGAAGTAACGGATATTAAAACGAAAGGTATTAGTGCTATCTTTTTCTGTTTTTTGCCAGTCATAAGAAAGACCAACGCCTAAATTTCGATTTATATTATAAACGGCTTCAGATGTTAAATTCGTTTGATTTAAGTACCAATTATCTGAGAACAGACGTTCAATACTCATTTTAAGCTGGGCATTATTCAGGTATGCCAGTATACCTATTTCACCACCGATTCCAATGCCAATATTATGGGGTAAAACACTTCCATATTGCAGGGCTGTTTTTCCGAATCCAAAAACAAACAGATCTGGATGAATTTCAAAGCTAGCACCTGTACCGCCTGAGAGCATACCCGTCAATCCATCTTGATTTGTTTTATGATTTCGGATACGGCGAATATCGGCTTTAATTTGATAAGATATGGGATGAAATAACGGCGTTTGTGGAGAAACGGAATAAATATTAACAATATCTAATTGTTGTAGAACAAGCTTGTTTCGTTTTGTATAATATCGAAGTGTGGTATTTAAAAAATTGATTTCGGAACCAATTCGTAGTCCGTCAGGGCGTTCGGTTAACGAATGATATGCTGGGCGAAAGGAAATTTCTTGAAAGGCCTCTCCTTGTTCCCATCCCTGTGTTAATAAAATGCGCTTAGAGTCGTGTGCTGAAAGAGGGGAAGGGGGTGGGGTGACATTAATAGGGTTTGCCGGAGGGAGTTTTCTGCGTTCTTTGAGAAGTCGAAAAGAGCGTTGGCGATATTCATCTAGTGGAATGTTTTGTGATTCCCATTGATACTGAATATACTCATAGGCTGTTTCAAGAACGCTTGCCTGTTGTTCCGGTGATAAGTTAGGGTGAATTGTATTATCTTTTAAGAATGATAATAAAGCTTTTTTTTGATTTTTATTCAATTTATTATAGGATGATATTATTCTTTTTTGTCGGGATGGACGATAATGAATCTTTCCGACTAAATTATGCCGATTATTGACGGCTTTTAATGTATCCAAGGGAATGGTTTGTAAGGGGAAATCATCAGCCAGTTTCGCTTGTGGTCGAATGGCATCCAATGTTTCCATTAACAGATAAGAGCAATTTTCTGTAAAGAAAAAATAACGAGTTTTGGTGTGTCCCAGTTCCCATAAATGGGCAACAAAGCGATCCAATTCATCCTTTGTTAAATTGAGATGAAACTCCCAAATATCACGATTTTCAATATTATTGTAGGTATTAATGACGGAATAATAGGGGTTGACGGTAAACCCGCCTTGATAACCGCCAGTCAACCCGAGTATTGCAAATAAAACACCATTGTCATCAGGGGAAACAAAAGCTCCGTAATTGACACCGTGGGCTACTAATTGGGTGCGTCCTTCCGGTATATCAACGCGCATAAGTGTATGTCCGAACAAAGATGCCGGATTATTCATATAGGCGTCTGTATACAATAATGTTAAACCGGCCGGATTTAAATCTTTTTTAAATTGAGTATAGTCCGAGCATTCAGGAAAAGGTGCACTAATTAGATTGTTTTCTTTTAAAAATCGGTATCGGGCGGGAAAAAGACACTGACGATCTTTATTTGTTCCTGAAAACAAATCACGGGTTGCTTGTAATTCAGATAGCGGATTTGTTTTTCCGTCTGAAGCCAAAAAGAAATCTTCAGAATCAATTGTGCTTTTGACTCCTCCAAACAGGCTTGGTCTGTAATGCATTAACGTATGCCATTGACGAGTATCAGCTACCTCAATCGCAATATTTGCCCATGCCTGAATGGGGATAAAATACAAAAACAGGACCGCTATAAAGTAATAAAGGGTCCTGTTTTGTATCATGTTTCCTCGATTATGCTGGAACACTGAGCAAGTTCATCAAGTTAGTTGCAACTGTGATAACTTCTGTGTTTTCATCAGGGAACAGCGTATCAAAGTTAGCTTGAGAAACTGCAGCTACTTTTTCCACTGGTACGCCTAAAATGCCGGCAACAGTATAAAGGGTTTCACCTTGGCCGCGGGAGGCATCCAGCGCATATTGTTCCATATTGTTTTCCAAGAATGTTAACAACATACGACCAGTTCCACCAGTAATACGACCTTCAGGATCACATCCCAAAGTACCAGTTGTGATACCAAAGGTTTGATTTCCCCAAGTTCCGTTTGTTGTGACAGCTAAAATTTGAGGAACAATCCCTTTATGACCCCGCCAAACCATGCTACCCAAACCGCAACCGGTGCTGTCTACGGCACCAGCTGTTGTTGCTATCATAGCAAAAGCAACAGCGGCTACGGATGTTAAAATGACTTTTTTCATATATATATTCCTTTCGTTTAAATATAATACAGAATCAGCATACAAAAGTATTTTTCTGAATGCAAGAAAAATACGCCGTATGAACGGCGTTTGTGGATATTTTTTTATTATCCGGCCAAACTTTCGAGAACAACCGTTCCTTTCTTTTGACGAGCCAAGGTGTATTGCTGGCGCAGGATATCGCGTACCGCATGTGGATTGGGAATTTTTCTCATATAAACAGATCCTGTTTTATCTGTGGAGTTAATAGCAATATTGCCAATGTTGGCCCATACATCAACTAAAGA